>NZ_CP029033.1:2461298-2768961 GCF_003073475.1 Actinobaculum sp. 313 | reverse complement strand
ACTGCTGTCTCCTACTCAGTGTGTGGACCTACCGCCCGGTATGGCCGGTTCATGGCGTAAAGCCTGCCCGCTTTGCGCCCGTATTCATCAGACTCTTGCCATATTAGGCCACCGCTCGCGATTCCGCATTCGATTTATCCACAGGATTCTGCACAGCTGTGGAAATTACACGCGTGTAGTTTTGGGGGCGACGGTCCGCGAACCTGCGCGAAAACCGCTGCAGGTAGTTTGTCCACAGGTGTGGAAGAAGAATGAAAAGTCGAGTAATTTGGAATGAATCAAGTTTGAAGTCGAGTGACCCCGACCGCAGGTTGCGAGATCGTTGGCGTATCGGTGTTTTGATGTTATCGAGATCCCCGAGAAGTCTGAGCAATGGGTCCTTGTCGGCCATTAGCGCAATCGGCCGACTTGTGGATGAATGGCTGGGCTATCAAGGGTGTCGCGGGTGGCGCTGTACATATTGTGAAATGACTCCGCGTCGCAGGAGGAACAGATCTGTATGCGGGCCTTACGAGGAGCGTTCGATTAAAGGCGGCGCTGAACTCCGCGCTCGTAGCAACGTTCTGGTCTCACGGCGTTCGCTGCCTTGGATGGGGTGTGTGGCTGCGGAAGCAGCGGGCTCTTGAGATGCTGTCTATTGTGGAGCGATGCCGAAGCGTAGATGATGCCCTGTACGTAGCGCGGTGTCTGAGACGCTGGATATTTTCCAGTGAGAGTGATATTGCCCCACACACGCAACACGACGTGATCACCGCACCAGACGGCGCCGACGTCGTCAGATATTGCACTACGTGTGCAACCAGGTGTTGTCTTGTATGTGGAATACCGCGCCGACGTCGCCCATAGTAATGGCGGCTCGGGTGCGGCGTACCGGTGAACTGGCGCACAGCTTCAAAGATTGACCCGGCTGAGCCGCATCGCCTAGAGTTATGTAGATGCTGTGCTCTCCGTCGGGGAGTGCCGCGTTGTTTTTGTCAGGCAGGTTTATCCTGCGTTCTGCTCCAAGGAGTCAAAGTGACCAAGCGGACTTATCAGCCGAATAATCGTCACCGCGCCCGAGTGCACGGCTTCCGCAAGCGCATGAGCACGCGGGCTGGCCGGGCCGTTATCGCTGCTCGTCGCCGTAAGGGCCGCGCAAAGCTTTCAGCGTGAGTGATGCTGCCCGCCGACCATCGGATGCGACGATCGGTTGAGTTTGTTCAGGCCATGCGTGGTGCGCGTGGCAGGACGAAGCGGCTCGTCGTATCGATCTACACTCCATCTACTCAAGACGTAATTTCGGCGGGAAGCTCAGCCGACCTCCACCCCGTGAAGGTCGGCTTTGTCGTACCTAAAAGCGTTGGTAACTCCGTGCTTCGGCATCGTCTCTCCCGCCAGTTGCGGCATATTCTGCGAGATCGGTTGCCACAATTCACGGCGGGTGAATTGGTAGCCGTTCGCGCGCTGCCTGCAGCACGTGGCGTGACATCACAAGAGCTTGCCGCAGATGTGGATGAAGGGATCCGTCGAGCGCGAAACAAGGCGGAACGAGCATCTAGTTCGACCTGTGGTCGGCAACAGCCTGGTGCCCTCACCACTAATGCGGAATCCGGTGCACAGCGAACTGACGAAGTCGGCGTCGTAGCGGAAGGTCAAGGAGGACAGCCGTGATAAATCCGGTGACATGCGCCCTCCTCGCGGCAATCCGTTGGTACCAGAGGACAATTTCGGCGGCGCTACCGGCAACTTGCCGCTATGCACCGAGTTGCTCCCAGTACGCTTATGGCGCGCTTCGAATTCATGGGGTGGTCAAAGGTACACTTCTCAGTGTCTGGAGAATCTTGCGCTGCAATCCGTGGAGTAAAGGTGGTGTTGATCGGGTACCGGCTCGGGGAAAATGGCCGTCGGCTCCGCTCGACCACTCCGAACTCATGGCGTTGTACGCGCAGGAAGATCACGAACTGATGATCTCATCAGGCCAACGCGGCCAGGGCGATGAGGAATAAGGGCAGTACATCGAGAATGCGGGCGTGAGCTCGCGGTAGTGAAAGAAGAGCTGTGGATACTATCCTTCACCCGATCATGTGGTTGGTCGCATGGGTTATGTACGGCATTCATCAAGGACTGACCGCCATCGGTATGGATGCTGGTGCCGGACCGGCCTGGGTGCTGTCGATTATCGGCTTGACTATTGTTGTCCGATTGATAGTGCTGCCCCTGTACAACCGGCAGATCCGAGCCTCGCGCCAAACTCAGATCCTTCAGCCCGAGATCCAGAAGATTCAGAAGAAGTACAAGGGAAAAAAGGATCGTCTTTCGCAGCAACGGCAGCAGGAAGAGATGCAGGCGCTGTACCGCAAGCACGGTACATCTCCATTTGCTTCGTGCCTGCCGATGCTAGTACAGATGCCGATTCTCTTCTCGTTGTACCGGGTGCTCTACGCTTTCCCGAGTATCGCCTCCGGTAATCGCGGCGCACTGGGTCCGATAGACACGAACATTGCGGCTGAGTTCGAGAACTCAACGGTTTTCGGAGCGCCACTTTCGGCGTCTTTCTCCCAGCCAGGAGCCGATCCTTCCTTGAGCCTACGGGTGCGAATCATTGCGGCACTGTTTGTTCTACTGCTCAGTTTGACGATGTTCTTTACACAAAAGCAGCTGACGATGAAGAACATGCCGGAGTCATCGATGGATCGGTCCAACCCGGCGTATCAGATGCAGAAGTACATGCTCTACGGTATGCCGGCTATCTATTTGGTGACCGGCGTGGCCTTCCAAATCGGCGTGCTTGTGTACTGGGTGGCAGGAAACTTCTGGAACATGGGCCAGCAGGCGTGGTTCATCCGGAACAATCCGACTCCAGGTTCCAAGGCGTACAAGGAACGCCAGGAGCGGCTGCGTCAGCGCCGCATTGCCAAGGGATTGCCTCCGGAAGAAGATAGTGAGGCCGCCAGTGAAGTGCGCTCCGTCGGCCAGCGCCAACAGCCGGTTGGAAAGAGTCGTGCGAAGAAAGCGGCTGCTAAGGCAACTCCGAAGGAGCAAGTGGATAGAACTGCGAGTGCTCAGGCAGCGATGGCAGGCGACGTCGACGCGAACGAGGCGACCGCGAGTAACGAGGGAGAGCATGAGGTCCGCGGTAAGGATGGTTTGACGGATGCCGAACGCGCTCGGAAACGCTACGAGCGTCGGCAGGCGGAACGGCAGCGTTCGCGGGCCAAGCAGCAACAGCGTAAGAAGAAGCAGCAGCAGAATCAGAAGAAGAGGAATTTCTAGCTACCGCGGGGTTCACGTTCGCGGCGCAGCGACAACAGACTTGTGAGAGGAAGGAAACCACTATGAGCGAAACACTCGATAATAGCGATCTCTTGAAGAAGCTAGATGAGGAAGGTGACTTCGCGGCAGATTATCTAGAAGAACTGCTCGACATCGCTGACCTCGACGGCGATATTGAGATTGCAGTTGAAGCGGATCGCGCGTCTTTGGCCATTGTGACCGATGGTAAGGAAGACCGTCGGTTGCGACGGCTTGTCGGGCAGGACGGCGAAGTGCTTGATGCACTACAAGAACTGACACGTCTTGCCGTGCAGAGCCAGACCGGCGAACGAAGCCGACTCATGCTGGACATTCTCGGCTTCCGTGAGAACCGTCGCAATGAGATTGCGAAGATCGCCCGCAAGGCGGTGGCTCGTGTTACCGATACCGGGAAGACCGTTTCGCTCGAGCCGATGAATCCCTTCGAGCGCAAGGTGGTACACGATATCGTGGCGCAGTCCGGTCTGTATTCGGATTCTGAAGGCGTCGGCAATGCGCGGCACGTGATTATCAGCCTCGAAGAAATCGTAACGGAAGAGGATTTCGACGACGAGGAGTAAGCCGCCGCGCGGAAGAGAAACCGCGTACGCGGAGTACTTGTAGACGCGAAGCCGACGCCGAACTCCTCGGCGTCGGCGACGTGTTTAATGCGCACTGCGGACTTTGACGGGGACGGTGGGCTTGAATGCGGTGTGCGGGCTAGCGCCGGTGAGGTTTTCACCGATGGCAGCTGCGGAAATGGCGTTCGGGCGTTATTCACGCGCTATCTGAACGGTGAGGTCTCCAGTGCTGTCCGTGCGTATGGTGAGCTCGACGGACCTGACAGACGGCCATAAGGCGAAAAGTAGTCCGGTTGGTGCGTATGGTGAGCTCGAACTCGCGGTGCTGTTCTTTCCGGATGCTAGGTGGAGTGGACGGGTGGTTCTGGCCTGTGGAGAGGTCGGGCAGGTGGGTTTTCGGATGCTAGATGGGCGGGTGGTTGCGGCGTGTGGAGAGTTCGGCGCGCGATTCTTCCCGCTCGCTGATGGGGGCAATCGGATTGGCCGCCTGGGCCGACTGCGGGTCCTAAGCTGACCGTTGGTGGAGCATAAGGCTCGGCATCGGTACGGGTCGGATTCTACGGCTGTCATGATTGCCTTGGATTTTGGGAGCTGGTTCGCGGGTTGGAGACGGGAAGATTCAGGTGGTTTGTGTCGATCTGGGTTTGCTGCGGCGAATTTTTTGGGCGGAACAGAAGCCAGGCGGTGAGAACTACGTGCGTCGCGGTGCCGGGTGTCATATTAGCCGACGTGGAACGGTTGCAAAAGGGTTGAGATCCGCGCGAGAACACGGTAATACTCCGGGGCGGATGTCGCTATTGGTCTGGGGTCCGATGCGGTGGCAGGGCTACGACCCGTATCGCGACCACAGAGATGATCTCTCCAAGTAACATCTGAAGAGGTCAGCGTTTAGGATGGTGAAGCAATTGACTGACGATGGTAGAGCTGTCTGCGGTCGGTGTGTAGCGAGGTCCGGTGGGTCCGAGAAACATGAACGGTGCAACTGAAGAATGAATGAAGAGAGCGAGTTGTTGGGTTTCGAACCGGCACCCCTCGGGGGTGCGGAGCACTTCGGCCTAGCGTGGGATCAACTGTTGGGGTACGCGAGCCTTTTGGAACGCGAAGGTGAACGGCAAGGTCTTATCGGACCGCGTGAGGGTCAACGCTTATGGACCCGGCACATACTCAACTCGACCGCGATCCTCGAGTATGTACCCAAGAACGCGCGGGTCATCGATGTTGGTTCGGGGGCAGGATTCCCTGGAATCGTGCTGGCAGTGCTCCGACCTGATACCGGTGTTACCCTCGTGGAATCCATGGAGCGGCGGTGCACTTGGCTAAGCCTGGTGGCGAGAGAGCTACAACTTGCCAATGTCAAAGTCGCACATGCACGTTCAGAGGAACTGCACGGCAAGATGATTGCGGATGTGGTTACAGCGCGGGCGGTTGCTGCACTGAAGAAACTCTTGCCGATGACGATGCCGCTGGTAAAGCGTGGGGGTTCATTGGTAGCTCTTAAAGGTGCGCGGATCGAGGAGGAGATCGCGGCCTCGGATCGGGAGTTGCGACGCGCACGTGCACAGTGGGTGGATGTACATCTTGTAACGCCCTTCGGGTGTGATGAGGCGACAAGGGTCGTCGAGGTCCGTAAGCAGGCTTAGCTGGGTCGTCGCCGCTGGTGCTGTCGCGGGCGGCTGTTGTTGGGGTAGCTATTGTTAGGGCTGGCTGAGCTCTGGTTGGGAAGTCGCGGCGAACCGGAGGCAGGAGTTTATGGCCCCTACAGTGCCCGGGCGTGCAAGCGCGTAATGTCCTAGGTCGCTCCCGCGACTAGTTCGCCCTATATGCCCGGGCGTAGGTTCGCCCTATATGCCCGGGCGTAGGAGCGCGTGACATCGCCGGGGAAGAGCTAACGAGGCTGTAAGGGAAAGGATGGACCGCGTATTGGGCAGGCTGGCGCATGCGATGTGCAAGCCCGCTGTCGCCGGACAGAACGAATCCTTGATCGGTAGAGTGGTTGCAGCAGCATCGCCAGAGTGCACTACAGGCATCGATGCTAGCTATCATAGCATTATTTCGTGCGGTGGCAGCCCTGGTGCGTAGCGTTGGAGCAGCTGGCTGCAGTGCGCACAGGAGTGAGGGCTGAAGGGTCAATCGGCACCGAGGCCACGGAGTGACAGGGTAACAACACTACACATGTTGATGGCGGAGTGCGGTGGAGGCGGTAGTAGACTCGCGTGAAAGAACAGGTCTTAGCTGTGCGGCGGGCGGTAGACGCAAGCCGGAAGATTGCAAGGTGATGCAGAGCAATGGGCATCAAGGTTCTCTTGGCATCGGGAGCCATTAGTGTAAACGATGCCGAATGCGGTCGGTCCAACGGGATTTATCATAGCAACTATGCCGCCGTTATACGGCAGGGACATCGGCTTGGGAGTAGCAGTCATGCGGGCAGATTTGCCACTTGTGTCGTATCTCGGTGTGTGCGCGCGTGGTTGTGCCACGGCGTTCTACCTTGGCTGGGGAGGCGGTATCTGACGTGGCGGTACCCAACATGTTTCACGTGAAACATGCGCGCGACTCATCCCCTATCTCGTCGACTGTCTGTCTGGTGGGATCACTCGTGGGAAGTGAGTACAGAGTTGAACAAGCTGCGACGGGCGACGGATGAGACCTTGGCCTTGGCAGCCTGTTGTGGTATTGACGAACTCGCAGATGGAAATGGACGCGGCGACGCTGCGATGGCGCGGTGCTGTCGTCTGTCGAAGATGTGGTGGTGCGGAGTGAGGAGGTGGTGGCGAGTAGAGACATTGCTTGGCGGGTCTTCCCGTGTCCCACATCTTCCACTCTCGAGCCACCGCATAAGCGCGCCGCTGTAGGCTGACTGGGCGGACAACTCCTCAGGTGGGAATAGCACAAGACGTTGAAGGCATCGGCGCGGGTGCGTTGGGAGGTAGTGGATCTAGGTGCGCTGCGGAAGCAGCATTGGCGCAGCCAGACGCTGCGGTTGTGTTTCACGTGAAACCTGGCGAAGTGCGGCCGAGTCAATACGTGACCGCTCTGGCAGATACAGGTACCTGAATCGTGTGTCGGCTACGCGTCGAGACTGTGAGTCGTCCTGCCCGACGTGGGAAGAGGCAAGTGGAGATAGCCGACTTAAGGTTTCTATGCGCCAAGGCTTCGGTCGTCTGTGATCGCCATTGCATAGAGGCTCATACTCCAGCCACGACCGAACCGCGGAGAGCGATGCGTTTGGCTCCACGTGCAAGACAGTTCAGATGCCCCTGGACAGCTGGAGTCGCTCTGCAGACCTGGCGCTGCGTGTTGGGCCAGAGAATAGGTGAGTCGGGTGCGGCGGCTCCGCGGAACGGGCGCTGAGTACCCCGATCAGAATTGCGTTGCCGGGTGGTGGGTAGCGCGCCGGGCATGGCCGCCGTGCACGCCAAACGCCTTGGGAGGAATGGACGGTCTAAAGACTGATCCCCGCTTGTCATGGTAATGCCGGAGCGGCTGGGCGAATCTCGGAGCCTGCTATTGTCGGTTGCACGCCTTGGCGAAGCGACGGAGCAGGTTCTCGCACCGAGGGACCAAGGAACATGTGGCATTGTGGTAGCTGCGGCGTGCGGGAGGCACACACCGTTTCACGTGAAACGGTGTGTGCTTGGAAGGCCGCAGGCTCCGGCTTGGGATACGTATGCGGCGTGCTGTTAGATGACCCATGCGGGCTCCGGCCATGGGACTTATGGGCGCGGTGCTGACGGCCGAGTTGGGTCCGGGTGCGTGGCGTTCGGAGTTACTCGGCTAACAGAAGTCGGCCGCACGACCACATTTCGTCGAGAAGGTGGCAGGAGTAGCGTAGTGCCGATGGGGCAAGGAGAAGACATGGACTGCTTCCGGCAGGAAGCATACCGGGTGCGGCAGATGGACCACGCCTTTCGTTCCTAGTAGACATACTCGCCAATTCTCGGCACGGAGAAGCACGCGTGGTCCCGACACGGGAGAGGCCAGTGGCGATGACTTGGGGTTGGCGGCCCAGTCAGCGTGCAGCGGCGCGTTTGCGCGGTGGCTCGAGAGTGGAAAACGTGGGATGGGGGAAGAAAATGCTGGGGCCAGGTGGGTGCTCTTGCACAGTGGAAAGCGTCGGGAGCAGAGTGCCGCACTCTCCACGTGGTTGGCTGACCTGAACCAGGACGTAATTGCGGCAGAACGAGCTCCGCACTCCCCCCATGAGTGTGCTGGTGTGCGCAAGGGTTAGCGGCGGTAGCCGTATGAGCTGTGGATGACTCAAGGCAAATGAAACGCCGGTCGGAGCGGCGTCAGTGAGGCGCAGGGAGGTCGCGGGAGCCAGGTCGTCTGGCACGAGTCTCGTCGACGGGAGCTGTTCCGCAATCGCTGTTCGTTGCGGACTTGCGACCCTGTAACGTGTGAAGAGGTAGACAGGCAGGAGAATGGGCTGCGCGGCGGACATCGGTGCAGAAGGCGCATTCGTGCTCGATCCCTGCAGAGAAGGGGCTGGGCTACACGGGCGATATCAGGAGTCAGCGTGCATATTCGTCGCGACGTGAGAGTCGTCTCTCCAGTGCGAGCTCTTGATTGCGGTCGGCGAGTGTTTCACGTGAAACGACGGCTCGGTCGGACCGTCAAGCTAGTGCGAGCCTATGCGCGACGTGTTTCAGGTGAAATGCCGACTGGACCGAACCAGTCCCCGCGCTCATTCTCTGTGTGCGTTTCACGTGAAACGGATGATCGATCCAGGCGCGATTGCGAGATTGCCGTGATGGGCAGTCGCTGCGGATAGCAGCGCTAAGCGCAGGAGGCGGGTGCCGCTAATGGTAAGAGTCTATGCTTTTGGAGAGCGACAAGACTTGCCTCAGCGGCGAGGTGCGACGGCGTGGTACTGCAGCCGAAATACAGTGCACCATTGCACGGTTTGCCCCGAACGCAGCTTCGTAACGCGGGGACCGCTTGAGCTTGCGGATGCAGCTTGTTGGCAGGGCTCTCCCTCTCGGATTGAGGCCTGCGCGGTCACTGCAGCATACGACAACGGTGCTTCGGTCAACGCAGACGGGACTTTGCGTGGCGAGAGGTGTCGCCTGGGCTGACCGTCTCAAGCGCGTCCTGGCGCTGGTGGTGGCGCGAGTCGAGGGCGCGAGTGGAAGACTTCGCCGTCGCGGACGACCGGGTATCTACGCCCGGTGGCGACGTGAATACGTCTACGAGGAGCCGGGGTGAGTCGCTGCAACGGGCGCGGTGTTGTTTCACATGAAACATCGTGTCATCGGACGACTTCGGCACCGATGATCGGAGTGTGGTCTTCCGACCACGCTTTCCATGCGTCGACACTGCTGTTCGCCGCACGAAGTGCGACACCACTTGACGCTTACACGTTGTGCGGCAGAGCCCTTCCCTAGTGGGGTGACGTGCGTGTTACGCGTCTAACCGTTGGTGGGGAGTGCCTGGCGTGAAGAGAAGAACTTGGCAATGCGGCATCAGTAGTGGCGGCCGGGGTCGCCATGCCTCCGGAATAGACAACCTGTTGCGATGTCTAGTGTTCACACGACTACTAGGCTCGCCATGCCAGTTGAATTGACCTTTCGGACTCGGGGAAATGCAGGCGGGGTGTCGATAGAAAGCGGTCCGGGGAGAGCGAGATCAATGGCGTGCCGGAGCCTGCTTGTTGGTGTCAAACGCAGCGGCATGCGTGGAGAACGCGATGCTCCTGACCGAGTCGGCTCTCCAACGTGGCTCGGGGCACGCGAAACGGGACAGATGTCACAATCGATTTGGCTGGGAATCAAAGCGCAGCGAAGCTGAGCGGCGGGCAGACTCAGACCGTGTGAACCTTGCGCGAGGTGACTACAGGTACATATCGAGACCGCTGAGCGGTCCGGCACGACCCAGGCTCGTTGTATGGGCGTGCTTCCGTGAGGCAGACATGGCGATGATCGCAAACAACGACATGGCTGGACTCGCGCCGTTTCACGTGAAACACATCAGGTCGCTAGCAGATCTTGGTGCGGGAGTCGGACGTGGTGCCAGGTGGACAAGTGAGCGCTTGTAAATGGCGACGAGGCGAGCCCCTACCCGTTTCACGTGAAACACATCTGCTGGTTGCGGGGATTGCCACGGAACTCGTCAGGCGCCAATTCGCGTGAAACATCATTGAGTGTCCGTTGCAGGACCGTTTCGCCACGACAGGGAGGTGCCGTTCCCTACTGCATCGATAGAAGGCGATAACGCGAGACTCTACCTGTTTCGCGTGAAACGACGGACAGAGAAATGCTTTCAAAGGGCGTTGCAGTGCATGAGGGCGATGTCCGCTGCGGCATTGGATCTTCGCCAGTACGTCGGCCTAGACAATTCCTGGTGGGCACCTCCCAATCGCATGCTTGAGCCTCGCGCGTGAACGCGAAGTCAACGCCATACTGCGCAGGTCGCCACCCGAGGCTTGCTCGCAAGTGAATCGGCCCGCCTCGGCGGCACAGGCATCGACTGCTCCGAATGCGGGCCGTTCGAGCGAAACGGTGACGAGCTTTGCCTGCGATTGGCGGCTTGTCCGGACAATGTAGTCTGAGTGGGACGGCGAATGACTCACTGTCGGCGAGTAATCTCTCGGCGGTGGTAGGCGTAGTTTGAGTGGTATGGGAAAGAGGTGCCACATTGGAAGCCATGCCCAACTCGCCGTGCGTCGGTCGGGTGTAAGCACGCGCCATACGATATTGATATAATGATACGTCGTCAAGGTGTTGCTCTACCCAACCGCTGGTCCGTTGTTACATCGGAACGGATGGGTTGGAATTGTGGATTGCGGAGTGGTCTACGGGCCCGACCTGTTTGTTCGGCAGTAGTGAGCATTTCCTACTGTTTGATGGTAGCCAACACATCTCATCGCCCGAGGACGCGAAATAAACTGTATGATAATCACGCGCTTTGATAGTGTCGTGTGATTGAAGCGAGAGCGCGTGCCAAGCCGGAGGCGGCGCCAAGCCAGACCGCACACCAAGCTACAGCTGATCCCAAGCCGGACCACACGCCAAACCAGGCCACACGCCAACGCACTAAGTACGACAGGCTGCGACTGCTCGCACGGCATGTGTTCGACGGAATCACGCCTCAAGGGCTTGCGCTACCCGATACCCCTTACGAGGAGGCGTACCGATTCCGGTGAAGTGAGATGGCTGCCCTGTCGCAGCGCGTGGCTACTTTCGACTTGAATGGCGCGAAAGTTCGCCCCGCCAGCGGGAGAAACCCACCCGTGCAGATGCCCCGCCCCGTCACACGAACTGCCCCCGTCACACGAACTGGCAGAATCCATGTGCAAACATCCGCACGCGGCGCGTACGTCCGGGTCCGGCCGGTTTCACGATGAGGATCTCTACCGTCATTTTCGCCGGGGTCGTGTAGCACTTTCGCTGTGGCTGTGTAGTGGAAGAGCACTCGCTCGCAGCTACTAGGTAGACTTAGGTGCACGACTAAGGATGGTGATATGAGCGATCCGCGAAAGAAGGCCGCAAGCGCTCGGTCAAGTGCCTCCGCTTCAGGCACGAGCCTGGACCGCTTTGCTAGCGACGACTCACCTCTGGCCTCTGGCCTCGTCGACGATATGAGGCGCCTGGAGAAGGTCTCGTCAACACGTTTTAAGAAGCCGACGCATACTCGAATCATCTCGGTTGCCAACCAAAAGGGCGGCGTCGGAAAGACGACGACGGCGGTAAATCTCGCCGTCGCGCTGGCGAGTGGCGGGCTGCAGGTGCTGGTTATTGATGATGATCCGCAGAGCAATGCCTCTACAGCTCTTGGGCTTACGAACATCGAGGAACGCCCCTCTCTTTACGAGGTTCTCCGGGGAGAACACTCACTTGTGTCGATCTTGCAGCAGGTGGAGCAGGTACCTAACTTGTACGTTGCGCCGTCGTCGTTGAAGCTGTCATTAATTGACATGGAGCTCGCCGACGCGCCTGACCGGCAAGTACGTCTGCGTAATGCGATCCAGGAAGCGCTGCTCACGCTGGACGAGATCAACCGACACATTGACTATGTGCTGATCGACTGCCCTCCTTCCATGTCTTTACTGCCGATCAATGCCTTGGTGGCCGCGAACGAGGTGCTGATTCCGGTGCAATGCGAGTACTACGCGTTGGAAGGACTTACGCAACTGCTGCGCACAATTGAGTCGGCGCGAACCACTGCGAACCCGGATCTCACAGTGAGTACGATTCTGCTGACCATGTACGCCAAGAGTACGAATCTCAGCAGCGAGGTCGCGGCGAATGTGCGGGAATTCTTCCCGACGCAGACCTTAGACACGGAGATTCCGCGATCAGTGCGAATCGCTGAGTCGCCTTCCTACGGCGAGACTGTTATTACCTACGCACCCAGATCAAGCGGGGCGATCGCCTACCTTGCCGCTGCGCAAGAACTGGCAGAACGGGCTGAATGAGGAGGAAATCGATGGCGGAACGACGGCGTGGCCTGGGGCGTGGCATTGGAGCATTAATTCCTGAGGAGCAGCAGGAGAATAAGGATCGGCCGATCGATGTCTTCTTCGGTTCGCGTGTGCCGCGCGCCGAAGGCGTAGGTGGCGGTAAGTCGGCCCAGAGTAACGAGGCCGGGGCGAGCAACCCAACGGCGCAGAATACTGAGGAGACATCCGATGTCGGCGCAACGCTCTCTGATAGTGGGGCGCCCACCCCTTCGGCGAGCAGCGGGGGCAAGAAGGCTGCCCGAGGCAAGCGGACCACCGGGGCCGAAAAGACCACCGGAACCGAAAAGACTGCTGGAACCGAAAAGACTGCTGGAACCGAAAAGACTGCTGGAACCGAAAAGACTGCTGGAACCGAAAAGACTGCTGGAACCGAAAAGACTGCTGGAACCGAAAAGACCAAAGGAACGAACGAGGAAACCCCAGCCACCAGCACCGCACCCGACGCTGCCAGCTACCTGCCCGACGGTGCCTTCTCGGCAGAAGACTCCTCCTTGATCGATGACGCCTCCTTGACCGATTACGCTTCTTCGACAGAGGGCGGCTCCCCGGCAGAAGACACCCCCTCGACCGCCGACGCCTTTTTGACGGATGACACCTCCTTCACGGAGGGCGGCTCCCCAACAGCCGACGCCTCCCCAATAGACGATAACGAGGCGCTCGTCGCGGTGCCTGGCGCGACATTCGCCGAGCTCCCCGTTGAGCAGATCATCCCCAATACACGGCAACCGCGTACGGTGTTCGACGAGGATGAGCTTTCCGAACTGGCCGATTCCATCAAAGAGGTAGGCGTTCTCCAGCCGATTATCGTTCGGCGCTTGATTGAACCGGTCGAGAATGCGCCGCAGGCTCGGTACGAGTTGATTATGGGCGAGCGACGTTGGCGCGCCACCGAGCTCGCCGGGCTCGATAACGTCCCGGCCATTGTGCGCGATACGGCAGATGAAGACCTGCTCCGCGACGCGCTGCTGGAGAATCTGCACCGTGTGCAGCTCAACCCCTTGGAAGAGGCCGCCGCATATCAGCAGCTCCTGGACGACTTCAACTGCACGCAAGAAGAATTGTCACGCCGGATCGCGCGCTCTCGCCCGCAGATCTCTAATACCCTGCGTCTGCTCAAGCTGCCGCCTTTGGTGCAACGTCGAGTCGCCGCGCAAGTACTCTCAGCCGGACACGCGCGAGCACTCCTCGGATTGGCCGATCCGGCCGCCATGGAGCGGTTGGCACAGCGCATCGTGGCGGAAGGCCTGTCGGTGCGGCAGGTCGAGGAGATCGTTGCACTCGGCGATGAGCCCGTCGCCACTCCGAGCCGGTCACGCGGCCGCGCCAAGCGTTATGCGCCGGAACTTGGAGAACTCTCCAGTAGGCTCGCTGATCGCTTTGATACGCGTGTCAAGGTCGATATGGGTCAGCGCAAGGGAACGATCCGCATTGAGTTTGCGTCGATTGAGGACCTCAACCGAATTCTTGTGGTGATGGCTCCCGGCGACGACGGCGTTTTGCCGCGCGATGCGGCGGCTAACGATGCGGCGGACACCGACGCAGCGGGTGCAGGGGCACAGGCGGGAGCGGCAGGTGCGCAGCCACGGGCCGCAGGCGTGTATGCCACGGATGTGGAAGATACTCGCACCGTCGACGGTGTGGAGAGAGGCGGCCAGGGTGCCGCCGAGCTTGACGGCGCCCCAGGTGCTTACAGTGCGGCAGATAGTGGCGTTGAACTAACCGCGCCGGAGCACTACACAATCGATTAGATGTGCCGACGGTTGGATGCGCCGGGCGATCAAAGAGTCTCCGCCGGGCGTTATTTTGCTGCGCGCTAGATACGCGAAGCAACGCGATGTGCTAGTGCCACGCCACGCGGGGTTGCGGTGCCCTAGGCAGTTAGATACGCCAGAGCTAGACCGGGATCTACCCAAGCAGTCAGACGTGCCAGGGCTACACCGGGGCGTCGGACACCCTAAACGGTACGGCCCGTTACGCGGTGGTATGGCCAAATTCGCCGGGCCAATACCCCTGACCATCAAACACACCCGCGAAGTCAGAACGTCGACCGTCACACCCCGACCGTCACACCCGGCCGTCAACCATGACCATCAAATGCGCTTGGCGGCTGTCTCCAGGATGCGGAGGTAAAAGCTGTCCACGGTGGTCCCCTCCTGCTTGGCGGCCGCGGCAACTGCCTGCGGGAACAGCGAAGTCTCCGTCATACCCGGCGCAACATTAACATCGAGGATCCACGGTGTCTCACCATCGAAGATGATGTCGGTGCGTGAATAGTCACGCAACCCGAGCGTCGAATGGACGGTCTCGGCCGCGCCACCCACGGTCCGGGCGTCGTCGTCGGAAAGACGTGCCGGTACGAAATACTCCACGCGGCCCGCGTTGTAACGGGCGTCGTAGTCGTACAGACCGTCGGTCACAATCTCGACGGCGGGCAGCGCCTGCGGCCCATGGGTATCCTCATCGGCGACGTCGATCACGGCCACGGCCACTTCCCGGCCGCTGATGTACTGTTCGATATGCGCATTCTCCCCGTAGGCGAAGCAGTCCACCATGGCTCGCGGAAGCTGCGCGGCAGACTCGACGATGGTGACCCCGAGTCCAGATCCTCCCGGTGACGGCTTGACGACCAACGGGAATCCGAAACGCTCTCCAAGCAGATCGAGCATGGGATTAACACCCACGTCCCGGAACAGCGCCTGCGGAATATCCACCGAGTCGGGTACCTGCAGCCCTGCCTTGCCGAGAATGGATGAGGCCACGGCCTTGTCGGACGCCAGGCGGCAGCCCATCGGGTCACTGCCCACGTATGGAACACCAACCAGCTCGAGGAGGTTTTGCAATGAGCCGTCCTCGCCGGTGGAGCCATGCACCAGTGGCCAGACAACATCGGGTGACATCGATTCGAGACGTTGCAGCAGTGTACTGTCGACGTCGAGCAGTTTGACCTGTACGCCGGCTTCGCGCAGTACGGCGGCCACACGGCGCCCAGAATGCATGGAGACCTCGCGCTCATGGGTTAGCCCGCCGGCGAGGATGGCGACGGTCAATGGCTGGGTCATAAGAACCTTCCTTGGTTGAGTTGGTGCGGATCGTTCGGCCTGCCAACTGCAGGTTCGCCGGAAAGATGGACGTGGCGGCTGCGGACAGCCGTGGAGGTGGGAAATTGCCTAGTGCCGGTGAAGATAATCGCGGCGGCAGGGCATGTCGGCGTGGCGGCGGGACGTCTCGATGTGACCGCAGAGGACACCGCAGCGACACCAGGACACGCCGCAATGGCTGAACTGATCATTGGGTCAGCGGCTAGGCGGTAATCCTCTGCGACCATGGTTCACGCGCCCTGTTGTTCACGTCGGCCTTGAATGCCGAACATATCGACCAGTTCTCGTTCACCTTCGATGACAAGGGCGAGGCGCCGAACGCCTTCCTCAATCTGCTCCGGCGTCGGATAGCAGAAGGAGAGGCGCATATGATCATGCCCCTCGCCGTTGGCGTAGAACGCCGTGCCGGACACATAGGCGACCAAGTTCTTCACCGCGCGAGGCAGCATGGCCTGTGCATCAAGACCTTCGGGGAGCTTCACCCAGGTGTAGAAGCCGCCTTCGGGTTCCGTCCACGAGCACATGGGCAGATGCGTACTCAGCGCACGTTGCATGGCTTGCCCGCGCTCATGATACATCTCCCGGTACTCCTTGACCTGCTGGTACCAGTCGTAGGTGCGCAAGTACTCGGCAATCGAGAGCTGGCTAAAGGTAGAGGGGCACAGCACAGCGTTTTCATTGGCAAGAACGAGGCGAGACGTCACCGCAGTGGGCGCCAACGCCCATCCCACCCGATAACCGGGGGCGAAGGTTTTGGAGAAGGTGCCCAGATAAACGACGCCATCGGGATTGTAGCTATACAGCGCGGGAAGTGGGTCGCCGGCGAATCCAAGCAGGCCGTACGGATTGTCCTCCACGATGAGCACATGGTGGCGTCGGCAAATATCCACGATCTGCGGCCTACGCTCCGCCGAGAGGCACACCCCCGCCGGGTTGTGGAAATTCGGGATGACGTAGAGGAATTTCATAGGCTTACCCTGCGCCTCGAGTTCACGCATGGTTTCCTCAAGCGCCTCGGGGATAAGCCCGTTCTCATCAATGGCGACGTGCACAATATTGGCCTGATAGGCGCGGAAAGTGCCGAGCGCTCCCACATACGACGGCGCCTCCGCCAGGACGACGTCGCCGGGGTTCAGGAAGATCTCTGAGATCAGGTCGAGGGCCTGCTGCGACCCGGTAGTGACGGTAATGTCATCCGGATGGCCGCGCACGCCGTCGGGCCGCATTACGTCGGCAATCATTTCCCGAAGTTCTTCTTCACCCTGCCCGCCGCTGTATTGCAGGAGCTTCGTGCCGCGCTCGCGGATAATGCGGGCGGACATATCGGCGAGGAAGTCCAGCGGCAATCCGACGATATTGGGCATTCCGCCGGCGAGGGAAACAACTTCGGGCCGGTTGGCGACGGCGAAGAGGGAGCGCACCTCGGACTGTTTCATGCCCAGGGCACGGTCGGCGTAGGCGTTGTACCAAGGATCAAGGCGCGTGCCTGCTGCGGCAGCGCGACTTTCCCCAGCGTGATTCTGAGTGTTCGTCTGCCCTGTGGTACTCATGACCTACTCCTTTTCTGTGTCCGGGCCGGTGGCTGTTCATCGTAGATCTGTCAGACCTGCGGTGGCGGCTATTGCCTTTATGTTGCGCTGCCTTTGAAAGCAGCACCACTACTGGAGTGGCGCCATAGCTGCCTTCATCGCGGCGCGCGTGATGGCACCCTCGGGAGCGACACCACTACTCAAGTGTGCCAGAAGTCGCGCCGTGGCGCGTTTCTCGCCGGATGGCGTGTGGGTCATTCGGCCTTAGGGTGGGAGCGGTTGTCGGGGCATTCGGTGTCACGTTCGGTGTCAAAATCCCGTCCAAACGATGGAAAAGTGGAATGTCTCAATTTAAAGAATGGCGGAATCATGCGGATTTCGAGCGATGGCTTTTTCGCGAACTCGTCGTTTGGACGGGATTTGGACAGATGGAGGCAAGTCGTGGGGCACTGGGCGGGGATGAGCAAGCGGAGCGATTGCGCTCTCAGGCCGATTCTGAACCCCGGGCTGGGTATTCGCCCGGGATGCGTGCGGATTCAGGATGGTTAACACACTGGGACGGTCAGATGCTAGGCCGGTTGTACACGGAGGCCGGTTACACAATGAGGATGGTCAGACGCCGGGCCGGTCACATACTGAGGCCGATTACGCACGAAGGCTGGTTACACACCGAGACCGGTTACGCATCCAGGATGGCGAGGAGGCGCTCGCGAATCGTGAGCTTGGGCAGTTGACCGACGAAGCGCTCCCGCTCGCCCGCATCGGTGAGCAGCATGATCGTCGGCAGCATATCGATCGAATCGAGAAGTTCATCGCTGACGGCGGATGTTCCAGGCTGGCCCTCTTTCCTCCGGTGCTCTTCGTCGTCAACATCGACGACGACGCCGCTCAGCTGGGCCGCTGGCCGGAGCCGCGCCAAGTCGCGCAACGTCTCATCGAAAATAACACGCATGGGAATTGCCGGATCACACCAGGCGGCGGTGAAGAAGACCAGTGTGTAGGCGGTAGCATGAGAAGTACCTGAGGCAAGGCTTGCGTGTCGGGCAGAATCCGTGCTCTCATTAGTGTCAACACTCTCAATGGCGTCTGGATGTTGAACGATGTTTGGCTGCTGGCCCGCGCCAACGTCTTGATTGATGCCCATGTTTCGATCATAAGCAGGTCGAGACAAGCAGGATATAGGGTGTTGAAAATGGGGTGAGAATCAATGGCGATCAAGGATGCGAGCCAGGGGGATTACGCCGCGGACGAGGCGCATGACGCCACCGCACGTAGCCACGCGGCGAGCCGCGACCGTGGCGTGGAAGATACTGGTGGTACTGGTACGCAGCGCACGGGGCAGACCGAGGGTTCGGAGCGCGAGGACTCCGGGAGGATTACGGTCGGTGAAGAGGACCTGGCTCTTAACGATCTGACCGTGCTCGATATGGTGGGCAACGTTCTGCAGTCAAGAGCGATCATCGGCTACGCCCTAGTCTTTATGATTCTGGAGTACGTGGCATTTATTGTTGTCTATGGTGAGCCCGCAGCGGCGATCGGGTTGGCCTTCACCCTTGGCGGTCCGTGCCTTGCCGCCGGATTGACGAAGCGGCTGTTCTCCGTGATACGGCCTGACAAGAAGAACGTCGGAACGGTTCTGGCCCTAGCCGCTGGTACCGTCTTCCTTGTGGGCATGATGCTTGTCCTACGCGGTATTCCATTTCCTTCACGTGCCTAAAGGGCCGCACACTCCCGAAACCTCGGCAAGTACTTCCTGGGCATATTCCCATCCCCTCAAAAACAGATAGGAACAGAACCCAGGACACTTCGGATTAACCGGAATTCCCCTTGCACACATGACTCACTCCACATAGCATCCTGGCAAGAGCCCTTTTACCTTGGAGTTCATCTCATGGCAGACTCGAGCACCTTCTACTCGCGTTCACCGAAAGCGTTGTACATTGCCGCCGGGCTGTCCGGAGCGGTCGCTTTCGCCGACTTCCTCTTCGGTGCGGTTTATGTCACGCTGCTGCTTGGACGAGCGATTTCCCCAAGCCTACTCGGGACAATGTTCGCGGTCAGCACCGGTTTGTCCATCGTGCTCGAGGCTCCCAGCGGGGCATTGGCAGACCGATACGGACACAGGCGGTTGCTCAGCATAGGCCTCGTAGTATGGGGATCCTCTTTGATCCTGCTGGCAACTGCCACGTCTCACATCGTGACCTTAGCCGCACTCATTCTGTGGACCTGTGGGATGGCGCTCCAGTCCGGCACCATAGCGCCCTTGGTGATCAACCGCACCGCGCAGGACCAGCGAGAACGGCTCATCCAGACGCTCATGCGTTGGACGCAGACGGCACACTGGTTGTGCTCTGCCCTTGGAGCGGCAACGGTCTACGTCGTCGGAACTGTCTTGGACACGAAGAGCATCGTGTTTGCCGCGGGGTGCGTATTACTGACGCTGGCATGCATCGCCCACATCGCGTTTCGAGAATCCACGGCCAAGTCACCCCAAACCGTGTGGTCAAGCCTCAAAGAATCATTCGGGTGGGTGCTGAGCCCGATTGTACGCCCGCTTGTTTTGGCCAGCGCTGCAAGCAGTCTAGGAATGACGGTCATAGTAGTGACATGGCAACCAGTCCTCAGCCCACAAGGCGATGTTCGACTCAACGGCTTGATACTCATCGGCCTCACAGCTGCTGCCGCACTCGGCTCCTGGTTGCCCAAGCCCCTTGCGATCTCGCCAAAGAATCAGACCATTGTGGGGCTGGGGCTGATCGCTGGCGGACTCGCCGCGGGTAGTGTCACCGTCCCCCTCGTCGGCTACTTGTTTGCAGAATTCGGCCTCGGGCTGACGTTAACCGCATCGGGTGCGTGGCAGCAACTCTCCTTCACGGACAGTCAGCGAAACACGCAGTATTCGACCATCGCATCAATCGGATTAGTCGCCGCACTAGTAGCCAACACGCTCCTCGGGTGGCTGTGGGACAGTATCGGACTCGCCAACGCAATCCGATGGCTTGCCGCGATGATCGTCGTTCTCGCTCTTGCCACAATCTACGCCCCGACGCCTCGAACGGACACAACACAAGTGAGCCAGTGATGAACACCGGACGTACCGCAACAAACACACTGCACACGTTTAAGAGAAACGACGGTCAGTGCGGGGCTTTTGAGCCCGAATTGGTGGTGCGCGAATCCACCGGCGGGAGGAAGCACGGAGCTTGAACAGCTGCCAACCTGCATAATCGGGTATAGCCGCGTCTAGCTTGGGGCGATGTGCTCGGGGCCCTCCCGAGAAGTTGGTGGCTCGACCTCGACTGACCGACTGACAAGAACCGACCGACTGACAAGAACCGTCCGACTGACAAGAACCGTCCGACTGACAAGAACCGACCGCGCCGCCGTTCAGCCGAGCGCGCCTAACTCCGGCTACCCGGCCAGATTCTCCAGGTACGCTTGGGCATCCAGAGCTGCGCGGCAGCCGGAGCCCGCGGCGGTAATTGCCTGCCGGTAGGTATGGTCGACCACGTCACCGCAGGCGAAAACGCCGGGCAGGTTGGTCCGTGTTGATGGTTCTTCGACCACGATGTATCCGGCGTCGTCCAGCTCCACTTGGCCTGCCACAATACCGGAACGTGGTTGGTGACCGATGGCGACGAACAATCCGGAGACCGGCAGCTCGGAGCGCTCCCCGGTCGCGGTATCCACCAGCAGAAATACGTTGTCAACAGTTCTCAGGAAGTGGCGAGAAGGTACTTACGGCTGCGACTCGTCGGTGGAGCCGTTGCAACCACCAGGCCCGATTCGACAAGTTCCCGCAGTACCGGCCGAAGTGCTGTGAGTGTTTTACCGGTAGCCTTTGCTATATCTCGAATGGATAGAGCCTCGTCTTCGCTCAGGACCGCCAGGACCGCCAATTGCGTTCCTGTCGCCTCCACATTACGGCTCTGATCGGCAAGCGTGTACGGACCGTCGTTCATCCCTATTAGCAGGCCGTCGGCCACGAGCTGCGCGAAAACAGAACGGCAGTCGTCAGAGTCAAGTCCCAGGTTGTCACGCAGGTCTACCACGCTCACGGAGCCGTTACGCCTAGCCAGAGCGAGCGCAGCGTCATGGTCGCGGGAGAAGTCGGAGTGCCCGGGCAGCGTCCTCAGCCATTCCTCTGTCTCCGGATCCATGAGACCGAAGCGATCAAGACGGACGACAACATGGTCAATCGTTGACGCGCTGTAGTCAGGAGTGGGAAGTCCGTGAGCACGCATCTCATTGACCATGCGTATGACTCCTGACCCCTGGTTCTCGCATACCGTGGAACGGTTGCCGGGCATTGGTACCACTGTGAGCAGGCGGGCCAAGTCCCCGTTCCGGGACGCGGAGTGACCATCGGTGACGTTCTCCTTGGTGCGATCACCCCAGAACCCACCAGGGTTGATGACCTCAACGCGGTCTGCGTACACGTTGACAGCAACCTGTTGCCCAGTGACAAAGTGAGAGTAGTCGCGGTGCATGGCCGCATTAGCGATGGCCTCTCGTAGGACGTCCTCCGGGATTTCGGGAACATCAGTGCCTCGAGTTCCCTCCACGATTCGACGCGTGCGCAGGTTCCGCACAACTGTGTGGACGGCATCGTCAATCGCCTGCGGCAGTGGGCCATCGCAGTTGCGACGGTCCAGGAATCTGACGGTGGGGTCCTGGGACTTGGCTATACCAGGGTGAACGGCGACGTCGATCGTGAGCTGGGGATACTCCTGCTGTGGGTATATGCCGAGGGCCAGGTAGCCGGCCAAGGTAGGAGTACCGTCGTCGGTAAGCGCATTGAGCCGCTGCAGCGCAGATACGTGATCATCCGGAGCGACTCCTGCGAGTGCACGCGAGCCGCTTGCCTGTACCCTTTCTATTGTGCGGCTTACCAGATCCGGATCGAGATCGTTGAAGGTGTGCCCGTCGACAGGCGTGCGATCGGCATGATCATTTACGTGTCGAGTCCTCAGGAGGTGCACCTCGTACGTGGTTAGGTGCTTATCCGCATCTCCGACCCGTTTATAGCTTCCCCGCTCCAGGCCCTGCGCAACGACGTGACAGGGCGCCGGTCGATCCGGGGTGGCCGATAGAGGCTCGATACGAGCCCAGACAACCTGTGCGCCATCGATCTCAGCACGGTCAACCTGGTACTGCGGGACAGGTAGAACCTTAGGGTTGGCACGCTCCGCATTGTCCAGGCCAGCAATGAGAGCGTTCTCTATCCTTGCGGCATTGAAACCGTTGGCGGGGGCGAAGCTCTGACTCTCGTCGAGTCCAAGGATGATCAGGCCACCTTCGGTGTTGGCAAATGCGGACACGGACTCCCAGATGCCTTTGGGGATATCTCGAACCGCAGCCTTCGCCTCGACTCGTGCGTCATCCGCACCCAGCCGACGAATGCGGGCAACATGATCCCGAAGTTCCTCGTCAGTCACAGACTCAGTGTACATTAGTGAGACCCTCACTTACTAGAGTGAGACCCTCACTTACTAGAGTGAGAATGTCAGTGACGTGAGTGACGGCAGCCTGGCCCGCGGCGCCCGCGCCACCCCGCGGCATCGTCGACCAACACGCCCCTACGGCGGCCAGGCCCGCGGCGCCCGCCAGATCGTCCTGAAGTGGCACGTCCGGGAGGAACGTCGGCTTATAGAGCCAGTCCTCTTAGCCCGCCAGATTCTCCAGGTACGCTTGGGCATCCAGAGCTGCGCGGCAGCCGGAGCCCGCGGCGGTAATTGCCTGCCGGTAGGTATGGTCGACCACGTCACCGCAGGCGAAAACGCCGGGCAGGTTGGTCCGTGTTGATGGTTCTTCGACCACGATGTATCCGGCGTCGTCCAGCTCCACTTGGCCTGCCACAATACCGGAACGTGGTTGGTGACCGATGGCGACGAACAATCCGGAGACCGGCAGCTCGGAGCGCTCCCCGGTCGCGGTATCCACCAGTGTGGCCGTCGCCAGCGAAGCACCATCCCCGCTCAGCTCATCAACGCGCGCGTTCCAATGCATTGTCACCTTCGGGTTGGCCAGCAGTCGGTCGGCCATTACCTTCGAGGCGCGCAGTTGGTCGCGGCGATGGATGACGTGCACATTCGAGCCGAAGCGCGTGAGGAATAGCGCCTCGGTAACCGCGGAGTCCCCTCCGCCAACCACGGCGATCTCCTTATCCTTGAAGAAGAAGCCGTCGCAGGTGGCGCAGTAGGAGACGCCTTTGCCGGAATAATCGACCTCGCCTTCCACTCCGAGTTTCTTGTAAGCGGAGCCGAGAGCAAGAATAACCGTGCGCGCCAGGTAAGTCTGCGAGTCCGTGACGATGCGCTTGATATCGCCGGTCAGATCCACTTCGGTGGCATCCTCGTACTCCACCTCGGCGCCGAACTTCTCCGCTTGCGCCTGCATTTTCTCCATGAGGTCCGGGCCCATAATTCCGTCGGGCCAGCCGGGGAAGTTCTCGACCTCTGTCGTGTTCATCAGGGCGCCACCGGCTTCGAGCTCTCCAGCCAGAACCAGCGGCTTCAACCCCGCTCGTGCGGTGTAGGTCGCGGCCGTCCATCCTGCCGGGCCAGATCCAACGACGACGACGTCGCGCACTTCGGCGCTGTTTTCACTCACGGTTATCCTCTCGTTTCGGAATATGGGGCCTTACGGCCCTACATCCCATTCATCGAACTGCCTGCAGAACGTCTCCGCTAGGCCCTGCTATTCCCGGGCAGAGCGGCGCCGCGCGCCGACTCTGGTCACACCTGCGGGTTGAGCCGATCCCCTGGAAAGGGATGGGTTCGCAGGCCGAGTGCCATTGCCATGTATCGGTGGTGCGGCTACCCGATTGCTATCCGATCACTTGCACGGTCACCCGATCACCTGCACGGCTACTCAACCGTGATTTCGGAGAGATCAATGCGGTACTGGCCGCTTGGGTCGGTTGGCAACGAGGTGAACCAGAGGTAGATCGTGTCCGTCTCCACCGGCTCGTCGGCAGTGAGGGTCGTCGTGGATGACATCGAACTCTCCGTCACCAGGTCGCCACCATCCGGGTTCTCAGGCGTGGCGTTGCTGCGCCACTGCACGTTTCCACCCGAACCATTGACCTGCAGATTGACGGCAGAAACACTGGCCTTTTCCGAGAGCGTAATCTGCAGACCCGTACCACTCTTGAGATTTGCGAAGAGTTCGCCGGTATACCACCACGACCGCCACGACGTGCTGGCATCGCCATCCCAGGCATAAACAACTGTTGTGGGGCTGTCCTCGTTCGCATCCGAACCAGTTGGGTAAGGATTCACTAGCGTGACATTGGCGATTGTGGGTGCGGGAAGATTCCCGGTGTCGGATGTGGACTGCGTGGAACTGGGCTCTTCATCCGTGCTCGACTCGGTGGGCTCGGCGGAAATCGTTGGATCCGTCGTATTTACGGGGCTCGGCGGCCGGAAGAAGGTGGTTACACTCCATGCCAGGGCGAAGACGAAAAGGATAACCGCACCCAGCACGACGACCTTGGAAGGATCGTAGCGCTTCTCCTCGGCGGTGTCCTCGCGGGACTTCTTCCAGGCGAGGACGGGTTCAGTTGTGGCCTGCCGCGCATCCTTTTGCTCGCTGCGGCCGGTCTCGCCGTAGCCGATTTTACCTGCAGCAGCCGGTGCTGCAGATGTCGTGGAGCTTGCGGCTGCGGCGGCTGCCTTGCTACCCGAAGAGCCGACCCGCGGTATCGCGGGAGCGATTTGCGTGGCATCCGCATCGTCCTGTGGCAGCATGTCTTCGCTCGGCTCAGGCCTAGGCGCGCCGGAAGATGCTGCAGTGTCCTCGCCGCCGGAGGCCGCCTCGGCGGAACCGTGAGCTGCAGCAGCTGCCTCGGACTCCTCTGAGGGTGAAACAGTAGACAAATCTTCGCCACTGGCAACGGCTGCCGCATCGTCCGCCGCATGCTCGGTATCGGAGGCGATGACCTGTGTGGGTGCGCCGTCTTCCGGGCCCGTGGCGGCGTATTGCACCGCTTCGGCATCCTCCGCCGGATCGCCTCCATCCGTGGCGGCGTCCGCAGCAGGCTGGGAATCTACGAACTGGCCCGGTTTTGCCCATTGCGGCGAAAGAGCCACCGGGGCTTGCGGTGTAATGCCCAGCTCGGGATCGGTCATCTGCTCCCTGCCCGTGGCGGGGAAACGAACGTTCATCGGTCCGGGGGTATCCGCGACTCGCGCCGGAGCGTCGGCCGTTGTGGCAGACGGGGCATCGCTGTCAGCGGTTGCGCTTGCCGCGGTCGCAGCGCCTTCGGCGGTGGCCAGCATTCCCGCCGCACCGGCGGAAGCCGGAGTAACCGGTGCCTGGTGCACCGGCGTCGGAAACTGCGACGGCTCGATGGGTGGCCAAGGAGCCAGTTCGCGCACCAGATCGGCGGGCGAACTCGGCCCGTGACGACCGGCCTCTCGCGCACAAATTTCACGGAGTCGTTCGGGCACCTGCTGATTCGCGGTTGCTGCTGCCAACGCGGCACGGGCATCGTCGCTGCCTGTAATCGATGCTCCCGTGAGTAGTGCGGCCAACATGGTCACCAGGCCGCGTGCCTCGGCACGATCAGCGTCAATACCGGCCAAGGTATCGGGGCGGATGCCAGCCAAAGCGGCGTCGGTTCCCAGGCCGTCGATATAAACCTCGCCAGCGGATCCCACGCGAATGCGCCCCGGCGAGAGTTGCAGATGCCTCAGGCCACGCCCACGTGCACTGTTGAGGGCACTGGCTGCCTCACCGACCAGCGCATGTGCTTGGGCGGGAGGGAAAGGCGCACCGGGTACCCATGTGGCGAGACTCTTACCGGGTGGGACCTCGGTGACGATATAGCCGAGATTGTCGTCCTCGCTGGCGGAAAGCACCTTGACGATATGCGCGTCTTCCACCAGTGCAGAACGACGTGCAGCATCCAGTACGTCAAGGCGGGAGTCGAGGGCGGGGTCGAGGACAAGAACACGCACACTGGTCCCAAGGAGCGTGTCCACGGCGTCCCATAGCTGTGTTCCGTTGTAGGGAAGCTGGTCAGCGCAGGGCGCAGTGAGTTGATAACGGCCGGAAAGTACCTGACCGGACTTGGCAAACTCGTTCACAAGCACGTCCTCCGCAGCGGATAGCGGGCGGTCTGGGTGAATTGGCAATCCACCCACGTGGCCCTATCCTAGCCGTTTGATCAGCCGGTGGTGGCAGTGGCACTCTCGCGTGGCAAACTCCCCGGCCGAACGGGGGCCGAACGACGCCCCCGCCGCAGCGAGCGAATGACCCCAACAACAAGAACTGCTCCGAACGCACCTGCCACTACAACCGTACCTACATTCTCCCAATTCGCGCGCACGCGAATATCAATGGACTGTACCGGTCCGACCTGCGTACCCACCGGGTTCAGCACGCGAACATCCGCGCGTACATTACCGGATCCTGAGGCGCGCACGGGGACGGTCACCGTCGTCGTCGAATGGGGTGTTAATGTCACGGCCACCGTTTCGGTGGCGCGCAATCGCGCGTCGGGAGTGTCGAGCTGGATGACCACGCCGACGTCGACGGGCAGATCGTTGCGAATATGCAGAGGTACTCCGGTGGCCTCCGAGATGATGTTGATGGTGGACGACGGATTCGCGTAAATCGCTGTGAAGTAGCCATTAGCGGTGCGAGTGAGATCGCGGAGCCGATTCTGGCGGCCAGCGGGATCGCTGCGCCAGGCAAGGGTGGACAGACGTCTACGGGCCAGATCTGCCGGATTGGTGAGGATGGAGGGATCAGGGCTCATTGCCGCGATGGTGACGACGCGCGAATAGGAATTGGCGGTGGCGGAGAAGAAGGAAGTGCGGGCCTCCCCCGTAGCGAGGACTCGCTCCGGAAGCTCCTGGCGCTCGGCCGAGCTGCTATCGAGTTCGAGCAGCTGGGAAACGGTATACGGACTCACCCACGATGCCCCCATAAGGGCCCGTGTGGTCTCCAGTAGATTCTCGGTGGCGACGGGGTCAGCCGCGGTGGCGGTTGCCGGGTCCTGCGTCCCGTAGTGCGGCAGACTCGCGCGATCAACCGCGAGTACCATGCCCCGAGTGTCGTTGGGGCGTTCACGGTATGTGACTGCGGAAAGCGACAGAACCAACTGGCGGGAGTCGAGAATGTCGATTGCCCCAGCGGAATCATCTGCTCCGGCTACCTCGTCCTCCTCTACCAGCGTTCCCGCCAGTGCTGCCGAGGCCGCGGAGTCCACAACCAGCGCATCGAGACCACTTGCGCCGCTGCTGCGCGAGGCGGACGATTCCGATGCGGTTCCCGTGTCCGTCCCCTTCTCGGAGTCCGGGGAGGCATCGGCTTCGGAAGCTGTTGCGTCGCTGTCGCCGTAATTGATCGACGTGCGTGCCGACGGGGTGTAGTACCGGTATGCGCTTGTTGGTACCTCGTCGGCGGCGATAATAACTGCCGAGGTGCCGCCGTTGGCCAGCACGGAAAGAGTTTCCTGGTCCGGCTCGGGTGCCAGCAGAGTGATATCGGTGCGGATGGCATCGCCAAGTTCTTCGGCCATCGTTGTGGCGGTGTCATGTGCCGACGTGGCTTGCTCGCTGTCCTCACCGTGTACGAGGGCGGACATATCGGGGTCGGAGAAAGCGGTGAAAATAACCTCGGAATTGTTCGACGTCGCAAGGTTGGTGACGGCTGCGGTCAGAGCGTCGTCGTCAGCGTAGACCGAAAGGAGCGCGGGATCGAAAACAGTCGTGACGCCGGGTATATTGCCGGCAGTGAGTAAGGTGGAGATTCTATGCGGTGCTGTATTCGCTCGCGTAGAAGGATCGGTACTCGTATCGGTGGGCGTAGCTCTGACCGTACTGCCTCCCGTGCTCGCGGTGGAGGTCTCGGTCGCGCCGGGCTTGCCTTCCTCTTCCTCCTCGCGTGCAATCAAGCCGGCATCGGTGCGTTGGGATATGGTTTGTTCCTCTGCCATCTCCGCAGTTGAGGCTGTGACGGGAATAACCACTCCGGTGGGCATTGGTGTGACCTCGTAGTTCGGTGCGACGACGACGAAGCTGCGGTCGGTGAGTTCGTCATCGAGCCCCGGCCCATCAACCACGACCTCAATACCGTGCGGTCCCCACGTCTCTTCGTCTCCGCTCCACCCGGTCGAGTCGCGAGCAACGGTGAGAGGCAGCATCACCTTTTGCCGGGCGGGAACGGTGACGTCGAGTTCCGCGGCGTAGAGCGTTTCTAGGAATACGTCTGCGTCGTTGAGAAAGGCCAGCAACCGTGTGCGGGTACTTGGGGCGACGGGCTGTCCCGCGAGGCTGATCCTATCGAGAGTGATGTCTTCATCCGTCGGGTTTGAAAGGGTGATCTCGATGGAGAGGTCGTCATCCGGTGCAAGAATCGACTCGCCGACCGAGGTTATGGCAAGCGTGGGAGTGGTTCCCGACGGATTAGCGGCCGCGGGGTCTGTTGTGGCGGAGATGGAATCCGAGTCATCATCGTTGGACCGCGTGGCAGGTTGTGCGGATGCGGGTACCGCCGTCGAAAAGCTGTGGCTGAGAGAGGAGTTCACGGATGGGGTGGGAACACCCGCCGGGCTAACGAGAGTAGGACAGACAGCAAAAAGAACGAGAGATACCAGCAAGGACACCGTTCTGCTCATCGTTCACATCCAGACAGGAAAACTGCGGTCATTACTCACGCCCAGCCAAAATATTACGCGCGGTCATCACAATTCGCCTCTCATTGGGGTAGGCGAGCCGGGAAGCGACCTTATCCAACCGGACCCATTCCACCTTCTCGGCTTCGTGGTCTGGATCGTTCTCCGTGGTCAGTTCACCGGAAAGCGCTTCCAGCAGGAAGTGGTGCACGATTTTGTGAACGCGCCGATCACAACCGGAAAACCAGTAGTCGGTGGATGCCAGGTGGCGTAACACCCGGCCGGTGATTCCGGTCTCCTCACTAATCTCGCGAACGGCCGCTTCCTGTGCGGTCTCATCACCCTCCAGATGCCCCTTCGGCAGGCACCATTCGAGACGTCCTCCGCGGTTGCGGCGTGCGATTACGGCGGTGTAGGCCCTGCCATTTTGAACGGAGATAATGACACCACCGGCACTGGTCTCGTTTACTACGGGAAGATTCTGCTGCCGGTCAGCGGCTTGGTGCGCGGCGGTGCCACGCCTCCAAGAACGATGTGCCCCCGGCGCGGAGGGCTGTGGCGCTGATCTCGACATACTCACAACTGTAGTGCGGTCAACCATCTATTGCTCCCGCAGCCAGGCCGTGTGGTTCGCGGTCCCGGATGCTGGGCAACAAACGGTACGGGTAATGGTGGCTGAGCGCAGCACCGCTGGTGGGTGGAAGCAGTCTTTGCTCGTACAGCAACTGCCGCCCAGAGCACACGGTTGTCACCGACTCGGCCACTGGATCTTCTGCACCCATTTTCGCAGATGCCAGGGATGAAGGCCAGAGGATGCAGGGGATGAAAGTGGCGGTGGCATCAGGCGAGGCCGGTGGAGGGAAAGGCGCGCCCGTGTCGGGTACATATTGGGGTATGTCTGGCCGGGCGGTGGAGAGTGCCCGGGCGGTCAGGCGTGCTGGGGCGGGTGAGCATGTTTAGTCACTGTTGGATGAATTTGGTCGGTGGTGTGCGCCCGGGCCAACTGGCGTGTCCGGACCCGCTGATGTGCCCGGGCCCGGTGCTATGTCCGGACCCAGTGGGGTGTGGAAATGACGTGGGGAGTTCAGCTCCCGGCGACGGTGACTATCTTCGACCGCAGTGGTGGAAAGCATGTGGGGAACTCACAGTCCACCGATGTGCCCGAAGGCGCCGAACATGGCACTCTTATGGGGTGACCAATCAAGAAAAGGCCTCAGCCGAACAGGGCAATGCACGCACAGTTCCCGGAGCGGATCGCGAAGAACTCGCGCCTTTGCCTCCGGCCGCCATGCGTGCACATCTGTTGCTGCGTGGGCAGAGGTCACTCAACAACCTTCCGGCACCGATTCTCCAACTGGGCGAAGTGTTCACCGCAGCGGGATACGAGTTGTCACTTGTTGGTGGACCGGTGCGCGACGCATTCCTCGGGCTGCCGATTCATGACTTTGACTTGACGACGTCCGCATTGCCCGAGGAGACAGAGCGTCTGTTGGCCGGGTGGGCGTCAAGCACCTGGGATATCGGACGCGACTTCGGAACGATTGGCGCTGCGCGTGGCCCGCTCACAGTGGAAATCACCACCTATCGCTCGGATCACTACGAGATTGGTTCTCGGAAACCCGAGGTGGCGTACGGGAAAACGCTTGCGGGCGACCTCACTCGCCGTGACTTCACCGTGAATGCCATGGCGGTGCGCCTGCCGGGAATCGAATTGGTGGACCCCTGCGGAGGGCTGGATGACCTGGTGGCGGGTGTGTTACGCACACCGGTAACCGCACGGCAGTCCTTCGACGACGACCCGCTACGCATTATGCGCGCCGCCCGCTTCGCCGCCCAGTTGTGCTTCGACGTCGACGAGCACGTTATGAGTGCAATGGAGGAAATGGCGGAGCGTCTAGCGATTGTGTCGGCGGAGCGAATCCGTGCCGAGATCGAACGCCTTATGATCGCCCCCGCACCGCGGCGTGGAATCGAACTGCTCGTGTACACGGGTGTGGCAGACATTGTGCTTCCGGAAGTATCCGAACTGCGGAACGCCGTCGATGAGCATCGCCGCCATAAGGATGTGTATGAACACTCGTTGACGGTGCTGGATCAGGCGACGGCGATGGAGAGTGCGAAGGATGGATCCTGCGCGGCGGGCATCCCGGTTGAGATGCTGGGCGGCCCGTTGCCCGGACCGGACTTGGTTCTGCGTTTGGCCGCTTTGTTGCACGACATCGGTAAACCGGCCACTCGCCGCTTCGAGCGGGATGGTTCGGTGACCTTCCGGGCCCACGACGTGATCGGGCACGTATGGCGGCTAAGCGCCTGCGGGCCTTGCGCTTCGATAAGCAGACGGAGAAGGATGTTGCGCGCCTAGTCGAACTGCATCTGCGTGCCTTCGGTTTCTCCGAGCAAGGATGGACCGATTCCGCGGTGCGCCGTTTCGTGCGCGACGCCGGGGATCTCCTGCCGCGGCTACTGCGGCTGATTCGCGCCGATATCACCTCGCAGAATCGCCGCAAGATCGCAATGCTGCAAGCGGCCAATGATGAACTCGCCCGGCGAATCACTGAACTGCGCGAACAGGAGGCGCTCGATGCGATCCGCCCGGATCTCGACGGTGATCGCATTATGGAGTTGCTGCAACTCAAACCTGGACGTGCGGTTGGTGAGGCGCGGAGTTACCTACTCGAGTTGCGCCTGGAAGAGGGTCCGCTGGGTGAGGAGGAGGCGGAGCGGCGCCTTCTGGCATGGTGGGAGCAGCGCACGGGTGAGGCCGCGGGCAGGCGGACCCCGCTTCCCATCAGGGGAGAGCCGCAACCGGCGGCACGCACGACGACGTCGTAACGAAACCTACCGATGAATCCACGCCCGCAAAGGGGTAGGTATGAGGCTTGTTGACGATCTACGTGTCCTCGTCCAGAAGTCCGGATTTCGAAAGCTTCTCGGAGTCCGACTGGTATCGCAGTGCGCTGACGGCATGTTCCAAGCGGGACTGGCTTCCCTTTTCTTCTTCCGCCCGGAGGCCATGGCGGATGCGGCGGGGGTAGCGGCGGCCCTCGTGGTGCTCTTGCTGCCATATTCGCTGGTCGGGCCCTTCACTGGGCCCTTCCTGGATCGGTGGCGACGGCGGCAGGTGTTGTTCATTGGCAATCTCGTTCGTGCGGGATTGGTATTTCTGGTGGCTGCGGGTATGGCAATGATCGGAGCCGGGCCGCTGGTCTACGTGCTGACCTTGACCTCCTTGGGCCTGTCTCGATTCATGCTTGCCGGTCTGTCTGCCGGACTACCCATCGTGGTCGGATCGCGCGCCCGGTTGCTGATGGCGAATTCTGTGGTTCCCACGCTGGGCGGAATCGCCACGGGCGTCGGTGCCGTTGTGGGTTTTCTGCTGCGACTCCTACTGCCGGAGGGGCATCGCAGCAACTGGCATCACTTGTCGTCTCGGCACTCCTCTACTTCGGGGCGGCCGGCGTGGCGTGCCTTTTCAACAAGGACGAACTCGGCCCGCAGCAACCGGATCTCTCGACCTCTGTGTCGCGGCAACTCGCGGCCACGGCTCGGGACCTGGCGGAGGCTGTACGCTACCTGGTGCGGCGGGGAACACCAGGCCTGGCTTTGACAACAATGGCACTGCATCGGTTCGTCTACGGCATGGAACTGATCACCATTGTGCTGGCCGGGAGGAATCTGCTGGTCGACCCCGGCGACGCCGATGCCGGAATCGCCGCCTTCGGGGCATTGATGGGAGCAATGGTCACCGGCCACTTCGTCGCCGTCGTTCTTACCCCGATTGCGCATGAACGTATTCCTCCTCCGGCCTGGATCCTTTTCTGCCTGCTCGGGGCACAATCGGCCAGATCCTCATCGTCGTCTCCAGTTGGACACCGTGTTTCGTGGCTGGCATGTTCATCTTTGGAATCGGCGTGCAGGGCGCCAAGATCGCCGTCGACACGATCGTGCAGTCGGATACGGCAGACGCGTACCGCGGCCGCGCCTTCTCCATCTATGACGTGTTGTTCAACGTGTCGGAGTGTATTGCCGCCGGTGTTGCGATCCTCGTTCTGCCGAATGTCGGATGGTCGCGGAGCGTGCAAATTGGGTTGGTGCTCTTCGTGTGGCTGGTAGCGGCGGTGTACTGGCGGCTCATGCAGGCGCTTGGACATATGCCGCGCGAGGTGCCCAGCTAGCGGTTGGGAAGTGGGATCTCCTTGCGCGTTTCATCGAGTTTTAGGCAGAGTCTGAAATGTGTGAAGCGTCTTGGGTTGTGTTGTACTTCTTATACGGGGGCTTTTGCCCGGCTTGGTGTTGGTTGTAGTCGTGGATGATTTGCTGTGAGCTGCGGTAGCCCAGTGATTCATGGATGCGGGTTGCTTCCCAGTGGACGCGGTTCAAGGCCTGCCGGGTCAATCTCGGTACAGGAGTGCCGGGTGCGGGAATAATGTCAAGCCCCGGGTTTTGTGGAGGCTCTTTTATCGGGCGCTGGTGGTTGCCGGCTGGGGTGGTTGGTTGGTGATGGTCTGCTCGCCGATGTCCTGGGCGTCGGCGTTGCCGATGACGTCGGTGCCGTCGACGGTGGTGCCCGCATTGGTGTCCTCTGGTGGTGGGGTGTAGGCCTGCTCGTGCTTGATCGGAGCGCGCATGCCTATGGCGCAGTGAGGCCGGGTCGTGTTGAACCAGTGCACCCACTGGGCGGTAGCGAACTCCACGTCCTCGATACCCCAGGGGCGGTGCTCATCCAAATACTTGCGATTGCGGATGAGTCCGCCTTGTACAGCCGGTATCAGAGCCTCGGCCAGCGCATTGTCGTAGGAGTCGCCCTTGGAGCCGACGGAGGCGACCGCATCACAGTCAGACAGGGCCTGCCCGTAGCGGATGGCCCGGTACTGGACCCCGCGGTCGGAGTGGTGGATCAAGCCCTTCAGGTCCGCGCCCTCGCGCTGGCGCTGCCAGATCCCCATCTTCAGGGCGCCCCTGGGCTAGGTCGGTGTACAGGCTCGTTGACGTCTGCCAGCCGATGATCCGACGCGAGTACACGTCAGTGACGAAGGCGACGTACACCCAGCCGCTCGTGGTGCGCACATAGGTGATGTCCGCGACCCACAGCTCGTTCGGTCTGAACGCGGTGATGTGGCGCAGCGGATACCGTGCAGGCCCATGGCCCGCATCAGGCGCTCTACGGTGCAGCGGGCCAATGCCCCAGCCCATGCCGGACGCAGACCTTGGGACGGCCCTGCATCGCGTGCATCTTGCGGGCCCCAAGTACGCATAGTTGTTCTCATGTACTCTGCTGATTTTGGCCTTCAGAGCCTCGTCGCGCATCCCTCTGGCACTGGGGACGGGACTTGCGGGCCCGGTAGGCGGAAGGGGCGATCTTGACGCCGACACTCGTGAGCACATGGAAGATCGGCACAGGCCCAAGGTCCGCCTTGTTGTCATCAATGAATGAATCGATGACCTCTCGCGGCGCTCACACTCCGCCTGGGTGAAACACGCGCTCGCCTTGCGCAGGATCTCGTTGGCCCGCCGCAGCTCGCGGTTCTCGGCCTCCAGCTCCCGGATCCGTTCGGCATCGGGTGTGGTGGTTCCCGACCTGGCGCCCGCGTCGATCTCGACCTTCTTGACCCAAGTACGCAACGCCTCGAGGTGGACGCCCAGCTCATCGCCGATCCTTCTAATCGCCCCCATAGACCGCTCGGGTCCCTGCGAGCCTCCACAGCCATCCGGGTAGCTCGCTCCCGCAACTCCTCGGGATACTTCCATGGGTAACACTCATGACAGTATTCCTTCCGCGCGATTACTGCCTCCATCAAACCCGGGACGATTCAACCTCATGGTCTTACGGCTGAGGGCATCAGTCACGAACGCGGCGTAAGCGACACAACTGGTTGGGACGATCTGCTGTACAGCATCACTGGACAAGGCCGAAGAACGTGTTGTCCACTAAGATCTGGGATTCACACGCGGAACTTTCCGGACAAATCACCCACTAGATTGAAGTGACCTGCCAGTACAAACAGCACAACACAGCCCCGGTGAGTTGACACACATCGGACTTGAAGCCGTCACGAAACAAACTGTACCAACCGTGGCCTAAAATAGAAAAGCAACCGTTAACCATACATTCACCACGCCTGGCAAGCGTTTCCCATGCAGAATGCAGAAACACATAAGGCTCAGGAAGAGGGGCAGTAAGCCCGGTTGGGTCGCAGGCTTCAGTGCTTCACCGAACAGCGCCTCGGTGCGAACTACCGGGAGACTCGGATGACTGAGCTCCAGACACGAGGCAACGTGATCGGATGCACGTAACAAACGTGTGAACAGGGCAGGTGTGAGCTGGAGGGGTTGCTGCGTGCGGCGCATCGCGAAGAAGAGCGGTGTGGGTTTAGATCCAGAGATTGGAGAAACAGTTCGGAAACGCACGCTTCCCTGGGGTCTTCGGGTGTGGCGCTAGGCCTCATCTGGTCTTCTTGATGAACTCCAGCATCCGATCGAGGTCATGCGCCCAGAAGATCGTCAGCCCGTCATTCTGCGCAGAGACCAGATTGTGAACCTTGAACACGCCGGAGAGCACAGCGCACGGGATAACCCCGAGCGTTCCGAACTTGTTGAGCCAGTTGACGGCCTTGGTTGCGGCTTCTCGGTTCACACGTTTGACGCTGTTAGTGGCGGAGTTCGTAACCTTGGCTTCGATCGCGAGGATACGACCGTCCCATAGGCGTGCGATGATGTCGGCCTTCGAGCCTCCAAGGAGACTCTCGTGGCAGAACTCGCCTGGTGCGGGAGCATCTAGCACGCTCCCGATGTTACGAGTCGGCACCCCTTGAAATCCGATAGAGCGAAGGGCATCCGCGATATGTTCCTCCTGATCGGTCTTCTGGGTGTTCCGCCGATAGGTTTGCAAACGGCTCGTCGCGATGAGGCTGGTGGTTGAAATCGTCGCGATACGACGCTCCATCTCGGTTGCCTCGCGACCTTCGGTGAGCCAGGGGAACCTCCAGCGGTCGAGTCCGGCAAGGACGACCTCGATGATGCGTGCGACGGCGTCTGGATCTTTCTCCAGGGCGGCGGGGGAGAACTTGGCGTCTGCGAGGACCTTGAGGTCATCGTCGCTGACAGGTGGCGAGGCGAGGTAGCGGAGGGCGTAGCGTTTGTCCTGATCTATGATGTACTCCTGAACCACGCCGGTGAGTTCTTGAAGGTCAACGCTCTCTTCAAGGAGGCTCTCGACGGGGTCCCGATATTTGTCGAAGAGGTCGGAGTAGAGCTCAAGAGGTTCGCCGATGCGTTCCTCCTTGAAGATCTCCGTGGCTCGGGCGATCTGTGCTGCCAGCTCAGAGTTCGACCAGATTGGTGGTGCTTGAGTCATGACGGTCCTTGTCACGGAGCAGCGGGAGGCATGGAACCACCAGACGCTCCATCTCTCGTGGCTCGAACTTTGTCAGTCCACCAGCGTAGGTCCGCCCGCTCGTTGTTGACACGTTGACACGCAGGTAGGCGGCGAGGGCATCGAGATCCGAACCGCTCATGGCGTCCCTCGGATAGATCCCGTGGGCGATGTTGATGTGGTGAGCATCGACTGCGTTCCTCACAAAGGCTGGAGGTCGTCGCGCCATGTAGGTCGCCAAGATAGGCGCCGGTGAAGCTAGGCCGACGCTCCACCACGCGCGCCGGTTGCGTGCGACATAGCCGTCAGCGACGCCGAGCTTCTTCGCGTTGCGGAGGAAGCGATCGACCCTTTTCCGGTCAACCTCGTCGAGGACGTCTAAATCCGCGGGCAAGTCGATGACAGTCTTGAGGTCCTCGGAGTTTACCAAACGGTCACCAGCGGCGAAGAGCTCACGCGCGCGGGTGATAGCGGGGAAGAGGAAGTCATCAGGAAGATCAACGGCGTCGCGGGCGGTGACCCACACCTTGTTCGCACCAGTAACGGTACCTCGGTGGACGCGCGCAAGTTCTCCAAGCTCGACGTATCCGTCAGGGAGCTTCGGGGTTACTCGCGTAATAACGGACCACCGGGACGTCTCGGCGAGGCGCTGCCGTGAGATCGGGAATCCAGCCGAAAGGTCGTCAAGCGAACTGATGCTTTCAACGGTCTGAATGCGCACGTCAGGAGCGTTCACACCGACCTCGAAACACGTGATAGTGCCGGTGACGGTGGCGTCATCAAAGGGTAGGCTCGTTGGACTCAGGACGTGAAGGCTCGACACGGAGAGCGGGCCGACGAGTAGGTCTCGAATGAGCTGTCCGTAGTTAACATCGAGCCATTCTGAACTGGTAATGAAAGAACCGATGTCCCCCGCTTGAGCATAGAGTGCGGTCGCCAGGAAGAAGTGGGCATGAAGACCAGCGAGTTTGCTTGCTTTGAGCCCCATTCGGGAGGCTGTATCACCGAGCCAGGTCTTCCATTGAGCTTCAATGTCGTGATGACGGACATAGGGCGGGTTCCCCAGGAAGAGCGTGACGCCCTCGATCTTGGGCAGGGTGAGCGCACGGTAATCGCCGACTACGATCTTGAGACGCGATTCGAGCCCCAGGACGTGAGCGTTGGCGCGGGTCATGAGGACGGCGTAGGGGTCAACGTCAGATGCGATGCCAACCGCGTTCGGGAAGGCACGCAAGGCAGCTAGGATGTATCGGCCCGAGCCGCAGCCAGGATCGACAATACGGGCCGGGACCGCACGATCCTTTGCCCACTCCAACATGGAACGAATAATCGACGCAGGGGTGAACGTCTGTCCCCACGGACGGCGTTCCTCGGCAGTGCGCGCTGCACAGAAGGCCTCGCCAAGAGGATCAGCGCCTTCGAGGATGAGCGCACGCGTCCCCGGAAGATCGAGAGGCTCGACGCGATGCGCGGGAGCACAGCCAGCTCAGCGGAAGACAAGGTGCGTCGATCAACGCCGAGTGCAAGGCAAGTCGTGGCAATTTGGTCGAGAGTGAGGTCATTTTGGTCGAGAGTGAGGTCATTCATTGAGCGTGAACACCCCTCGCGAGACTCGAAGGAAGATGCGTTCGTCCTGAAGGGCGCTGCGGTACGAGGAATCGGGGCAGGTACCAACCACCGGTTCAACACCCTGGCGGATCTCCTTGATCGACGCGGGCGCACCACGCTTCGCAAGGAAGTCGCGCATCGCGAACTTCAACTCGTTGTGTGGTCGGCGCTTCCTGCTCAATGTCGGCTTCTCCTCGTCCCGCTCGTCGACTGTATTACGTCGACTTTACCACGATGCACCCTCAAGCTGGGAAGCTTCATCACGACACGCTTCACAACTAAGAAATGGGTAGGACACGCTACGCCGAACCGCTCGAGACGTTGGAAGAGTCGTCAGCAGAGCCTACGTTGGCAGAAGAGATAGCCTCACAACGACACAGTGCCGCAGCGAAATGCTCTGAATATTGTTCCCGCCTGTCTTTAAGAGGTGTCCTGTGTAACAGTTGCAGCGACGCACTGTCGGCGGATTTCCTCGGGCCGACTCACATCGAGTAGAAGCCAGGGCGCCTCTCGTGTTGCCGAAGCCCGTGGAACTGGGAAGCCGTGCGTGCATTCTTCCTGACAACTGGACTGACCCGCCAGCCACATATGGCGCTGAGCACGGCCCCATGCCGTCGAGGCCCCACTGGTTACCTGGTCGTGACAGAACGGTTCAGTATGCGCGAATCTCCGGGTTTTTCGCGGAGAATTGCGGAAAACCCGGAGAATCTAGGGGTATGGGTAGGAGGCGAGCCCGCTTGTGCCCCTTACCGCTCCACCTCGCCACGGATGAAGGCTTCGACGGATTCGCGGGCGATATCATCGGGCCGCTGCTCCATCGGGGACTTCATGAAATAGGACGACGGCGAGAGCAATTCGCCGCCGATTCCACGGTCCAGGCCGATCTTGGCCGCACGCACGGCATCGATGATGATGCCGGCCGAGTTCGGCGAATCCCACACCTCCAGCTTGTACTCCAAGGAAACCGGAGCATCGCCAAAGTTGCGGCCCTCCAAGCGCACAAAGGCCCACTTGCGATCATCTAGCCAGGAGACGTAGTCTGAGGGGCCGATATGCACATCGTGGCCATCAAGCGGGTTATGAAGGTTCGACTGCACCGCATTCGTCTTCGAGATCTTCTTGGACTCCAGGCGCTCACGCTCCAACATATTCATAAAGTCCATATTGCCGCCCACATTGAGCTGGTAGGTGCGGTCCAGCGTCACGCCGCGGTCTTCGAACAGCTTCGCCAGCACCCGGTGGGTGATGGTGGCGCCGATCTGCGACTTAATGTCGTCGCCGATCACGGGTACACCGGCGGCGGCGAACTTATCGCTCCACTCCGGCGTCGATCCGATGAACACCGGCATGGCATTGACGAAGGCCACCTGCGCATCCACCGCGCACTGCGCGTAGAACTTCGCCGCGTCTTCCGAACCGACGGGAAGATAATTGACCAATACGTCAACTTCCTTTTCACGCAGTGCGGCGACGACGTCGACCGGGTCGGCCGGTGACTCCTCAATCTGGTTCTGGTAGTACTTGCCGAGTCCATCCAGGGTGTGCCCGCGCTCAACGGCCACGCCGGTGGGTGGAACATCAGCAATCTTGATCGTGTTGTTCTCGGAGGAGTTGATCGCATCGGCGAGGTCAACGCCAACCTTCTTGGCGTCAACGTCGAAAGCGGTAACGAACTCAAGGTCGCGGACGTGGTAGTCGCCGAACTGCACGTGCATAAGACCGGGCACGGATGTTGCCGGGTCGGCGTCCTTGTAATATTCAACGCCCTGGATTAGTGATGATGCACAGTTGCCGACACCTACAATGCCGACGCGGATCTTTCCCATTGTCTTCTCCTATCTCGGGGTTCCCGTGCAATCTTGGTTTGGTTGAGCCGGGTGTTCCCATTGGAGGAATCCCGACTGTTCCCGGTGCGGTTGCGGTCGTGTGCTAGTCGCGTGGCACCGGGCCGTCTTAGCTGCTTCGGCGGTGTTTGTTTTTCGCTACCTGCCGCCGCTCGTTTTGAATCATCGCCTCCAGCCATTCGAGCTCCGCTGCTACCTGGGCTAGGCCATGGTTTGCCAGTTCGAGGATGTATCCATCGGGATCGCGGGCTACGCCTTCCATCCACTGTTGCAGAGCTTCACGACGCTCCAGCATGCGGGCGAATCGCCCTTCAAGAATGCGTAGGCGGGTGGCGCTGTCGGTGGAGGAAAACATGGCGAAACGCACGTCGAAGGTTCCGTCTTCCCAGTCTCCCGGCCCGACGGAGGATAGTTCGTTGTCGAGATACTGCCTACCTTTATCCGTGATCGAGTAGGTGATACGACGGCGTTTGGAGCGTGTGGAGTTCGGATCCTCATGGGACACGATATAACCGGAGTCCTCGAGGCGGCGCAGCGCGGGATATAGGGAACCGTAGCTCAGGGTGCGGAACACTCCCAGCGAGAGATTGAGTCGTTTGCGTAGCGCATAGCCATGCTGCGGGCCGAGCGCCAGATAACCAAGGATGGCAAGGTTAAGAACCTTCGTGCGCAGCGTTGTGCTTGCCATCTCCGTCCTTTCATCAGTTGTCTGCCGCCGTGCCGACCCCGTGACTGCGGTATACGAGCCCGACGGCGCTCTTTTGCTCCGACCTCCCACGGCTTTCGATCGTCGTGCCGTGAGGATCAATGTAGTCATCCTCACGCGAGCGGCGATATGACTCAACAATATATCGTTTTGATATATTTTCCAAACCTATCGCAAGTTAAGACGTCGGTCCAGCAGGTAGTCGCATCCGGCGAAGGCGGTCCAGCGGCAGCAATGACTTATGTCTCCGCCTGCCGCGCACAATGGCTGTCGATCTGCTTCCGGCGAAGTGTGCGCCCTTGCGCCGAGAGCGCCGGGTTCACACGCGGACGACCTCGCCATTTCGTGGACTGCTGAGCGGACCGCCTCGCGTCGCGCGGGGTTTACTGGGAAGATAAGGCACACTGGAATCGATATATTCGTACTGAACGGAGGGACGATGACCTCACCCGGAGAGCAGGGAAGCACGCGCCAAGCGCATGATCCCATCGCAGCGCTAGGTGCGGGTCGTGGCGCAAGTGGTACGGGCGGCGCAAGCGGCGGTGACACGGCGAAGCCCCCAGCAACTCGCCGGATATCAACCGCACGGGCACCGGCAACGCATCGGACGGTTTCGGCAAGAGTGTGACCAACAATGCCAATAAGGTGAAGACGGCCAACACCGGAGGCAATGGTTCGGAGTTGACACCGCTAGTGGCGACACCGGGAGGAAGCGCGGCACTGCCGATGGGATTGCGAATCCTTTTGGCAGGAGCGCTGGCGACGGTTGCCTGCGCTGGGCTCTACCAGATACGCGACTTCGTCGCTCCGGCCTTCTTTGCCTTGACACTGGTTCTTACGGTTCGGCCCATCCACCGGTGGCTCATAAAGAAGGGGCTCCCGATCTGGCTGTCGGCAGTCGTGACGATTACCACACTTGTAGTGACCCTGCTCGGCGTCATCGGATTGATGGTGTGGTCCCTTGTGGGGCTGCCTGATGTGGTCACACGATACGTGACTAAGTTCCAGGACCTCGTCACCTCTGGGACTGCATTGTTGGAGCGCTACGGTTTAAGCACGGACCAGTTCACCAACGCGGTGTTGGAGCGTTTTGATGTGCAGTCCGTCCTTTCCGCACTGTCCGGTGTGCTGGATTACGTCAGTTCCGCAGGCTCCCTCATAGCGTTGTTAGCACTTGCACTGTTGTTCATCACCATTGACACCATGACCATGTCCACACGCGCAAAAATTGTCGAGCGACATGACGGTTATCTGTTTGAAGCCTTGTCCTCCTTCGAGGGGCGCGTGCGGCAGTACTGGCTGGTCTCCACCACTTTCGGTGCGATTGTCGCCGTCATTGACGGAATTGCCCTTCAGATACTCAACGTGCCGATGGCGGTGGCTTGGGCCCTGTTCTCCTTCATCACGAATTACATCCCCAATATCGGCTTCGTCATCGGGGTGATCCCACCGGCACTGTTGGGACTTCTGGACTCCGGCTGGATTACGGCAGTCTGGGTGATCGTTGCCTACTCCGTTATCAACGCGGTTATCCAGGGATCTTCCAACCGAAGATCACCGGAGACGCCGTTGGGCTTTCGACGACGGTAACATTCCTTTCCCTGGTCTTCTGGACGGCGGTAATCGGCCCACTCGGCGCGATTCTGGCGGTTCCATTGACCTTGTTCGCGAAGGCGCTACTAATTGACTCCAGCCCGGGCACACGGTGGATAGAGGCATTCCTTGTACCGGAGGCCGCTGCGGACAAGAAGATGGAGGAAGGATATTACGATGAAGAGGAGCCCGCGCCGGATGCCTTCGTCGGGATGAACCCGGATTTGTTCGAGGACAGATCCCGGCTGGGCCGTGCACTTGAACGGCTGCTGGCGTGGAGAGAGACGAAAGACACGAGCGAGGCATAGCAATGGCACGATCGAAGTCCACATCGGCGAAGAACACGGCGACTTCGTCGCGATCCGCCACCAAAGCGAAGAAAGGTAAAGTGCAGGCGGCGCCGAGTAGAGTGACTCGGCGCGGGAAAGTCAAACCCGGTCGCAAGCGAGGATGGAACTATCCGCGCCAAGGCTACGGCCCCATCCATCGATGGCTGCCGAGCTGGCGTTTCGTCCTGGGATCCTTCCTCGGTTTCATCGCGCTACTGGTGGGAACTTTCGTCGCCCTATACATCGCGATTGACGTACCGGAACCGGATGATTTCGCGCTGGCGGAAACCACCAAGGTGTATTACACGGACGGAAGCACCGAGATGGGCAGTTTCGCGGATTACGACCGTGAATCGGTGCCTCTGAGTGATCTTCCCGATGTTGTGCCGCATGCCGTAATTGCCTCGGAGGATCGTAGTTTCTACTCCAACAACGGCATTGACATCAAGGGCATAGTGCGGGCGCTGGTCAATAACGTCAGCGGCGGGGCGCAACAGGGCGGTTCCACCCTCACCCAACAGTATGTGGAGAGGTACTACCTCGGTACGACCACCGGTTACACCGGGAAAATAAAAGAGGCCATTCTTGCTCTCAAAATTGATCGTGAGCAGTCCAAAGAAGAGATTCTGGAGAACTACCTCAACACGATCTACTTCGGCCGCGGCGCATACGGAATCGAGGTGGCAGCACAGAAGTACTTCGGAATTCACGCCAGCGAGCTCAACCTGTCACAGGCCGCGCTGTTGGCGGGTATCATCCCGGCGCCCAGTTCCGGCGATCCTGCCGTCAACCCGGAATACGCACAGCGGCGTTGGGAGCGCGTGCTCAACCTGATGGTTCAGGACGGATATTGCACGCAGGAAGAGGCCGATGCGGCGGAATTCCCGGAAACGATTGAAAAGGTGGCCAGCAATGACTATGCCGGCCCCAACGGTTACCTGCTCTCAACGGTTACCAGCGAGCTCGTAGCATCGGGGGAGTTCACGGAGGATGAACTGTCCACAATGGGCCTCCAGATCGTCACAACCATCAACCAGGAAAAGCAAGAGGCTGCCGTTGCCGCCGTCGACAACCTTCCGGAAGACCGGCCGGAGAACAATTACGTGGGTCTGGTCTCCGTCGACCCGCGCAATGGCGAGATCTACGCTATGTATGGCGGGGCCGACTACCTGGTACGGCAACGTAATGCGGTCACGCAGGATGTTGCGCAGGGCGGATCTACCTTTAAGCCCTTCGCACTCCTCGCTGCGCTGGACCAGGATATGTCGGTCAATACGCGCTACGATTCGTCCTCTCCCAAGGTGATCGACGGACTGGAAATCGAGAACTTCGATTCGTCCAGCCGCGGCAATATCAACCTTGTGACGGCAACGATGTATTCGGTCAATACCGTGTACGTACAGTTGAACAAGGACGTCGGCCCGGAGAATACGCGGGCGGTGGCGGTGCAGGCGGGTATCCCGGAGGACACCGCCGGACTCGACGACACATTGACCAATGTTCTCGGGTCCGCTTCCCCCCGCCCGATTGATACGGCGAAGGCATACGCGACCTTCGCCGCCGGTGGTGTACAGCACGACCCGCATATTGTGCGGGAAGTGCGTGATAGAGATGGCAACGTCATATATTCTGCGGACACCGAGGGTACTCGCGTGTTCGAAGAGAACACCATCGCGCAGTTGAACTACGTGCTGCAACAGGTGACGGCCCCCGGCGCCACCGGGGCGACCGCCGGTCAACTCGGGCGGCCGGTGGCCGGAAAGACGGGTACTTCCACCGGTCCGGTATCGGCGTGGTTCTGTGGCTACATTCCGCAGATGGTGACCGTGGTGAATATGTACCAGATCGGCGAGGACGGCAGTGAGGAAGTGCTGACCGGCTTTGGCGCTTACACCAATATCGGTATCGGCGGCGGTTCGTTCCCAGCGCAGATCTGGCTTGACTACATGGAGGTGGCGACGGCCGACATGGAGGTCGAGGACTTCCCGGATCCAGTGTGGACGGGTAGTGTCCCGGCTGTCGATTCACCGACGACGTCGGCGCCGACGGTGACGGAGGAGCCCACCGAGACGGAAGGGCCCACGCAGGAGCCCACCGAGACGGAAGGGCCGACTGAAGAGCCCACCGAGGAGCCGCAGCCCACCGAGACGGAAGGGCCGACGCCAAACCCGAATGAGCCGACCGAGGGCGATCCCGGCGGCGGAGAGGGTGACCCGAATCCCGGAGGGAGTCCGTAGTTTCGCTGGCGCGATGGTGATACTACCGGTAAAATGATGCGCTGTCGCGTATCGACGGCATGTCGTGCCGCAGCGCGACCACGCATTATCCCTCCTGCCATGGAGAGACCATGGCCGTTTAGTCCGAAGGAGGTTGGGAAGACATGCGCGATTACGAGATGATGATCATTCTCGATACGGATGTTGACGAGCGGAATATCACGACTTACGTCGACAAACTGCTTCAGGTTGTCCCTAACGAGGGAGGCTCCCTGGAGAAAGTCGATATTTGGGGCAGGCGTCGGCTTGCCTATGACATCAACAAGCGGTCCGAGGGCATTTACGTTGTCGTGAACATGAAGGCGACATCGCAGACCGCCCAGGAGCTTGATCGGCAGCTGGGACTGAACGAGTCCGTTCTGCGCACCAAGCTGCTGCGGGTAGAGGCCTGAGGCAACGCCGAAGGAGTAAATCATGGCAGGCGAACCGATTATCACGGTTGTTGGCAATCTGACCGCCGACCCGGAGTTGCGTTACGTCGCTTCGGGCACTCCCGTCGCGAGTTTCACGGTTGCGTCAACGCCACGCACCCTCAACCGGCAAACAAATCAGTGGGAAGATGGCGAGGCCATGTTCATCCGCTGCTCGGTGTGGCGTGAATACGGCGAGAATGTCGCCGAGTCACTCACAAAGGGAATGCGGGTGATTGTCACCGGGCGATTGACCGTACGGTCCTATGAGTACAACGGCCAACAGCGCACCTCGCTTGAAATGCAGGTGGACGAGGTTGGTCCGGCGTTGCGCTATGCACGCGCCCAAGTCACGAAGGTATCCGGCGGCCGGGGTTCCGGCAGTGGATACCAGGGTGGCGGGCAGTCCGCTCCCGGTGGCGCGCAGGGCCGTGCATCTTACGATGCGCCGCAGGGTGGTTCAGCATATGACCCGTGGCAGCAGGCGCCGCAAGGCGGCTCGTCCTTCGACGATCTCCCCCATTCTGATACCGACTTTCTGATGGCGCCAGGGCGCCGTCTTAACCAAAGGAGCATATTATGGCGAAGCAGGCTCTTCGCAAACCAAAGAAGAAGATAGGTCCGGTGCGGACCACTAAGGTCGAGAACATCGACTACAAGGACACGGCAACTCTCCGCAAGTTCATTTCTGATCGGGGCAAGATTCGCGCGCGCCGCGTGACCGGCGTATCCGTGCAAGAGCAGCGCAAGATCGCCAAGGCGATCAAGAATGCTCGCGAGATGGCTCTGCTGCCCTACTCGAGCTCCGCACGCTGAGAAAGGAGACTCTTATGAAGATCATTTTGACGCATGAAGTCTCCGGCCTCGGTCGGGCCGGTGAAGTTGTTGAGGTCAAGGACGGCTACGGTCGTAACTACCTGCTGCCGCGAGGCTACGCCACGAAGTGGACCCCAGGTGCGCAGCGCCAGATCGATCAGATAGCCGAGGCGCGCCGTCGTCGTGCGATTACCTCGCTGGAAGATGCGCATGAGCTGCGTGAAACGCTGGAGGCGGCGACGCTGACCATCACCAAGACCGCCGGAGACAATGGCCGCCTCTTTGGCGCCGTGTCGGGTGCGGACGTTGCCGCTGCGGCGTCTGAACTCACCGGCAAGGAGATCGACCGCCGTCAGGTCACGTTGCCCGCCGTTAAGTCGCTGGGTGATTACAAGGCGACCATCAAGCTGCATGACGATGTGTCTGCGCTGGTGGCGGTGGCCGTGGTGCCGGAGCCGAAAAAGAAGAAGCGCAAGTAGCAGCTTATTTGTGAAGAATGCTGGTGCGGGGGTTAGGAGCTGTTCCTGGCCCCCGCATACGCTTATGCCCCACGGTGCCCGACACGCGCCGATATCCGGCCGATAGGAGAATCAGGTACGTGCTTCCGCCCGGCCGCGTGCGGCGTTGTGGGCATGGCCCGGTCTGCTGACGGCCGCTCCCGTCCGCGGGTGGCGCGGCCCTCGCTGGGAAAACTGTCCCGCCGCCGTCTGTGTGCCGTGTGTCAAGATAGTAGCCGGAAGGAGCCCGCAATCCCATGAGTAGAAACCTGGTAGAGGAAGCCACCGATGCCATTCTTGACCGCATTGCTGGAGGCCAATACCGCGCCGGCGATAGCCTACCCGGCGAGGTGGAGTTGGCGGCGGAGCTGAATGTCTCGCGGCTGACCCTCCGTGAGGCTGTCAAGGTGCTACGGGAACGCGGCGTGCTCCGCGTGGTGCAGGGCCGTGGCACCTTTGTGGTTGCCCGCAGTGAGTGGACGGATCTCGGCACTCTTATCAACATGACTCTGCGCACCAGTTCCGAGCGGGAGGTCGGGCTCAAACTCGTCGAATTGCGTCGCATGATCGAAGTGGGAGCGGCTGGGTTGGCGGCACGTAACCGCAGCGAGGATGATTTGCAGGCCATTGCGCAGCAGGTGGAGATCATGGACGCCGCCGGTGCGGAAGCTGACGTGGAGACCGTCGTCAGTGCCGATTTGGCTTTTCACCGCGCGATTATGGAGGCCAGCGGCAACCCCTTCGTCTTGGCGGTGATGGCACCACTGGAAGTCGCAATGCGCCAGTCACGGCGAGTCACATCTTCCGACGCGGCGGTGCGCGAGCGCGCGCAAACGCATCACCGGGAGGTCCTTCGCGCCATCGAGATGGGCGACGAGCAGGCGGCGAAGGATGCGATGCGTTCGCATATGACCCAGACGCGGCTCGATCTGTTGGCCACGACCCGCCCGACGGAAGAAGAGACGAGTGAGTAGAGGGCGCCGTTGCAGCAACTGACATACAGCTTTGGCCCTGTGAATGAAGTGAGGGCTTCGGTAGGAAGCGTAGGCGGATGGGCAAGACGTGGGTGTATTTTCGGCCCCTGCATGACGGACGGCAGCCGGTAAAGAAATCCCGATTGTCACCTCTGAGCTTTCCACCCTTGCACAAAGGACCAAAGACAAATATACTAGGGCACAAGTCCTCTGAGGTCTGAGCGCATGCAAAGGAGCGAAGATGCCCCAGATTAGTCGTGAAGAGTTACTGGCGGGACTCCCGCCAGTTCCTGATGTTTCCGCTGCCGACGTCGTCGCCGCGCAGCAAGCCGCCGCGGGATCCCACCCCGTATACGTTGTTCTCGACGACGATCCTACCGGCACCCAATCCATTTCCAACCTACCCGTCCTCACATCCTGGGACGAAGAGGACTTCGCCTGGGTGTTTGGCACCGGTGCCCCCGCCGTATATGTGATGACGAATTCCCGCTCGCTCGCGCCCACCGACGCCGAGCGGGTCAATCGCGAAGCCGTGAACGCCGCACTGGCGGCAGCCAAGGCCGCCGACCTTGAGGTAGCCTTCGTTTCGCGATCAGACTCGACGCTGCGCGGGCACTTTCCACTTGAACCGGACACGATCACGCAGTGCTTACGCGAATCGGCGGGTGTGGAGGTTGACGGCATTGTGATTGTGCCCGCCTTCGGTGACGCCGGGCGAATCACGGTGCACGGAACGCATTACGCCGGCAATCCCGCCGACGGCTACCTGCCCGTTGGCGAAACGGAGTTTGCGCGCGACGCCAGCTTCGGATACAAGTCATCTGCACTTGCCGACTGGGTGGAGGAGAAAAGCGGCGGTAAACGCCGCGCTGCACAGGTTCTCGTACTCGATATCGAAACCCTGCGGACCGATCCACAGGGCACCTTGGAACTGCTGCGCTCTGCGTCGGACGCTCAGGCCATCGCCGTGGATATCGTCGAAGAAGAGGATCTGCGTCAGCTCTCGCTGGCCTTGATCAAGGCGGAGGAGGCGGGATCGCACTTCATCTACCGCGTTGGTCCGCCCTTCGTGCGTGCTCGACTCGGCCAGGAAGTTCATGCGCCGCTCACCTCCGAAGAGATCAACGCCGCTCGCGGGAGCGGCCGGTGGCACCGGGTGGACTGGTTGTTGTCGGATCACATGTCGGGCTCACAACGCGACAACTGAATGCACTGCGCGAGCATCGGCATCCACTGGAACTGGAAATCGACGTTGCACAGGTGATCGACGACGACGCCCGCGATGCTCATCTCCGCAACCTCATTGACCAGTCGGTTGACGAACTTTCATGTGCAGACGTGATCGTACGTACTTCACGCACCCTCGTCACCGGTGCCGACGCCGCCGATTCCTTGGCCATTTCCCGGCAGGTCTCGGCAGCCGTGGTCACGGTGGTGCAGGGAATAATTGCCCGCGTCCTTCCCCGGTTCGTGATTGCCAAGGGCGGCATCACCTCCTCCGACGTCGCCTCTAAGGGCCTGGAAATCGGCCGCGCCATTGCGCTCGGCCCGATGCTGCCAGGAATTGTCTCGCTGTGGCTGGCGCAGGATGGCCCCGCCGCCGGGGTGCCCTACGTTGTGTTCCCCGGCAATGTTGGGGGAGATGATTCCTTGGCCGAGGTAGCGGACAAGCTCAAGCAGTGATGAGGCAGTAGTGCCCGGTGGCCCCCGACCGCCGCCGGGCACGCGGAGGCGGATCTCCGCTTGCGGAAACACCCCTTCCGCCCCGGTTCATCCGCCAAACTGCGAAGCGCTGCCTAGCCCCGAAAGGCGGCAAAGCTACGAAGAGCCACCAGGCCTGGCACAACCTCCCGAAGAACTACTCCTAGCCCCGCAGGGCCACCAAGTCTTGCACAGTCGCCTAGCCCCACAAGCCGATAAACACCTGTAGGTGCGAGACGGCTCCCCGGAACACTCGGATGAATATGCACCTCGAGTGACCGCCCACATCCCCGAATCCGCGGCGCTGCTGCCACGGGAGCGCCGCAATAGACCTCTCTGCACAGCGCATGCCCGCACGGGCATGCAGCCACCGGTCATTGCAGACCGATTCCGATCAAGTAGAAAATCCCCATCAAGTAAGAAAACAGGAGAAAATCATGACACAACGCGTAGCGGTTCTCGGGCTCGGAGCAATGGGGCTTCCTATGGCTACCTGGCTCTCGAAGAGCTTCGAAGTGAGCGGTTATGACCTTTTCGACCAGCGGCGGCAACTGGCCGCCGAGGCCGGTGTTGAGACGGTGACTACCGCTCGCGACGCCGTTGAGGGCGCCGACGCCGTACTGATTGCCGTGCGTAATAGAGCGCAGCTTGAGGATGTGTTGTACGGCGCCGCCGGCGTCGTAACGGCTATGAAGCAGGGCGCCGTCGTTATCCTCACGTCCACGGTCGGTGTTGACGCGGTCATGGAGGTGGCGGCTCGACTGGCCGACGATGGCATCGGCATGGTCGACGCCCCGGTATCCGGTGGTCCGGTGCGAGCGGGTGAAGGTGATCTGCTCGTGACCTGTGGAGCATACCCGGATGTGTACGCGGCGGCTCTGCCGGTACTGGAGGCCATGGCGGGCAACCTGGTGTTGGTGGGCGATGAACCCGGTAAGGGTCAGGCGATGAAAACCGTCAACCAGTTGCTTTGTGGTGTGCATATCGCCGCGGCCGGGGAAGCCTTGGCTTTAGCCGGCAAGCTGGGCCTCGATCAGCGCAAGGCACTCGATGCACTGATGTCGGGAGCCGCAGAGTCCTTCATGCTGGGTAACCGCGGTCCGCGCGCCATCGAGGCGTATGAGGGCGGCAACCCCGAGGTGGCATCCCGCGTGGATATCTTCGTCAAGGATATGGGTATCGTGACATCGGCAGCCAAAAGCGTCGGCCTCTCCGTCCCGCTGGCTGCGGCAGCGGAGCAGCTGTACGTGCTTGGCCTGGCACAGGGCCGCGGGGCCGACGACGACTCGACCATTATCAATGTTGTACGTGGCGAAGGGAAATGATTTATGAGCACTGCAGCTCTACTCGGGATCGCCGTTGGTGCGGTCTTCGTCCTGCTACTTCTCGTTATCGGGGTCAAGATGTCTGCATTCGTTGCCCTCATCTTGGTGTCTCTTGGCACCGCCCTGGCCACTGGCATAGCGCCGCAAAAGATCGTTGGCGTGCTGCAAGGGGGCATGGGCGATACCCTCGGATCGGTGATGATCGTGGTCGGGCTGGGAGCGATTCTAGGCCGCTTGATCGAAATGGCCGGAGGAGCCGATTCCCTGGCGCGCGCCTTCACTTTGCGCTTGGGTGAGCACCGTGTAATCGCTGCGGTGACGGCATCGGCATTCATCCTCGGCATCCCCGTCTTCTTCGACGTCGGCTTTATTATCCTCGCTCCCATCGTGTTCGGCTTTGCACGAGTAGCGGGTTTGAACCCGCTGAAAATCGGGTTGCCAGTGGCAGGTGCCCTGCTGACGGTACATGTTGCATTGCCGCCGCATCCGGGACCGGTTGCTGCCGCTGGTACTACCGGCGCCGATAACGGCATGATGATTATGATCGGTCTGCCGATTTGCGCAATCACGGTGCTGGGAGGCTATTTCATCGCCAAGAGTATCCGTACTGACGGAATTCAGCTGTCGGAGTCTCCGGTCAGCAAGGCAGCGGAATTACAGGCAGAGCGAGCGGAGAATGACTCGTCGGTGGAGGCTTCCGGAGCGCAGGACGGTGCGGCGACCGCCTTGCGGCGTGCCGTGCGACCAATCGGAGCAGGAACAGTGATTCTCCTGATCCTGCTTCCGATCTTGCAGATCATGCTGGGAACGGTCAGCACTATAGCCCTCAAGGAGGGGACAACCACCCAAAGATGGCTCTCACTGATCGGATCGTCGGCGGTGGCTCTGACGGTTGCGGTGATTGTGGCCTACTTGGTGGTGGGGCGCTCGCAAGGCTGGAACCTGGAACGGCGCAGCAGCATCATGGACTCGGCCCTACCGGATGTGGCGGTGATCGTCTTCGTCACCGGTGCGGGTGGCATGTTCGCCGGCGTACTAACGGAGTCGGGCATCGGGGATGCACTGTCCGAGACGCTGATCGACCTCAATATGCCGATTATTCTTGCCGCCTATCTGATATCTCTGGTACTGCGCGCTTCGCAGGGATCCGCCACAGTCGCGATCAACACGAGTGTCGGCCTCATGGCTGTTCCGATTGCAAATGCCGGATTCACGGGGATAGAAACTGTCCTTGTCACGCTGGCCATAGGTTTCGGTGCTCTCGGGCTATCGCATATCAATGATTCCGGGTTCTGGATCGTGACGAAGTACCTTGGCTTGTCGGTGAAGGACGGCCTGAAGACGTGGACTGTTCTCTCAACCGTACTCAGCCTCATCGGCTTTGCACTAACCTGGGCTGTATTCGCACTGGTCAGCTAAGTCGGTGGCCTGCTGGGTGGCGGGACGGCTTTCGCCACCCAGAGGCGGCCGTTTTGGTCCCCTATAGTGCAACCGGCGCGTACCTTCCCGCCACGACGGTTTCGGAGGGTAACAGCGTGGCAGATGCGATGTGGCGGAGAGGCCAGTCGCGAAAGTTGTGGTTGGCGTGCCCAGGATGTGCCATATTCGAAGCAACCAACCACAAAGGCACAATAGCAAGGAGAAGGAAATGACCACATTGACAGACCTGGTGGGTGACAACCCCACTTTGGATCACCTGTATGAAGGCGGCTGGTGGATTGAAGGTCCATGCTGGTTGCGCAAGGAACAGGTGCTGCGTTTCTCAGATGTTAAGCACGCGCGGATCTGGGATCTGGATCCCACTACCGGCGAGCTTGTTCTGCACGCGGAAAACACCGAACATGTCAATGGCCGCACCGTTGACCTCGATGGGTCCGTTCTGCAGTGTTCGCATGGTCTGCGGCGAGTCGAGCGCGACCGCGACGGCGAGGTGACGGCCGTGGTGGACCGCTGGCAGGATCACCGCTTCAATTCGCCCAATGACATCGTCGTGACCACCGACGGATCAATCTGGTTCACCGACCCGGCCTACGGAATCATCTACCCGGAGGAAGGGCATCCCGGATCGCGTGAGTACTGTGATCACTGGGTATTCCGCATAACCCGGAAGGGCGGCTGACGGTAGCCGCTACCGACGTGGTCGAACCCAATGGCATAGCGTTCTCTCCCGATGAATCAATCTGCTACATTGCAGATTCTTCCGCGTTGAACCGCGAAGGCACTCCGTTCGAGCGCAACCATATCCGCCGCTACATGGTGGACGATTGGCGGCTGAAGAACGGTGAGGACTTCGCGCAGGTCGGCCCGGGAGTCCCCGACGGTATCAAGGTGGATGAGCACGGAAACGTGTGGTCCTCCAGTTTGGAGGCCGTGGTGATTCTCTCGCCGGATGGTGAGGAAATTGGGCGGGTGCCAGTGCCGGAGAAAATCGGTAATCTCTGCTTCGGAGGGCCGGACGGCACAGACCTCTTCATTGCCGCCTCGACATCCATCTATCGTCTTCACACCAATACACGCGATTGTCGTTACGCCTCCGGGCGTGCTTGAGTGGATTGCGACTATCGCCGCGGCACCTTGGGCATATGCTGCCGGGCTTGCCGGAGACGGCGGAACGGCTAGCGGGAGGAGAACGCGCCTGCCAATGCATAAGGGGTTGGTACCACGTCGGTAGTACCAACCCCTTATGCAGCCTCTTGTGCAGAGCCTCCTGTGCGAGGCGCTTAGGCGGAAGCGTTCTGCCGCGATTCCCAGGCGGAGCGGACCATTTCTCGCAGGTCGTAATGGCGGGTCCATCCCAGATCTCGCCCTGCCGCGGTGCCGTCGGCGACGATCCGTGCCGGGTCACCGGCACGGCGTGGTGCCTGAATGGGGGTGAAGTCGATACCCGTAACTTGACGAATGGCGTCCATGATTTCCTGCACCGAGGTGCCGCCGCCACTTCCCAGGTTGTAGGCAGGAAGTAGGTCACGGCCTGCCAGCATCGCCTGCGCGGCCAGCACGTGACCGGAGGCGATATCGGCTACATGCACGTAATCACGCACACAGGTGCCGTCGGGCGTCGGGTAGTCATTGCCGTTGACTTGTGGTGTGCCGCCGCCGAGCAGGCGGTCGAAGACCATGGGGAACAGATTATGCGGGCTGGAATCCCATAGTCCGGTATCCCCGGAACCGACAACGTTGAAGTAGCGGAGGTTGACACCCTGCCATTGCTCGTCCACCGCGTGCATATCCGCATTGAGCCATTCACCGATGAGCTTGGTCTGACCGTACGGTGATTCGGGATGCAGGGCGGTGTCCTCGGTGACGAGGTCGACGTCGGGAGTTCCGTATACCGATGCCGAACTGGAGAACACGTAGCGATGCACGCCTGCATGCTGCATGGCACGCAGCACGGATACGGTGGCTTCCACGTTTTGGTCGTAGGTGTGTAGCGGCTCGGTGACCGACACTCCGGCGTATTTGAAACCGGCGATGTGGACGACGCCGTCGCAGGCGTATTCGTGCAGTGTGCGTTGTACGAGTGCAGTATCGCGGATATCGGCGCGGATGAATGGAACGGAATCTGGCACAAAGGATGCGTGGCCGGTGGATAGATCGTCGATCACTACGGGTGAGAGTTTCGCCTGTGCGAAAGCTCGGACCACATGGGAACCGATATAACCGGCACCGCCGGTGATGAGCCATGACATAGGAAAATCTCCTCCTGTATCGAAGTGCTAACGAGAAGCCACAGAACTTCGGTCCCGGCCGTGTTCCTACGGTCGGTTCCTGAAATGGGACCGATTCCCAAAAAGGCCGGGACCGAAGTCGAATTAGTTGCTTGGTGCGCCTGTGGTGGCGTCCTTGGCGGGCACATATGTGGGGCGGATCCACGCCCACAGGGCGAAGATCAAGGCCACGCCGAGGAGGGCAATACCCACCCATAGGTTGGCGTTGACGCCACCGGTCTTTTCGAGTTCCGGATCGCCTACAATTCCTGTCAGTGTCAGGATGATGCCGAAACATGCCATCATGATCCCGATCACGTTGCGGACGTCGAAGAGTCCGGCACGCCGCTGTGGTTGGTTATTCGTTGTGTTACTCATCCTGCATCTCCTTAGAACAGCACGTTGAGCACGATGACCATGGCGAGGGCAATGCATGCCAGGGGTACCGGGCGGGCGAGCACGGGCATGGTCTTCAGTGCCGGGTCATGGAAGTTGGACTTCGGCGTCTCGGAGTAGACGAAGCCCACCAATTCCTCGGCCGGTTTCGGCTTCGTCCCCAAGGAGACGAGCACGGCGAGGATGAGATCGACGACGAACCCCGTTGCGGCGGCAACGAAGGCCGTGCCCTGCCCGGGTAGGTTGATGACACCGACCAGCGAGAGCAGCCACACGATCACCGCAGAGAGTGTGCCACCGATAAGGCTCACCCAGCCGGCTGTTGGAGTCATTCGCTTCCAGAACATACCGACGATGAAGGTGGCGAAGAGCGGTGCGTTGAAGAAGCCGAACAGTGTTTGCAGGTAGTCCATGATATTGGAGAACTTGCTGGCGATAAGCGCCGTGAAGATGGCCCAATGGTCGCCACCACCGTACACATCCGGCCCGCCTTCACATAGTAGGCATCCGGTTTGTCCTTCACCACGTAGGTCTGCCACAGGTCAATCGTAAACACGGTATTGAGCGCGGAGATATTAGCCGCCATGCCAGCCATGAAGGCGGCGAGCAGGCCGGTAATCGCCAGGCCGAGCAGTCCGTTGGGCAGAAGGTCGCGCATGAGGTAGAGCAGGGAGTCATTGAACTGCACTCCCGTACCCGAGGCACCGCCAGCCACATGCTCGCCATTCTTGACATCGGCGATTTCGGTGACGAGGACGGCCGCGAGCATGCCGGGAAGTACGGTGATAAAGGGAACGAACATCTTCGGGAAGGCACCGATAATCGGCGTCTTTCGGGCTGCGGTCATGGATTCGGAGGCCATGGCGCGCTGCACCTCCACGAAGTTCGTGGTCCAGTATCCGAAGGAGAGCACGAAGCCGAGTCCGAACACTATACCGATCACAGACAGAACCGGTGAATTGAAGCCGGAGAGAGCCTGGCCGGGCCAGGAGTGCAGCTGTTCACTCGCGGAGGCCACATGTGCATCCGGTGGGGCCGCCGCTGCCGCCTCGGTGATCTTCTCCTTCAGGCCGCTCCAGCCGCCCACGCGATGCAGGCCGATAAGCGTCAGCGGCAGCAGGGAGGCGACGATAACGAAGAACTGCAGGACCTCGTTATAAATGGCGGCACTCAGGCCGCCGAAGGTAATGTACGCCAACACGATGACGGAGGCGACAACCAGGGCTACCCACAGCGGCCAACCGAGAAGCGCGTGGACGATGCTCCCCAACAGGAAGAGATTGACGCCGGCGATAAGCACCTGTGCCAGGGCGAATGAGAGGGCGTTGACCAAGTGAGCTCCCGTACCGAATCGCATGCGCATGAATTCCGGCACGGAGCGGACCTTTGAACCGTAGTAGAACGGCATCATGACCACGCCCAGGAAGAGCATGGCGGGTACGGCACCCACCCAGAAGTAATGCAGGGTTGGCAAGCCGTATTCGGCGCCATTGGCCGAGTGCCCCATGATTTCGACGGCACCCAGGTTGGCGGAGATGAAGGCGAGTCCCGTTACCCAGGCGGGTAGGGAACGACCAGAGAGGAAGAACCCGATGGAGCTGGAGGCCTGCCTTCGGGCGATAAGACCGATACCGAGAACGGCCGCGAAGTAGATCGCTATGACGAGGTAATCGACGCCATAGGCGTGGATCAAATGTGTCATCGTCGTCGATGTCCTTTCAGCGGTGTGTGTTCGACTTTGATACGCTCCAGATGATGACGTAATCATTCTGATTCTTGCAAGGGAATCTCACGCTGTCAACGGGATTGTTAGATTCAAAGTGTTACGTTATCATCCTCTTTATGGACGGCACTGTGGCCGAAGGAGGAGGTAAAGTGCAGAAACCTTCCATGAAGATACCCGCGTGGTCGGCAAATGAGGGAGCCCGCCGGGCACGTGAATTATTCGCGGGGGCATTTCCGGAGCTCGATGGCCCGGATGGTGTATGGGCCTCACCCGGGCGCATCAACTTGATCGGCGAACACGTGGACTATAACGGTGGGATTTGCCTGCCGGTTGCGCTGCCCCATCGCACCTATGTGGCGTTGCGGCGACGTGAGGACACGCGGCTCCGCCTCGTATCGGATGAGAGCGGTGCAGCCCGGTGGGAAGGTGAGTTGAGCTCTGTACATCCCGAGGCCGAGATTCCGGCGTGGGTCGCCTATGCGGCGGGTGTTGCCTGGGCTCTCCAGCGCAAGGGGCACGCGCTAGGCGGCTTTGACGCCGCAGTGGTCTCCTGCGTGCCACTGGGAGCGGGGCTGTCATCCTCGGCGGCGTTGGAATGTGCGATGGGACTTGCGCTCGACGAGGTGTACGGGCTCGGCCTTGCCACATCCCCCGCAGTTCGAGCCGAATTGGTAGCTGCGTGTGTCAGCGCTGAGAACGACGTCGTCGGTGCACCAACCGGGGGTATGGACCAAGCGGCGTCGTTACTCACTACGAAGGATCATGCGCTACAGCTCGACTGTCTGACGGGAGCAACAACGCAAGTGCCATTCGACCTTGCCGCGCAGGGCCTGACAATACTTGTTATTGACACGCAGGCCAAGCATTCCTTGGTGGATGGGCAGTATGGGCAGCGGCGTGCGGTTTGTGAGCGGGTCGCGGCACTGGAAGGAGTGGAGACGCTACGGCAGTTGCCTGATCCGCAGGGTACGCTTTCGCGCCTGAATGATCCGGAGGCGGTGCGAAGAGTCAGGCATGTGGTTACCGAGATCGAACGCACGCAGGAGTTCGTGGAACTGCTGACGGAGGGTGAATACGGCGAGCTCGGCGCTCTCATGAATGCATCACACGCATCGCTGCGTGACGATTACGAAGTGAGTTGCGCCGAACTTGACACTGCGGTGGAGGCTGCCCGTGCTGCTGGGGCATGGGGTGCCCGTATGACCGGTGGCGGCTTCGGCGGCTCCGCCATTGCGCTAATAGAACAGGGCAATCTGGAGGCAACAATGGCTGCAGTGGATAGGGCGTTCGTGGACAATGGATGGATCGCGCCACGATTTTTGGAGGCGACAGCCTCCGAGGCCGGACGGCGCATCAACGAGGAGGAAGAGGCACTATGAGCGATAAGGGTCTGGAGGCTGCCGCCGTGCGTATGCGTGCAGCGGGAATGCCGGAACTGTTCATCCGCGTCTTCGGTGAGTACTACCGCCAATTGGAAGAGGGAAGCACCGGTTTAATACCGGAGCACAGCATTCAACCCGTGACTGCGGTGGCGGATGCGCGGGGCATTGAGCCGCCCGTGTCTGAACAGGCGGAGGCCTTGCGCCATACCGTCTTCATCAAACTCAACGGTGGACTCGGTACCTCCATGGGCATGGATCGTGCCAAGTCTCTGTTGCCGGTTCGTACCGGTCCCCCCGACGGCGCCATGCTGAGCTTCTTGGATATTATCGCCGGTCAAATGCGCCATGTGCGCAGCGCCTTCGGTGTTCGGATGCCACTGATCTTCATGGATTCCTTCCGCACGCAGCGCGACACCCTCGCCGCGCTCGCGGCGTACCCGGACCTGGTGCAGGAGGGTTTGCCGCTAGACTTCGTGCAACACCAAGAGCCGAAGCTGCGGGTGGACAATCTGGAGCCGGTTGACTGGCCGGAGGATCCCTCCCTGGAATGGTGTCCGCCCGGGCACGGGGATATCTATGTGTCACTGTTGGATACTGGGTTGCTCGACACCTTGATCGAGCGCGGATATCGGTATGCCTGCACTTCGAATGCGGATAACCTCGGCGCCGCTCCGGATGGGCGTATTGCCGCCTGGTTCGCCGCCTCTGGAGCTCCCTACGCTCCGGAAGTGTGCGAACGCACCCCCGCCGACCGCAAGGGTGGTCATCTGGCACGGCGGATCTCCGATGGGCGCATCGTGCTGCGCGACACCGCACAGACCCCCGCGGATGATATGAAATGGTTCACCGACGAAACCCGGCACCCCTTCTTCCACACGAATAATCTGTGGTTCGACCTGCGGGCATTGCGCGAGGTACTGAACGAGGGTGGCGGCATGGCTGGACTCCCACTGATCCGCAACCAAAAGACCGTGGACCCCTCAAATCCGGATTCGCCGCAGGTGTATCAGATTGAGTGTGCTTTGGGTGCCATTGTGGAACGTTTCGACGGAGCGTTGCCGGTGTTGGTTGATCGGTCACGTTTCCTGCCGGTGAAGACAACTGACGATCTGCTGCTGTTGCGCTCGGATGCCTACGAGCTGGGAGAGGATTTCCAGTTGCGGCTCGTCCCGCAGGCGGCGCCATTGGTGGAGTTGGACTCGCGTTACTACAAGCGCATGGCCGATTTCGATGCCCGCTTCCCGCACGGTGCACCATCGCTGCGAGAGGCCACGCGGTTGGCCGTGACCGGCGATTGGACCTTCGGTTCCGAGGTTCACCTGCGTGGCGATGTGGAACTTGTCGCCCGCGACCCGCAGACCATTGCCGACGGCACTGTTCTCGATGCAGGGGTGGAGGCATGAGCGGCGCGGAAGCGGTGTCGAATCGCGGCAATGTCGGTAGTGCCGAAGAAGTTAGGATCGCGTGCGGCGACGCGCAGGCGCTTGTGACGCCACGTGGAGCGGGCCTGCGCGCGTACCGGGTGGGCTCGCGCGACGTCGTCGTGACCTACCCGGGGCCAATACCCCCGGCCATGCACGGAGCGATTCTGGCTCCCTGGCCGAATCGGCTCGCTGACGGTCGATACGAATTCGGTGGCAACGAGTACCAGCTCCCGGTGACCGAACCCGCGCGCCGGGTGGCGAATCACGGTTTTGTCCATGACCAGATATGGGCGGTGACAGATCGCAGCGCCGATAGCGTGGAGTTCCGCTTTGATATTGGCGGGGAGCTGGAGGGTTACCCCTTCCCCTTAGAATTACGGGTTCGTTACCTGCTCGACGACGAAGACCTGGTGGTGGCCTTTACCGCGACGAACTGCGGCGAGGTGGCCGCGCCCTTCGGGGTCGGTTTTCATCCCTGGCTCTCACCGGGGGAGGCCACGGTGGATGAGTGTGAGTTGCGCGTTGCGGCAAGTGGATGGGTGCGCGCCAATGAGCGTCTACTGCCGGAGGAGTTCTGCGCTCTGCCGGCGGATAAGGACTTCCGCACACCTCGATCATTGCGTGGAGTTTCGCTAGACGACGGCTTTGCGCCCGCAGTCTTCTCCGGGGAGTACACCTGGGCCGAGTTGATATCGCCCGATGGCATGACCGCCGCGGTGTGGGCGGAGCACCCGCTAGAATACTGGCAGATCTGCACGGGGGATTTCCCCGAGATCGGAGCTTTTGAACGTTCCGGTGTTGCCGCCGAACCGATGTCGTGCCCGGCGGACGCTTTCAACTCCGGCAAAGGGTTGGTCACGCTGCAACCCGGTGAGACATATTCGGTGAGGTGGGGGTTATGCCTGCGAAGGACGAGCGATCACGCGCGGTCCGTTTAGCGTCAGATGGTGAGCGGAGTGCCGATACGCCCAGCCATTTGCCGGGAAGGGGTGGAGCTGCGGTCGAAGGCATTCCAGCGAGCGGGCGTTCGCGCCTGGGAGGGCGAGGAGTGTCGATCCGCGACGTCGCTGCCCTGGCGGAGGTCTCCCCGCAGACGGTATCCCGCGTGGTGCGCGGCCAATCGAATGTGCGCGAACAAACCGCGCGGCGGGTTCGCGAGGCAATGGATCAGTTGGGTTATGTGCCGAATCGGGCGGCGCGTGCCCTGCGTTCTGGGACGCTGGGCACGATCGGCGTCGTCGGTCATCAGCTCTCCCGTACCGGTGAAGCTCATATCACCGAGGCTGTTGTTGCGGCTCTTCGTGAAGCTGACCGTCCCGTGACCTTGGTGGATACGCCCTCCAGCAATCCCGAGGATATTTCACGCGCACTGGAATTCCTCGGGCAGTATGTGGATGGTCTGATCGTGCTCCGCCTGGAGACTCCATTGGCGGCACTGTCCAGCGGGCGGCGGAATTTGCCGATAGTGCTGAGCGATTTCCGCCCGTCGGTGCAGTACACCGCGGTTGGAAGCGACCAGGCAGCGGGCACGAGAGCGGCGGTCAGCCATCTGCTCGAACTCGGGCATGAGACCGTCCATCACATTGCCGGTCCAACGCATTCTTTACAGGCATTGGCCCGCGAACGCGCATGGATGGAAACATTGTGGGAAACCGGGCGTAGCGTTCCTCCCGTGTTTCGCGGGGATTGGACGCCGCGCTCCGGATACCAACTGGGTCAACGGATTGCCGAAAACCCGGATATTACTGCGGTGTACTGTGCCAACGACGAAATGGCGCTGGGCCTCCTGCGTGCCCTGTACGAGGCGGGCAGGCGTGTTCCCGACGACGTCTCGGTGATCGGCTTCGACAATCTGGTGGCGGAATGGATGTGGCCACCGCTGACCACCATCTCGCAGGACTTCGCGGCGGTAGGAAGAAATCTGGTGTCGGCGCTACTGGCGGTTATGGAGGATCCGGAAGGCGTGCAACCGCAGCAGATTCTTATTCCCACGCAATTGATCGTGCGGGAAAGTACGGCTCCGCCGCGCACTATAGGCCCATCCACTCTTCACCGCGTACTCTGAGGAGCATGGTTGCGCCGCGCATGGCCATGAACACCCCGGCGTAGGCGGCCCATAGCGCCAGCAGTCCTACCTGCCCGCGCCCGAAGGCCACAACAGCTGCGATGCATGGTGCTAGTACCAGCAGGGATGCCAGCATATACCAGGCGAGACGGCTAGCGTCGCCCGCTCCGATAAGAACACCGTCGAGCATGTAGGCGACGGCGGCGATCGGCAGGCAGAGCGCGGTGACCCACAGCGAGTGGGTGGCAAGGCTGTGCACGGCGCCGTCGCCCGTCATGAGGAGCGGGATCAACGGGCTGAGAATGATGAGGAGTGCTCCGAGCAGTGCTCCAGTTGTAACCCCACGATTGAGGCATCGGGCCAAAACTGCGCGAACACGTACTTTATCCTTCGCACCAAGTCCCTGACCAACCAGTACCTGCGCCGCGGTGGCGAGGGCATCGAGCCCGTAGGCCGCGAAGTTCCACACGGTCATGGTGATCTGGTTCGACGCTAACTCCTCGGTACCCAGACGGGTGGCCGCAGTTAACTGCCCGATGATGGCTGCACGCAGGCAGAGTGTGCGGATTATCAGCGGCATGGCGCTGCTGAGCGAGGCAAGAACTCCGGCGCCGCGGAAGGATGTGCGTGCCCCTTCTCGCCGCGCTCTGCGCACGACGACGCTCACCAGCCACAGGCCCATTCCGGTCTGGGCAAGCGCTGTGCCGACGCCTGCTCCAGCCACGCCCCAGCCCACGGGGTAAATGAGAAGAAAGTTCAGCGGCACATTGGCGGCGGCCCCGCCCGCGGCCGCATAGAACGGAGTGGTGGTGTCGCCCAAACCGCGTAGCGTACCGTTGGCGGCAAGAACCACCAACATGCCGGGCAGTCCAAAGGCGGAGGTATGTAGGTAGCGGCGTGCTTGTAGTGCGACGTCGGAGGAGGAGCCAAAGAGTTCCAGCAGCGGTCCACCGAAGGCCAGCAGTCCGGTTGCAAGTATGACAGCCAGAATGAGTGCCAACCAGATGCCGTCGATACCGCGACTAAGCGCCTCCCGGTGGCGGCCGGCACCGAATAGTCTTGCGGTCGACGCCGTCGTCGCGTAGGCGAGAAAGATACACAGGCCCACAATCGTGGTGAGGACGGTTGATGCCAGCGCTAGGCCGGCCAATTCGGAGGTTCCGAGGTGCCCGACCATGGCCGAGTCGACGGCCACCAGAAGTGGCGCGATGAGGAGCGCACCGAGCGAAGGAAGAGCAAGACGCCGAATCTCTCGGTCTATATCGCGTTCAGGCACGCCGCGATTGTACACGGAGGGCTTGCAACCGTGTGGGCTGGGTCGTCATCCGTTGGAGTCCTTGGTGTGGAAGCGGAGATGAGTCGCGCATAGAGGGGAGTCCGCCCGACTGACCGGCTCTCGTATCGGATCGACTGGTAGATGCAGGCGTTGTGTGGAGTACGTCATCGCGCGATCAAATCGGCTGCATAACCTGCTCCGAGGGCGTATTTTGCTAGGTGGACATTTGTTTCCATAAATGCGGATTTGCGCGATTCACTACTCGTTTCCACATGGAGCGCACGACGCGTGTTATCTGGTGATGAGTGCGTAAGGAAAGGAAGCCCAGCCGATGAGTAACCGGGCTGCGAAAGGTCAATCAACCGTTCAATCGGTCAGCCGAGCACTCGAGATTCTCGAAATTGTTGCACGGGCCGGCATGCCGATTGGTATCACGGAGATAGCGGAAGCAACGAAGCTTCCGATGCCGACCATTCATCGCCTGCTGCACACCCTGATCGCATCTGGGTACGTGTACCAAACCCCGCGGCGCAGATACGCCCTGGGAACCCGGCTCATTTCGCTGTCCCGTTACGCAGGGGGTGCCCTCGGCGTCGCTCTGCGGCCACTGTTGACCAAGACGGTGGAAGAGCTGGGTGAATCTGTGTCGGTGGCCATGCTCGATCAGGACTTCGCACGATACATCGCGCATGTTCCCTCGGAGCGTTCGATGCGAATGTTCACAGAGGTAGGGAACCAAGTGTCGCTACATGCGACGGGGGTGGGGAAGGCCATCCTCGCGGCAATGCCATCGAGCCAGGCCGGAAAAACGATTGACCGGTGCGAGTTGCGTGCCCTGACTCCGCGCACGATCACCGATCCGCAAGCATTGCGGGAACATATCGATTTGGTGCGTGAACGCGGATATGCCATCGACGATAACGAGCACGAGGTGGGCGTGTGCTGCGTTGCGGTAGCCGTACCGGGTGATCTGTACTTGGCAGTGTCAGTTGCTGCGCCCGTTGGGCGTATCGATCTGGACACGGTGGAGACGCATGCTGTACCGGTTCTTCGAGAAACGGCGAGCAGTATTGCGCAGCTTCTTGCGGAAGAACGGCGTGCTGCGGAGGAGGAGCGTCAGGCGGCGGGAATCGAGTAATCGCAGCTGAAAGGTTCCTAGCTTGTAGTTCATTCGGTGTACTCGGCTCGTGTAGGGCGCCGGTGATGCGTTGTTGTGTGGATGTGTGGGCATACGCTCCGCCCGGTGCAGATAAGCCATGTTGCCACCGACGGTGCTTGCGTGCACACCGATCACATAGACTCGCACCGGGACTTGTGCCCGGGAACAGCGATCCCCTCCCTACGGGTCGGCTCCTCTACCATGCGCAGCCCTAATGTGTCTGAGAACACATTTCCATAGACGTGCTGCATGGCGGCTACAGCTCCCAATGGTGGGAGGAGCAAGGGCCTCCAAATACGCCTATACGAATGGCGGTGGCACCTCTCTTTCCCGTATGACGGAAAAGAGAGGCACGCCCTCAATCCCTCGATGTGTGCCCGTTTTTGCGTGATATCAAGCCGATTTCTGCGCAACTCGTACCTTTTATGCCCTTCTTACGCTGCGGTACCTTCTTCTAACTAGCGAAAAAAGTATTCCATCTGACGGAAAGCCGTGGTACTGTGATCGAAACGAAGAGGAGGACTCGATGAAGATCCTTGTAGTCAATGTGAATACAACGGAGAGCATGACGCAAAGCATCGGCGATGCGGCACGGGCCGTCGTGGGCCCGGGAACGCAGATCGTCGAGCTGACTCCGTCATTCGGTGCGGAGTCCGTGGAAGGGAACTTCGAATCCTATCTAGCGGCGGTGGCCGTTATGGATGTTGTCGCGACCTACCGGGACTCATATGACGCTGTCGTGCTCGCTGGATTCGGAGAGCACGGCAAAGAAGGGGTTATGGAACTGGTGGAGACACCGGTGGTTGACATAACCGAGGCTGCTGCACATATGGCCATGCTGCTCGGTGATCGCTTCTCCGTGGTGACCACCCTTGACCGAAATGTGCCTCCGATTGAAGATCGCCTGCTTTCATACGGGCTTGATCGCCACTGTGCGTCTGTGCGCTCGACCGGGCTCGGTGTTCTTGAGTTGGAAGACACTGTGACCGCAAAAGCGGCCATCACGCGGGAGGCCGAACGAGCGGTTGCCGAAGACCACGCGGAGGTGATTGTGCTCGGTTGTGGCGGAATGGCGGGACTGGACCGCGAAATATCGGCGCAGCTGAGCATTCCCGTAGTCGAAGGAGTTACCGCGGCGGTCAAGCTCGCCGAGTCGCTGGTTGCGCTCGGGTTGAGTACATCGAAGGTTCGTAGCTATGCAGCTCCGAACCCAAAGAAAGTAACTGGCTGGCCGCTCAGCGGAAAATAGACGCTGCGCAGCGAGCAATTGAGCGGGCGAATGGCCCAATGAGAAAGGACGGAAAGGACGGAGATGTCCGCAAACGCTAGACAAACCGTCGTCATTGCCGTTGGCGGCAATGCACTTATACGCGACAAACACCATGTTGCAGTAACCGATCAGGTGGAGGCTGTCCGGGAATCGTCATCGTATATAGCCGACTTGGTCCAGGAGGGCTACACCCCGGTTATCACGCACGGCAATGGGCCACAGGTAGGGTTCCTGCTACGGAGAGTGGAGCTCGCCTCGGCCGAACTCCCTGCTATTCCGCTCGACTACCTCGGCGCTGATACGCAGGGCGCGACCGGGTACATGTTTTCGCGTTCACTTCGTAACGAACTAGCGAACCGTAACATTGACCGTTCCATTGCTGCAGTGGTCACGCAATCCATCGTGGATAAGAACGACCCAGCTTTTGCCGATCCAACCAAGCCAATCGGCTCTTTTATGGATGAGGAAACGGCAAAACGGCGCGAGGTCGAGGATGGTTGGGCCGTGCGGGAGGATGCCGGACGCGGATATCGCCGCGTCGTTCCTTCACCCATTCCGCGCGATATCGTCGAGAAGGACGTCATCACAACGCTTGTTGCAGCGGGCTGCCTGGTGGTTGCCGTAGGTGGCGGCGGAATTCCGGTATCACGCGAAGAATCGGGAGAACTAAGCGGTGTAGAAGCCGTGATCGACAAAGATCGCGCCTCTGCACTTCTTGCTTCCTTGCTCGGGTGGAAACGTTTGTTATCTGCACTGCCGTGGACACGGTCGCGATCAACTTCAACACCCCCGAGCAACAAGAGCTGCACCGACTCACCGTGGCTGAAGCCAAGAAGTACCTTGCCGAGGGACAGTTCGGCGCAGGCTCGATGGCGCCGAAAATCGAGGCTGCCATCAACTTCCTCGAACAAGGGGGAAAGAGAGTCATCATCACATCTCTTCCTCTCCTGAAAGACGCCGTTGCCGGCAACGCCGGCACAAGCATCACGCAATAACCAACACACACTAGCGGCCCTGGCCGCCGTTCGCACCAGAAAGGTACGACATGAGTTCACAAGTTCCGCAGACTGGTGGTGAGATCACCCCCAGCCTAATCAATGAGGATCTTGCTCCTGCCAAGACCAGGCACTGGAGCTTCTACTCCCTTTTCGCTATGTGGATGTCTGACATCCACTCTATCGGTGGCTACACCTTCGCGGCGGGGCTCTTCGCCCTGGGCCTAGGCGCGATCCACGTCTTTGCAGGTCTCTCGATCGGCATTATCGCCGTCTTCTTCCTTATGAATCTGGTGGGATTCGCCGGGCAGAAGACTGGGTTGTGTTATCCCGTATTGGCACGTATTGCCTTCGGCACTATCGGTTCCAACCTACCGGCCTTGACCCGCGGGTTTGTGGCAATTTGCTGGTACGGCATTCAGACCTGGTTGGCCTCCCGCGCCGTGATTGTGCTGGCGGCAGACATCTGGCCCGACATCAACGAGTGGGGCCAGCAGAAGTTCTTAGGGGAAACACTCCTTGGGTGGCTGGCATTCCTCTTCATGTGGGCGTTGCAACTGTTGCTGCTGCGCAATGGCATGGAGACGATCCGCAAGTTCCAAGACTTTGCCGGTCCAGCGGTTTGGGTTGTTATGGCGGCGCTGACCATCTGGGTTATGTACAAGTGCGACTGGAACATTTCTCTGACCGTCGCCTCCGGAACGGCGACTTGGGGAATGTCTCATGCCTTCCTGGCCGCCATCGCGCTGACCGTCACTTACTTCTCGACTCTGTTGCTGAACTTCTGTGACTTCGCCCGGTTCTCTCCGACGAAGAAGGCCGTATGGTGGGCCAACCTCTGGGGCCTTCCGGTTAACTTCATCGCCTTCTCGGTGGTGTCTGTGCTTGTGACCGCAGGATCCTTCCAGATCTACGGGGAGTACGTCTACGACCCGGTGGAGTTGGTAGGACGTATCGATTCCGTTACCGCTTCGATCCTCGGAGCCTTGACATTCACGGTGGCAACACTGGGAATCAACGTGGTTGCCAATTTCGTCTCGCCCGCCTACGACCTGGCAAACGCATGGCCGTCGAAGATCAACTTCGTTCGTGGCGGTCTCATCTCGGCGGTGATAGCGCTTCTGATCACCCCGTGGAATCTCTACAACAACCCCTTCATTATCAATACCTTCCTTGCTGCCCTCGGCGCGGTACTTGGACCGCTGTTTGGCATCATCATCGTTGACTACTTCATCCTGCGAAAGCAGAAGGTGCAGGTCTCGGAGCTGTTCAAGGCCAAAGGCATGCACAGTTTCGACAACGGATGGAATATGCGAGCCGTGGCAACCTTCTTCATTGCCTCGATTCCGTCAATTCTTGTGGCCGTTGGTCCGTGGCAGTGGGCGAAGTTCCTCAGCCCCTTCTCGTGGTTCATCGGGGCAGGCATTGCCTTCGTGGTCCACTACTTCATTTCACGCAACGACCCGTACCTCTTGGCCGCTGTCCAGCAGGCCATGCAGGTTGATCTGGATGCTGACCGGGACGCGGTTGAGGTTCCCGGCTCCGCAGCCTCTGAGGCGACGGCGAGTAACTCAGCGGCTGCTGCAACAGCAAAGGAGAGCAATCAACAATGAGTACAACACTAGTGATCCGGGCCCAGCGCGCGGTTCTTCCAACGGGAATTGAGTCCGCTGCCGTCGTCGTGACGGATGGAGTCATTACCGATATTCAACCGGTCGACGCCGAGATCGTTGCCGACGACGAAATCGTGGTACCGGATGACCAGGTACTTCTGCCCGGTCTACTCGACTCCCACGTGCACGTTAACGAGCCGGGGCGTACGGAATGGGAGGGATACGAGTCGGCGACGCGTGCGGCACGTGCCGGTGGAATCACCACCATTATCGATATGCCGCTGAACTCCGATCCGCCCACTACAACGGTGGAGAACCTGGAGTTGAAGCAGGAGGCCGCCGCCGGAAAGCTCTCCGTTGACGTTGGCCTCTGGGCGGGAGCCGTACCGGGAAATCGTGGAGAACTCGGGCCGCTGTGGGAGCGAGGAGTCTTCGGCTTCAAGTGTTTCACCGCGCATTCGGGTATCGATGAATACGGGTACCTCGGCTACGACGAACTGCGCAATGATCTGGAGGAGATCGCGCGCCTCGACGCCGTCATGATTATTCACTGTGAGGATGCGGGAATCCTGGCACAGGCACCGCAGAACTTCGGCCCGTCCTACGCCAATTACCTCGCCTCGCGGCCGCGCGAGGCGGAGAACGAGGCCATCCGGCAGGTCATTGCTGCGGCACGCGACACCGGTGCCCGGGTACATATCCTGCACCTGGCCAGCGCGGAGGCGCTGCCACTGATCCGTGCGGCGAAAGCGGACGGAGTCCGCATCACCGTGGAAACCTGCCCGCACTACCTCACATTCGCGGCGGAGGAGATTCCCGACGGCGCAACTGAGTACAAGTGTGCGCCGCCGCTGCGTGAGGAGGAGAACCGCCGGGCCTTGTGGCAAGGGCTGTTGGATGGGACGATCGATCATATTGCCTCGGACCACTCTCCCTGCACAGCCGATCTCAAGCGGCGCGAGAGTGGTGATTTCGGAGCCGCATGGGGAGGTGTGTCGTCCGTCCAACTCGGACTGTCGGCCGTACTGACCGCCGGAGCCCAGTTCGGCGCCACACTCTCCGACATTGCACGCTGGTTCGCCTCCGCTCCGGCTGCAACCTTCGACCTTCCGACCAAGGGCGCCATCGCAGTGGGCAAGGACGGCGATTTCGCGGTGGTGGACCCGGAGGAGACCTTCACCGTGGACGTCGAGAGACTTGAGCACAAGAACAAGATCAGTCCCTACAACGGTCGCATGCTCAAGGGGGTCGTCCACCAGACAATCCTGCGCGGGAGGGCGGTGGACCGCGATTCCAAGGCGGGGCGGCTCATTCGCCGCGGCTGAACGCAGTGACCCGGTCGGTCGTGCACCAGAGAGTGCGCACCACAAATTGGCGGGGCGCCGCAGGCCGACCGGGCCGCAAACCAACACCAGAAAACAGGCAAATCAAAAACTAAGGAGATAACCGTGTCCGAATACATGCGTTCGATGAAGGAAATGATTGAAGCAGTCGACAATGTCGGCAAGTCCTTCATCTCCATTAACGACCTCAGCCCCGAGCAACTGCTCAAATTGTTCGAACTGGGTAAGAGCCTCGAACTATTCAACAGGTCGAAGATCGACCTGTTCGACGACAAAATGCTGGCGTTGATGTTCTTCCAGCCCTCCACCCGCACCCGGATGTCCTTCCAGACAGCCATGGAGCGTATGGGCGGCCACGTCATCGTGGAAGCGAACCCGAAAGTGACTTCCTCGGTTGCCAAGGAGGAGTCCATTGAGGACACCATGCGTTGCATCTCGCAGTACGCAAATGTGGCGGTGATTCGCCACTACGACGAGGACGAAGCGCGGCGCGGAGCCGAGGCTGCTGAGTGTCCGGTGATTAACGGCGGGTGGGGCCACTGGGAGCATCCAACACAAGCCCTGCTCGACCTTTACACCATCTGGCGTCGCTTCGGGCACTTCGACGGTCTGAAGGTCGCCGTCGTCTCGCCGAATATGATCGAGGCCCGCACCGGCCACTCCATGGCCTACGGCCTGGCACGCCTGGGTGCCGATGTAACCATCTGTTCCGACTCCGATCTGCGTACCCCCAACGAGGTAACTGATCGTATCCGCACAGAGTTCAACGTCGACTTGAAGGAAGAATTCGACTTCGATCAGGACGGCTTCAACAACTTCGTACGCACCCAGGACTACATCTACCTACCCGGCTGCTCGGCACCGGCGGGCGCGGAGGCGGAAGCCTTCAAGAAGTTGATGGACCGTTACCTGATCCGTTACGACACCCTGCGCGACGAGGCGGAGAAGGGCCACATGGTGTACGTGACCCACACGCTGCCCCGCCGTGCCGGCGAGATGGACCTCGCCATCGATAACACCCCGCATCAACTCTACTTCCGGGCGATCCTGCAATCCGTGTCCATCCGCATGGCCCTATTGGCATCGATCCTCGGCCTGTGAGAGTAGCAACGACTCAAAAATTGTAGCGACGAAAAGATTGGAGAAATAACAATGAAGCTCGAGATAACCGCCGGTGGTTTCACCTTCATCGCAGAGTACCAAGAAGAGGAAGGACCGAAGACGGTCAAGGCCTTCCGGGAAAAGCTCATGCCTCTGACCTCGCGCATGATTCACGTGCGCTGGTCAGGCCAGGCGGGCTGGATCCCCTTCGGTGATCTGGACCTGGAATTGGAGCCCGAGAACGGCACCTGCTACCCACATCCGGGTGAAGTCGTGATTTACCCGGGAGGCAAGTCCGAAACGGAGATCCTGCTGGCATACGGGTACACGAATTTCGCGTCCAAGGCAGGGCAGCTGCCCGGAAATCCGCTGGCACGGATCGTGGAGGGCAATGAGCACCTGGCGGAGCTGGGCGAGAAACTCCTGTGGGAAGGCGCGCAAGAGATCACCTTCCGTGAAATCGACGACTGAGGAGATTGACGAACCACAGGCCGGGGGCCGGTCTCTTCGCCGGGGCCGGCCCCGCCCCTTCGGGCTTGCACCGGACGCAAGCGCCCCGATGCGACAGAACCCACAGTAAAGAAAAGGTGACAAGCGTGGATTCAGAAGAAACAAGCAAACTGCGCGATATTGCCAAGGAATGTCGACGCGATATCGTCCGGATGGTTCATCATGCGGGAAGTGGGCATCCAGCGGGATCACTGTCGGCGATTGACGCCATGGTTGTTCTCTACTTCCGGCATATGAATATCCGCCCAGAAGAACCCGAATGGCCCGAGCGTGACATGTTCTTCCTCTCCAAGGGGCACTGCACACCCGCCTATTACTCGGTAATGGCAGCCCGGGGCTACTTTCCACGGGAGGAACTCATGACCTTCCGCGACCTCGGGACTCGGTTACAGGGGCACCCATCCAATACTCATCTGCCAGGAGTTGATTCCTCCTCGGGATCGCTCGGGCAGGGGCTGTCGCTGGCCAACGGCGCGGCGATGGCCGCGAAAATGGATGGCTTAACCTCACGCTACTACGTGATGATTGGCGACGGCGAGGCGCAGGAGGGGCAGATATGGGAAGCGGCAATGACATCCGCCGATCACTGCCTTGACAACGTGTGCGCAATCCTCGACGCGAACTCCATCCAGCTCGATGGTCCGGTTGATTCCGTGAAGTCCCTGGGCGACATCGTCGCCAAATGGGCGGCTTTTGGCTGGTATGTGATCGAAGTGGACGGCCACGATTTGGGTGCGCTCGACGATGCCTTCGCCGACGCGGCTGCAAGCAGTGGCAAGCCCACCATGATCATCTCCCGCACCGTGAAGGGCAAAGGTGTGTCTTATATGGAGAACACCGCAAAATTCCACGGTTTGGCACCTACCGATGAAGAACTCGAGCAGGCTCTGGAGGAACTGCGATGACCACGAAGACTGCACCTCGTGAAGGGTACGCGCAAGGCCTTCTGGAACTCGGAGCCCAGCACAAGGACGTCGTTGTGCTGGACGCGGATTGCGCAAAATCCAATTTCACTGATCGCTTCCGCGACGCCTACCCGGATCGCTTCATCAACATGGGGATCGCGGAATGCGACCTCGTTGGAACGGCGGCCGGACTGGCGGCGATGGGTAAGGTGCCCTTCGCCAACGCCTACGCCAACTTCCTTACGGGACGAGGCTTCGATCAAATTCGAGTTTCCGTAGCCTATTCGGCGCGCAATGCCAAGATTGTGGGGCATAACGCCGGGATGTCGGCCGCGCAGGAAGGTGCGACCCATCTTCCGTTAGAGGACATCGGGCTGATGCGTGCCATCCCGGATATGACGGTGATTGTGCCGGCGGATTCGGAAGAGGCCCGCAAGGCCGTGGTGGCCGCCTATGAGTTGCAGGGACCGGTGTACCTGCGGATCGGCAAGTTGCCGGTACCCGATGTGACAACGGCGGGCACGCCCTTTGAAATCGGGAAGGCACATACCATGCGCGAGGGCGCCGATATCACGATTGTCTCCACCGGTTGCGTGCTATACGAGGCGCTTGCGGCTGCCGAGGAACTGGCACGGGAAGGGCTCAGCGCCGAAGTGCTCAACGTTCATACCGTCAAGCCTTTGGACGCGGCTGCCATCCTCGCTTCCGTAGCTAGGACGGGTTGCGCCGTGACCGTGGAGGAACACTCGATTCTTAACGGTTTGGGTTCTGCCGTGGCGGAAGTATTGAGTGAGGGTCACCCGGCTCCGCTCGAACGTGTTGGATCACGGGATGTTTTCGGACTTTCCGGCACGTTGGATGAGCTCTTCGACTACTTCGGTTTGCGCGCTGGGAACATTGCCGACGCCGCCCGCCGCGTCGTCGCCCGTAAATCCGCATAGCTTCTTGTTCCTCGCACAACGGAGCGGTGGGTTGCTGACAGAGAGGGAATGACACCAGCGTTGCGGGGTCTTTCCGGCTGCGGCAAGTTCCTGCCGCCCAAGGGCAGAGCACGTAGCACTGTGGAGCAACCCGGTTGGCGCAGCGGACCATGCCAGCGGATCATCGCCTGTGCCGCGAGTGATCACGTGAGGACCGCGGGTGCTGCGCGCGGACCCGGTTTACCTACCCGACGAAGTGAAAACGTTATCAAACCGCAGCTGTTGCGCACGGACGCGGTGCAAGCACTGACTACACTATCCACCCCTTGCACGACACCATCACATATTGAAAGGACATCATCATGAAGGACGATCTGCATAACTATATTCGCCCCGGCATCATTCACTTCATGGCCTACCCCTTCGCCAGCTCAGGAGATGGCCCTATCGCGGAGTCTGTGGAACGCATCGTCAACGATGACTTCTTCGAGGCCATCGAGATTACGCGGATCAATGGTGCGAAGGAACGGGCCGCAGTGAAGAAGCTGATTGACACCGCCGGCATGGCCGTCGGCTTCGGAGCTCAACCCTACATTCTGAAGCAGGGGCTGAACCTCTCGGATTTCGATGAGGAGAAGCGTCTGCATACAGTCGAGGTGCTCAAGGGCGCCGTCGATCAGGCCTATGAGATGGGTGCGAAAAAGTTCGGTTTTCTCTCCGGGCCCAAGCCGAAGAACAAGAAGGACACAGATGAGGCCCTGGAACGGCTGGCCCAATCGATTATCGAAATCGGCCGTTACGCCAAGTCGAAGGGCGACATCCTCCTTTCGCTGGAGACTTTCGACGACTCCACGGAGAAGTTCGCGCTTATCGGTACCAATCGACTCGGCGTCGAACTGGCACGAGAGGTTCGCAAGGCGATACCGGACTTCGGACTCATGGTTGATCTGTCGCATCTGCCCATGCAGGGCGAGACGGTGAAGGAGGCCATGACGGTGACGGCCGAATACCTCAACCATGCGCATATCGGCACGTGCGTGATTTCCGATCCGGAGGATCCCGCCTATGGTGATAAGCACCCCTACTTCTCCCATCCGAAGTCGGAATGCCATGTGCCGGAGGTGCGCGAATTCCTGGCTGGACTCTTCGACATCGGGTACCTGCGGGAGGACGCCCCGGAGCGCAATATCGTCTCCTTCGAGGTTCAGCCGCTCGGCGACGAGAAGGTTGACGGTGTTATCGCCGATGCTAAGCGCGTGCTACGTGAGGCGTGGCGCCTGCTTTGATCGGCCCTGGCTGAGCGAACCATGCACCCGCACAAGCGGCAGAGGGCCGGAATGAACAAGGGAAGAAGCCTAGCTTTCCGCCCACGCAAGCGGCGGAGCCACCTGCAGTGGGGAACCGTCACCGCTGGTTTTCGCCCGTGTGGGCGGAGAAGGAAGCCAAGCAATCGGTCGTACTCGGTATCCGGCCTAGCTGAGGGCCGGATACCGGAGCCCGGCGGTGGGAGGCAGGCCGAACCTATGAAACAACACTAACCATTCAAGCTGCTAAAGAAATGAGTGAAGACTAATGCCCCGTATGCGCGTCGTCGACGCAATCGTTGAGATCTTACAGAAGGAGGGATGTACCCAGGCTTTCGGTGTTCCAGGAGCGGCCATCAACGGTCTTTATTCCGGCATGGAGAGAAATGGGAATATCCGCCACATCCTCGCCCGCCACCCCGAGGCTGCCGCCCATATGGCAGAGGGCTATACCCGGACAAAACCCGGTAATATCGGCGTGGCACTGGCGACATCCGGCCCGGGAGGTACCGACCTAATAACAGGTATGTACTCGGCCTGGGCGGACTCGATTCCAATCCTGTGTATCACGGGTCAAGCCGCGCGGCCCATGTTGCATAAGGAGGAGTTCCAAGGCGTTGATATTGCGTCAATCGCCGCGCCGGTAACGAAGATGGCCGTCACCATTTTGGAGGCGGCACAGGTTCCCGGCACCTTCGCGAAGGCTTTCCAGCTCATGCGAACCGGCCGACGTGGTCCGGTACTGATCGACCTGCCGGCCGATCTGCAGGTTGAGGAGATTGACTTCGATATCGACGCCTACGAGCCCCTGCCGATTGCGGTGCCGCAGATGTCCCGCACCCAGGCCGATCATATCCTCGACATGATTGACGCGGCTGATCATCCTATTCTGCTGGCTGGAGGCGGAATACTCAATGCTGGCGGTGAGAAGGAGTTTGTGGAGCTGGCGGAATATCTAGGTATTCCGGTGATTTCGACACTGATGGGATGGGGCAGCATTCCGGATAATCACCGCCTGGCGCAGGGCATGGCCGGATTCCAGACCTCGCAGCGCTACGCCAACGCATCCTTCCTCGAATCGGATCTAGTCATTGGATTCGGCAACCGGTGGGCGGCCCGCGCCGTCGGCAATCTGGATGTGTACAGGGCGGGGCGGAAGTTCGTTCATATCGATATCGAACCGACGCAGATCGGGCGGGTCTTCCCGCCGGAGTACTGGTCGGTATCGGATGCGAAGGTGGCGGCCGAGGTGCTATTGGGGGCAGCCCGCGAGCGCTATGGTGCCTCTCCGGCTCAGCGTTATGAGCAGTGGGTGGCGGAATGCAACGAGCGGAAGGCAACTATGCTCCGCAAGACGCATTTCGACAACGTACCGCTGAAGCCGCAGCGCGTGTACGAGGAGATGTGCCGTGCATTCGGACCGGAGACCAGGTATGTCACCACCATTGGTCTCAGTCAGATCGCCGCCGCGCAAATGCTGCACGTGTTCAAGCCGCGGCATTGGATTAACGCCGGCCAGGCCGGCCCGCTGGGCTGGACGATTCCGGCGGCCATTGGCGCGGTGACGGCCGATCCTACGACGCCGGTGGTGGCGCTTTCGGGCGACTATGACTTCCAATTCCTTATCGAGGAGTTGGCCGCCGCGGCACAGCACGAGGTCCCGTGGGTGCACGTGGTGGTCAACAACGCCTACCTTGGTCTGATCCGCCAGTCGCAGCGCGGTTTCAATATGGAATACCAGGTGTCACTGGCATATAAGAACATCAACGTTCCTGAGACCGATGGCTACGGGGTGGATCATATCGGCGTTGTCGAATCCCTGGGATGCAAGGCGATCCGCGTGCGCACGCCCGAAGAACTGGCCGAAGCTCTGCCACGTGCCCGCGCCATGGCGGAAACCTTCCGCGTGCCGGTTGTCGTCGAGTGCATCGAAGAGCGTGTGACGAATATTTCCATGGGCACGGCGCTGGATTCGATGACCGAGTTCGAGCCGCTGGCAGAGGACCTGCCGGTGGACGCACCAACTGCGCTGGCGTTCCGGGACGATTTCGCAGGTCCGGCTGATCCTGGAAGTCGCAGCGACGGCGCGGGCCTGGTCGATTATGGAAGTGCGACCGGTGACCAGAGCCTGGTCGATCCTGGAAGTGCGCGTGGTGATGGTACCGCAGACAACTGACGGGCCCAGGTACGCGGTCTGTTCCTTCGGAGGAACGATCGCCATGACCGGCGATGACGGTGTAGCGCCGGCGCTCGACGGCGACGATCTGGTCGCCGCTGTTCCGGCGCTGGCCGACATTGGTCGGATGGAGTGCCGCGCGGTGGCGAACGTGGGTTCGCCCTCGGTCTCCTTCGACATGCTGCTGGAGGGCCTTGCTTGGGCGCACCGCATGGTCGACGACGGCGCCGCCGGGGTTATCGTCACCCACGGCACCGACACGATGGAGGAAAGCGCCTATCTGCTCGACCTTCTCTGGGATCGTCCGGAGCCCTTGGTGGTGACAGGCGCTATGCGTTCGCCGGAGGAGCCGGGAGCGGACGGCCCTGCCAACCTGCTCGATGCCGCCATTGTGGCGGCGTCTTGGCAGGCGTGCGGGGCAGGGGTCCTCGTCGTGATGAACGGTGAGGTCCACCGGGCGGTGACCGTGACGAAGACGCATTCCTTCGCCATGGATGCTTTTGCAAGTCCGTGGATGGGGGCACTTGGACGCGTGGTGGAAGGGGCATTCGAACCCGTCACTCGGCCGGATGGGCCGTGCCCGGCGGCGCTGCCGATTCCGGAACGCGTCGTCAACGTGCCGATTGTCTACCCCGGAATGGGGTGCGATGGGACGGTGCTGCGTGCCTTGCTGGCCACGGAGGATTGCCCGGGATTGTCATTGCGGGCATGGGGGCCGGGCATGTGCCCGAGTCCTATCTTGATGCGGTAGACGAAGCCGTAAGCCGCGGCATCCCACTGGTGATGACCACGCGCACGTGCGGAGGCCGCACCGGGCGTACAACTTACGCCTATCCGGGTGCGGAAATCGATCTGGAGCGCAGAGGCGTGATCTTCGCCGGCATGCTCCAACCACTAAAAGCTCGGATTCTGCTGGGCGTTCTGCTGGGGCTGGGCGAATCCGGGCAGACCATCGCCGAACAGTTCGAGAGGAGAGGTTATTTGCTGTAATGCCGCCGGGCGGCCCCACATCTTGGGTGGATGTCGGCACCCAGGCCGACATTGGCACTCGGGTGGAAGTCGGCATCCGGGCCGGGTATCGCTCGCATAAGGGTGGGTCAACGCCCGCTGAGGGTCAATGCTCGCGGTCACCGCCCGCGTGAGGGTCAACGCCTTCACAGGGGCGGATGCCGACGCAAAGGTCGGATGGCCCTCACCCGGACCGCCGTGGGCGCCATCGGGGTCAATCCGGACGTTCGGGGAGGCGCGGCAATATCCCGGGCAGGTGCGGAAACCCGGGCGGTTCCGGGAAACCGGCCAGGTGCGGAGATAAGTGCCCCGAGTGGGCCCGGCCACACACGAGGTGCTGCAGAGCGGGGCACGGGTCGTATGCCTGGCCACGCATGCGGCCGGTGCCTGACCACATATGAGCCCGGTGTCTGACAACGCATGCGGCCGTCCGAAAGAAATGCCACCAGTCCCTCCCATCGGAAGGACCTCAACAACGATGTTAGGAGAACAATTATGAGAGCCGAAAGCGTCAGCTATGACGAACTACGAGCCGGTGATAAAGACGGGCGACTATTTAACGAGGACCTCGCCCCGGCTCTTCCTGATGACCGAAAATGGTCCAGCTATTCACTGTTTTCACTGTGGATGAATGATGCACATAATGCCTCGAATTACACCTTTGCGGCAGCGCTATTCATCGGCACGGGAACGCTTATGGGTATGACACCTCTGGCGATAGTGATCGGGGTGCTTATCGCGACATTCATCATCTTCGTCGCATGTTGCGTATCCGGAATCATGGGCTATGAGACGGGCGCCCCCTATCCAGTGGTATCGCGTGTAACGTGGGGAATCTGGGGAGCCAACTTCCCGGCAATGGTACGCGGTATCGTCGCTATCGCCTGGTATGGGATTCAGACCTACCTGGCGTCTATATCACTCGAACTATTGATGATGCGAGTTTTCCCCTCCATGTTGGGGTGGAATGCGAGCTTCCTTGGCTTGCGTGCATCGGGCTGGCTGGCATTCCTTATCTTGTCAGCTGTTCAGTTGGTCATCGTGTGGCGTGGCATGGAGGCGGTGCGGCACTTCCAGGGGGCCGCAGGTCCGATTATCTGGGTGATTATGATCGGCCTTGGTGTGTGGATGCTGTACCAGGCCGACTGGAACTTCAGCTGGACCACGAATGCCGACGGCGTATCTCCCGCTCTCGGCCAGCAGACGTACCAGATTTTCGTGACGGTGGGTCTGACGATCGGCACCCTTGCGACTCTTATGCTCAACTTCGCGGACTTCGCAAGATATGCGCCGACGAAGCGCTCCGTCGTCGTCGGCAATGTTCTTGGCCTGCCATTGAACTGGACGGCTTTTGCGCTGACGGCAGTTCTCTGTTCCGCAACTGCCATCCAGGTGTACGGGGAAGCATTCGAGGATCCGGGTGATTTGCTGGCCCATATTGACAATGACTTCATGTTCTATGTGGTCTCCTTGGCCTTTATCGTGGCGACGATCGGTGTGAATATCGTGGCGAATTTCGTCTCCGCCGCATTCGACCTCTCGAACCTGAATCCGAAGCGCATCTCCTTCCGTATTGGAGGAATTGCTGCGGTAGTACTCTCGATCATTGTCACGCCGTGGAACCTGTACGGAAGTCCGACTGCTATCACCTATTTCCTCGGGTCTTTAGGCGCGCTGCTCGGCCCGTTCTTCGGAATTTTGGTGCTCGACTATTACTACTACAAGCGCTCGCGGGTGGATCTGCGCGACCTGTATTCGCCTGACAAGAGTGGCAAATACTACTACCAGCACGGTTTGAATATGAATGCGGTGTGGGCGTTCATTCCCTCCGCTGTCGTGGCACTATGCATCGCATTACTGCCGGTGCATTTCTGCCAGGTGTTGGCACCGTTCTCCTGGTTCATCGCCGCGCCATTGGGGGCTTTGTGCTATTGGGCGATTCATGCTTTGCGGGGACAGAAGGCAGATGCGCCGCTGACTGCCGAGGAGCGAGCGCGCGAGTAGCAAGAACGAGCGCGCGAGTAGCAAGAACGAGCGCGCTAGTAGTAAGAAACGAGCGCGCTAGTAGTAAGAAACGAGCGCGCTAGTAGTAAGAACTGAGCGCGCTAGTAGTAAGAACTGAGCCGCGATGGATTGGCGACGGCGAATGTTCACAGTAAGGCGCAATATACCTGGGCAGCCCGACCTCGGGGCGGCGGGCGGGCCCGCATAGGATCCAGTTCTTGGGATAGGCACGTCCGGCTTTAGGCGGCGCCGGACTGCGAAATGGTCAGTGCTGGATCCACGGGTGTGGCGGTTCTGGGGAGGGCCGCCACACCCCTACTGGGAGGGAGTTGATCGGCAGTGTGGGCAGTGGGGTCGAGGAGCCGACACCATGACCACTGATAACAGGAGCCCATTGGTCGCGTGGGGAGTGGGGTGCGATTTCTGGATTGGAGAGTCCGTCGGCAGTGTGGGCAGTGGGGTGCAATCCTCTCTGCTCCCTTGGCAGGGGAACCCGTCAGCTGCGCGGGGAACTCGTACATCGACCTACACAGACGACGACCTCATGACAGAATCTGTCAGCTACGCGGAGAATGCAGGTACGGTCCACGCTTGATTGCCACTTGTGGGGCAGAATCTGTTACCCGCGCGGCGAACGCGGAGGGCGAATCAGTCGCGGGAGCGACAGCTACGGGAATCTGTTACCGGCGTGGGGAACGCGGAGGCATCTGAGGGTTCACTCAGTGGGTGATTTACCGGGGTGGCGGCCTTGCTGGGGGTGAGGTCTCCCAGCACTACCGATCATCTTGGGAAGCCGATATCCATTAGAAACGAGGTCAGTGTGACTACCCGGTTGGCGCGGACTGAGCTTGAATCTCATATTGTGGGAAGGTCAGGCGGAACACTTGGCGCAGGGTAGTGCTTCGTATGTTCGTCGCATCGCGCTCAGCAGGGCGGCTACTGCTTAACGGTTGAGACTCGAGACAGCGCGGGAGTGTGGCGACTGGCGCCGCGTGTCTGTACCTGTAGTCCGCGTGTGGTTCGGCCTTGCCACGCTCACAAAATCTTGGTTATTGCGCTCGTGGCATCCCAATTGTCTCGCCGGTAGAGCTCCGATTGTCTCGCCGACGACCTCCCGCGGTACATGGAGAAGCGGAATCCCCGTCGGTGAACCTCAACTTGGGGTTGAGCTTTTCTCACGGCGAGCCAGTTTGCAAAAAGTTGACCTTGATTTTGGACTTATCCACGCTTGTGGACAAGTATGGGGACGGAATCGCAAACACTTCACCCCCTTTATTCACAGTTGGGGATAAAAACCTGCAAAAAAGTGGATAAATCGGGGTCTTTACACACAGGTTATCGACAGCTTATCCACCGTGTCACGGCGTGTATTAACAGGGCGAATGTGATCGGCACGATTTCGTGTCGGAGCTTGTCGGTACCCTTGTAGTGTTCCCAGCGGCGATGCCTGAAGCAGGAGGCTGCGTGGCAGATCGGTGGGGCATGGAGGCAACCCTTTGGCAAGGCTATTGGCGATGAGATCAACGGTACATCAGCCGTTGATCTGGCATTGCTTGATAGGTAGAGGCGCGATAGGGAGTTGACGCTTCACGTGGTTGGCGGTCGCTGGCTGGCGAACGCCAGGTACAGGTCATCTCCTGAGCGCGCACTGAACTATCGGCACGGCTCATGAACGGCGGTCGGCTTGGTCGAAGGGTGAAGATCCGGAGTGTCGGTTTAGGAGACGTCGGCACACCGGGTATACAAGGAGGAATGGGCATGACGACGGTGAGTGAGCAGACGCGAGTTGGCTCTTCATTCGAACGGGTTCCACCACGTAACATCGAGGCCGAAATGTCGGTACTCGGCGGCATGATGCTGTCCAAGGACGCCATTGCCGACGTCGTGGAGATCGTGAAATCTACGGATTTTTACCGCCCAGCGCACCAGGCGGTCTTTTCCGTCGTCGTGAAACTCTTCGGCGCCGGTGAGCCGGCGGATGCCGTGACGGTTGGTGCGGAACTGCAACGCACGGGCGATCTTGAGCGTGTGGGCGGTTTGCCCTACCTTCACACGCTGGTGGCGTCCGTACCCACGGCCGCTAACGCCGCGTACTACGCCCAGATCGTCCGCGAGCAAGCCCAGTTGCGTTCACTGGTGGAAGCCGGTACCCGCATCGTCCAACTCGGTTACACCACCGACGGCGCCGATGTCAAAGGCCTGATTGACATGGCCCAGGCCGAAGTTTATTCCATCACCGAGGATCGTGCCACCAACGAGTACATGACGCTGGAGGAAATCGTTCCCGGCCTGTACGACGAGCTGGAGAGCAATGAGAACCGCGATGGAGGCCTGCAGGGCATTCCCACCGGATTCGTGGAATTGGACAACAAGCTCAACGGCTTGCGTGGCGGGCAGATGATCATCGTTGCCGCCCGTCCGGGTGCGGGTAAATCAACGCTCGCCATGGACATTTGCCGTAGCGCGGCCATTGCCAATGGTCTTCCCACGGTGTACTTCTCGCTGGAAATGAACCGTAATGAACTGTCGATGCGTGTGCTGGCGGCTGAGGCAAAGGTGTTCCTTGACCGCATGATTAAAGGCGAGATGACTCCGGAGGACTGGCAGTCGGTGGCACGCACGCTCGACCGTATCTCGCAAAAGCCATTGATCGTGGACGATTCACCTAATCTGACGCTTACGGAGATCCGGGCCAAGTGTCGGCGTATGAAGCAGCAGCATGACATCCAGCTGATTGTTATCGACTACCTGCAGCTCCTCAGTTCAGGCGCGCGGGCGGTGGAATCGCGGCAGCAGGAAGTCTCGGAGTTTTCGCGCTCTATCAAGTTGTTGGCAAAGGAACTGGATGTGCCGATTATTGCGGTCGCCCAGCTCAACCGAGACTCGGAGAAACGTAACGATAAGCGTCCGCAAGTGGCTGATTTGCGTGAGTCTGGCTCTCTGGAGCAAGACGCCGACGTCGTACTGCTCATCCACCGGGAGGATATGTACGACCGAGACTCGGCGAAGGCCGGCATGGCCGAGATCATTATCGGCAAGCAGCGCTCCGGACCGACGGGAACGCTTGAGTTGGCCTTCCAGGGCCATTACGCGCGATTCGCCGAGCTGGCGCAGTAGAAGCGCGTTTTCGCATGCGCGGTTATACCGTGGCGCGGTGCGGAAGGTAGTTGGTTAGGCTGCGGCGGCCAGATCTGCTTTAGTCGCAGATGCGTCGGACCGAAAGGTACCCGATGAGCGTCTGAACGGTGTCAGTCTGGATTGATTCATTTCGAGCAGTGGCGGAATTATGCGGACTAGCGCACCTGCCTGGGCTGCACCGTTCTTGTTTGGATGCTAATGGAACATAGCGGATGTAAGTGGCTGCTCGGTGCGGGTATGCGGCTCGGATCCGGACTGGCAGTTCGGTTGGGTTTGTCTTGAAGGTGACCCGTCCCCGTTGCTATTGCGCGTTGTGTGGCACAACACGTGCCTGCCTCATGCCCCTGGACCCGTCCCCGTTGCTATTGCGCGTTGTGTGGCACAACACGTGCCTGCCTCATGCCCCTGGACCCGTCCCCGTTGCTATTGCGCGTTGTCCTGGTCTCGATGCTAGTGGAGATTCTGATCGCTTGTGAAGAGCACGAGCGCTCGCATCGGCGCCCGTCGGGGTGATCGATCACGATATGCTCCTTTACGCTTTGGTACGTGAAATCGAATGCGGCGCGTACTTCTTTGGGTTGGCGGCTGTGCGCCGCAGTAGTCGCCTCGCGACATCGCCATAGAGCAGTTCCCAGGATAATGACAGCCAGACCGATCATCACTGGCTGCGGGAGGTGATTCGCGAGAAATCCGAGCAGCTGCTCTGTATTCACGGTGATGTTCATTTCAACTCTCTCGGTGTCATGCAGCCGATGGGTGCCATATGACCCATCGGTGCTGGGTGGCCGCGTATTCAACTCGGCGGGAGGGTAACGCCCTCTTGAATGGAGTAGTGTGCGGGGCCGTCGATAACGCCGGACTCGCAGCGATTGGCGGCAAACAGACAAGTCACTTCTGAAACAGACAAGTCACTTCCGCGGTCTGGTATGGGAGCGCCGCGTTTTTCTGGGGTTGTTCGGATCGGGGCACCTCTGCGGCCGGAGATAGGGTGTTTGAGTCGGTCAACTCAACGTGCCTGGTGCCTCCGGGGCGTGGCATGAGTGGAGGCTGTCCAAATCCCGTCCAAACGGAGGTAAAGTGGAATTGCTCCATTTAAGGAATGGCGGAATCATGCGGATTTGAGGCGATGGCTGTTTGGCGAGCTCATCGTTTGGACGGGATTTTGACACTGTCCCCTCGAATCCCTACCGTCAGGGCCCCGCACGATGGGCAAACAGCAGAAAAGGCGTGGGGTGTTGGCTCGCGTGCTGCACTAATACGACGAAGGTCGGACCGGCCGCTCAGTGTGCGACAACCGCGAACGCGGGGGAGGAGCAACTGCCAATCGGGCGGGCCACTCAGCTGGCGCAACTCGGCGCGGGTGCGTGGTCGTGTGGTTTGCGGAGGCGGAACTAGAAAATGCGCCTGGGAGTGGGGGATATCTGCTGTGCGTTGGACGACGCAAAGACATATCCCAAGCGGTCGCGGCCGGAGATGAGGGTGTCAATGCCGGTGAACTCACCATGCCTGGTGCCTCCTGCTCACTCAGTATGAGACAAGATGCTAGTTCGCACGGCGCGCCAATGCCAGCCAATTGCCTGCCGCACCACGGCGCCTACCCTTTTTGTTCTCGCAGCAAGAGTGTGCCGGGAAGCGCCGCCGCAATCTGCGCCTCTAACGCGGCGAAGTACTCATTCTGCGCGTCAAGTGCTTCAATCCAGCGCCGTTGGCAGGCGCCGGTGGCGCATGCGTATTCGCGTTCTCGCGCTAGACGCTGCCGGTAACCGGCAATGAAACTGAGCTGCTCATTGAGTTCCATTCCGAGAAAGTCCACGTATTGCAGAGTGTCATAAACACGGTAGGCGCCAAAGCGGTCAACGTTATCGCAGTCGCCGACCGAGCGGGCAAGTACGCTCGGCTCCTCAGAGTAGTCAATGGCGCCGGTGTAATCGGGGGACTGCGGTGGGTAGTTCCATCGCCCGTCCGTGTGCATGGCAATCCCCTGACATATCTCGTCAATAAGAGCGGGGTGCGCCCCCTGCTCTGCAAGGAAACGCCGGGCTAATTTTGCGCCAGCGCGACCATGGTCGACATGCCAGGCGGGATCGAATTTGCCGACATCATGCAGAACACATGCCAGTTCTAAGGCATCTGCATCCATGCCCGCTTCTTCCGCAACGGCTCGCCCGATTGCTGCGACCCGCAGACAGTGCTGGAAGCGATAGCGCTGCTGAGCAGCGGCGACGTCGCGCGTGCTCAGGTGCTCGTGTACGAATCGGACGGCCGCAGCGAAATAGGGTGATGTCATCGGGGTTCCTTCCCAGAATGCGAGTGGCGATATAGCGACTGATACGAAACAGAGGTGTGCGCGGGCCGCCCTAGTCGTACATTGATCCACCCGCTGAGCCGGGTGACTAGATGAGCTGCGGGTAGCTTCGCCGCCGCAATGAAGGCCCACGACCCCGCTTCCCAGAAAAGGGCGTGTGGAACCCTGCCCGGGGAAACATGTGCTCCGCGCATGACCGGCCGAAAACCGGCGCGCCGAGCCAGGAACTGAGCCCGTGCCACATGCGGCCACGAGGTGACAATAACGGCCGGCAACTTCCGCTGAGCAGTGAATCCGACAGGAGGGGCAGTTGCGAGCGAAGGGCTGACACCTCTGCCCGCAGAACCGGGATCTACAGGCCGGTCGCCGCCGGAGCCAGTGGGTCGCGTACCGCCGGAGCCAGTGGGTCGCGTACCGCCGGAGCCAGTGGGTCGCGCACCGCCGGAGCCAGTGGGTCGCGCACCGCCGGAGCCAGTGGGTCGCGTACCGACCTGGCTCACCGACTCAGCACTCACCGAGCCCGTCGGCCATGTACCGTCCGAGGCTGAGGGTTTAGCACCGACGAGGCCCACAGGCTCAGTACCGCCGGACTTCGTCGGTCGCGTGGCACTCTGCCTTCTAGGCGGGGCGCTTACCGCAGTCGTGCCCGCATGATGAGCCCGGTCGTCATGATCGGCCATATGCATGCCGGAGGTGACGTCGAGGAGAATACGCTGCGCATTCATCAGGTTCTCCTCGGTGGAATGCGAGGCATCTTCTACAAGCAACAGATCCTCCGGAATGCCGCGATCAGCGAGCCAACGCGCCATCACAACCGATTCCGGCTCGAGTTCGTCCTGTCCTTGCCCGCCACAGCACAGAACATAGGCGGTGATTCCGGCGTTGCGTGCCCTTTCGAACTCGACCAGCGCGGTTTCTAATCGGAAGCGCAGCGTCCGCGTGGGGTCATGACCGATCGTACGGCACCCGAGTACGACAATGACGGGCACGGCGGCGCGATTGCCGTCCTGCCCGTCACATGCCACTATCCTGCCTGTCATCGCGATCAGTCGCGCGGCGTATACGCACCTTGCCAGACGGTGTCGAATGGTGTGTTGGCGCTTACGCGCGCTTCGATGCCAGCGGTCACCATGTTCTTTGCCGTCTGTACGGCAGCGTGGATGTCCTGGCCCTTTGCCAGCTCCGCGGTGATCGCGGCGGCAAGGGTGCAACCGGCACCGGAGACCCGCTCCTGCCCGATCTTCGGCACCTTGAAGGGGGTAATCTCTTCGCCGTCCCACAGAACGTCCACGGCATCCGGACCGGGGAAGTCGATTCCGCCCTTGACGACGACGTAGCGCGGCCCCTGGTCGGAGATACGCTTTGCCGCCTCACCAAGATCTTCGACCGTGGCCAGCTCTTCCATGCCTGACAAGGTCAGTGCTTCGAAGTGATTCGGCGTGGCGACGGTGGCCAACGGCAAGATCTTGGCGCGCAGCGCCATATCCGTATCGAGCGCGGCTCCCGGTTCTTGGCCCTTGCAGATGAGGACGGGATCCACCACGATATTTCGCCACTGCTGTGACGCAAGGCCTTCCGCTACGGAGTCGATGGTGTCCGGATGTCCGAGCATGCCGATCTTGACCGTGTCGACGGCCTGCGCAGCGAGAGTGGCCTCGATCTGGTCGCGGATTACCTGCGGATCAACCGGAACGAAGCGATGAGCCCAGTCATGTGCGGGGTCGAAGGAGACGATACAGGTCAATGTGCCCATTCCGTAAACGCCGAGTTGTTGGAACGTTTTCAGATCGACTTGGAAACCGGCTCCGCCGGTTGCTTCCGACCCTGCAATTGTGTACGCAAAGTCAACCATGATTCTCCTCTTTCTGTTTTCGGGATCGCGTATGGTCCAACCGAATGCTGGCACCGAAGGTGCTGGCGCCGAGCTGGCAACCAGCTCATACCGGTTCATACGGTACCGCTCGCGGCAACATGTGGCACCGGACGGGTGCGTCATGCGTGGCGATCCTGACTGGGATTCTAGTTAATACTTGTGCCCGGAGTCTCCTCCGGGCACAAGTTGGACAAGATAAGCGAATCTGTGCCTACTTGTCGCCAATGGAGCCCTTGACGCGCTCCATGGTGTCTGGATGCATTCCCGTGCGGCCCAATTCGCCGCGATCCAGGCTACTGATCTGTTCGACTTCATCCACGGTCAGTTCGATCATCGCCGCGGCAAGGTTCTCTTCGAGCCGCTCGCGATGTACAGACTTCGGGAAGATGATATGCCCTTTGGCAAGATGCCACGCCAGTACGGCTTGTGCGGCCGTACAGTTGTGGTTCTTCGCAACACTTGCCACGCCGGGCTCGTCGGCCACCATTCCGCGTACAAGCGGTGCCCAGGCCTCGACCGCGATTCTGTTTTCGCGGCAGAACTCGGCAATCACCTGGTTCTGGAAATACGGGTGCAGTTCGATTTGATCGACGGCGGGAACCGTCTCCGAGCCTTCGACAATCGTCTCAAGGTGATGGCGTTGAAAGTTGGAAACGCCGATTGACCGCGCACGCCCGTCGGCCGCAAACTCCTCCAAGGTCTTCCAAGTGGAAAGATAATCGCCGTCGTACTGATTTGGCAGTGGCCAGTGGATGAGGAAGAGATCCACGTAGTCGGTTCCCAGCTTCTCCAGTGATTCCGCAAAGGACCGCCGCGCGTCTGCCGACTCGTGGTTCGGGTTATCCAGCTTCGTCGTGATGAAGATTTCTTCTCGCGGCACGCCTGATTTTGCGATCCCGCGGCCGACGGCGGCTTCATTTCCGTACATTTGGGCGGTATCAATGTGCCGGTAGCCGAGTTCTAAGGCGGTGGCGACGGCGTGTTCGGCGTCGTCGCCAAGCATCTTGTACGTTCCGAGGCCCAGCTGGGGTATGCGCTGGCCGGTGTTGAGTGGAATGGTTGGAACGGTCATAACGCTGTCCTCTTTTCTGCTTGGAACCGGCTCTTGCAGGGTGCGAGAACCGGGTGTTGCTGAAAGTTCAGAAGCGAGTCTTGTGCAGGTTCAGAACTGGCTGTAGTCGAAGGTTGCCGGATCGCCGGTCTGGCGAAGACCGGCCTCCAAGCTGTCGATCACGGCGATGTTCTCCTGCGTCAGTGTCACGTTGGCGGATTCCAGATTCTCCGCCATGCGCTCGCGGTGCACGGACTTCGGGATAATGATCCGGCCCTTGGCCAGGTGCCATGCCAAAATTGCCTGTGCCGGGGTGCAACCACGCTCGGCGGCCACTTGTTCAACCACGGGATTGCTCAGGTCAACGCCGCGGCCGATCGGGGAGTACGCCTCGATGGCCATTCCCGCAGCCTTGGATGCCTCCTCAATCTCCCGTTGTTGCAGCGAGGGGTGGCATTCGAACTGGTTGATCATCGGACGCACCTCGCAATGCGCGAGGAGGTCTTCAATATGCTCCGGCAGGAAGTTGGCGACGCCGATCGCCTTGGCACGTCCGGAGGCGTAGATTTCCTCCAGCGCCTTCCACGTCTCGTTGTACAGGCCCCATTTCGCCACTGGCCAGTGAATAAGGTATAGGTCCACGTAGTCCAGGCCGAGCCGTTCCAGAGAGGCATCGAAGGCAGTGAGAGCCTTATCATGGCCTTGATTGCCGTTTTGCAGTTTGGTTGTTACGAAGAGTTCTTCGCGTGGCACGCCGCAGGACCGAATGCCCGCGCCCATCTCCACCTCGTTCTGATAGGCGGCGGCGCCGTCTAGGTGCCGGTAGCCGAGTTCGACGGCCTCTTCAACGGTTCGTTGTGCTTGGTCTGCCGGAACTTCCCAGAATCCGACGCCGATTGTAGGAATTGAAACACCATTGCTGAAAGTCACGTGAGTACTCATAGCTACATTCTGCCTTCTTCTGAACTACTATGCGACTACTATCCGATCACTGATAGAGCAAATGGGGTGTGCGCGAGTGGCGTACCGCACGGTACTAGGACTTAAAGTACAGGTTACCTGCGCGTAAGCATGCCAAAGCCGCATGGGCGCAGTTGGCGCCGAGTAGACTGGAATAGACCTCAGACAGTGCTGTCGGGGCTGTTCGCGAGAGGACGCGGGGCATGGTGACGGTTCGTCAGCCTGCAGTGGCGGGCTTGTTTTATCCGCATGACGCACAAGAGTGCCGTGCGAGTGTAAGAGAATGCCTGGATTTCGCGCGCCAGAACTCGTGCTTGTTGGCGGCGCCCCCGCATGCGATTATTGCCCCGCATGCGGGTTACGTCTATTCAGGCCTGGTGGCAGGCTTGGCATACCGTCAGTTGGAACCATTGCGTGGTCAGGTGACCCGCGCGGTGGTGATGGGCCCGGCTCATCGTGTGCCAGTGCGGGGCATTGCCTGCAGCGAGGCTGACGCGATGGCGACGCCGCTGGGAGTGATGCCGGTTGCCCGCGAGGCGGAGCAGGAAGTTGCGCGGTGTCTGCCGCAGCTCGTTCCCGATTCGCTCGTACATGCGCAGGAGCATTCGGTAGAGGTTCATCTACCGTTTTTGCAGGAAGTTCTGGGCGATATCGAGGTTATTCCGCTTGTAGCCGGCGATGTCAGTATTGATGATGTCGCAGCGGTGTGGGACGCGTTCTGGGGTGACGACGAGACGGTTGTAGTGGCCAGCTCCGACCTGTCCCATTACCACTCTTACGCGCAGGCGCAGCGGATTGACCGAGGCACCATCGGGCAGATCCTTGACGGCGACTGCGCTATCAATCATTTCCAGGCATGCGGTGCCACGCCGATGAACGGTTTGCTGCTGGCGGCGCAACGCCGGGGTCTAATGCCCCGCTTGCTCGGCATGTGCAATTCCGGAGACGTCGCACCGGACCGCTCGCGAGTGGTTGGCTACGCGGCTCTTGCACTAGTTGGCGACGCGTACGACGACGTCGTACTGGACGCTGAAGCGCAGGTGCCGGAGGTGAAGGTGCAGTCGTCGAACTCAGGTACGCCTGTGCCTGGGGTGGATGCGCGGGCGCTGGACGCGGATACACCAGTGCAGGAGAGGAACCCACCTGCGCGCAAGTCCAACATGCAGGTCGTAGACGCGAACGCTCCGGCACCGGGTACGGAAGGCGACGCGTCTTTCCAGAGGAACACGGAAGGTGAGAATAATGACTGACACAATTGCCACCGGTTTCGATGGTGCTGTTCTTGTTCGTTTGGCGCGGGAAGAGATCGAGAGCTGGCTGAGTCTGGACGAGTCGGCCGTCGCTCGCGGGAGGGCAGAGAGGGCGTATGGCGGAGTGCCCTCCAGGGCCGTTCACAGGACTACCTCCGCTAGCGACCGGAGCAATGCGGGAAGTGTGAACTCTGTGCGCGATGGTACGCGTTCCGAGCCCGCTTCACGTTCCATCGCCGACAGCGTGGACTCCGTGCGCGATGGTACGCATCGCGGGCAGAACGATCAGGCGGCGGAAACGGCGAAGAATGCACGCGGCGTCGACGTCGAAACAGACGCCGAAACAGGTGACCGGGAGGCGAAGGACGTGGAGCTTATGCGGTTGTACCCCCGGCTGGCCGAGCCGGGTGCGACTTTCGTTTCCTTGCACAAGGGTACGGAGTTGCGCGGGTGTATTGGGTCGCTGGTTGCCCACCAAAGCCTCTTGGGTGATGTGCGACGCAACGCCTTTATGGCGGCCTTCAGCGACCCGCGTTTTCCTCCGCTGCAGCCCGACGAATTGGCCGACCTGCACATTGAAGTCTCGCTACTATCACCCCCGGAACGCATGCTCTTCCTTGACCGGCTCGATCTTGAGGAGCAGTTGCGGCCCGGCGTGGATGGGCTGATCTTGGAGTTTGCGCGCCATCGAGGCACCTTTCTCCCCCAGGTGTGGGATCAGCTGCCATCGCCCCGTGATTTTGTTGATCACCTGCTTGTAAAGGCTGGGCTACCGCCATCGTTTTGGGCGCCGGAGATTGCGGTGTCACGCTACACGGTGACGGCATGGAGTGAGGAGCCGGTAGGAGGGGCCTGATGCACGGCGCGGAGCGACAAGGCGGGGCAGACGACGCCACGATGCCAAGCACGCAGACCGCATCCGCCGGTGTCGTCGCCCGATATGGGCACCAAGTGGGTGATCGGGTTCAGTGCGACCTTTGCCCACGCGAGTGCCGCATTGCAGATGGTCAGCGGGGCTTTTGCTTCGTCCGCATGAACCGAGGCGGCGAACTCATTCTCGACACCTACGGACGTTCGTCGGGATTCTGCCTGGATCCGGTGGAGAAGAAGCCGCTGAACCACTTCCTTCCCGGCACCGCCATCCTCTCCTTCGGAACAGCAGGGTGCAATCTTGGGTGCAAATACTGCCAGAACTGGGATATTTCCAAGTCGCGAGAAGTTGATCGGCTCGTGGACGAGGCGGGGCCGGAGGAGATTGCCGAGGCCGCGCTGGCCTGCGGTGCCCGCGCCGTCGCATTCACGTACAACGATCCGACGATTTTCACCGAATATGCCGTTGACGTGGCGGCGGCCTGCCATGAGCGCGGTATCGCCGCCGTCGCCGTCTCCGCCGGATACATACAAGGTGACGCCCGCCGCGATCTATTCCGCGCAGTGGATGCAGCGAATATCGACCTAAAGTCTTTTTCGGAGGAGTTCTACCGGAGGATCACTGGCGGGCGGCTGGGGACCGTGCTGGAGACTCTGGAGTTCATTGCCCATGAGACGGCTTGTTGGCTGGAAATCACGACCCTGGTGATTCCCGGTTACAACGACGGCGACGCTGAGTTGGAGGCGCTCAGCGGATGGATAGTGGAGCATCTGGGCTCGGATGTTCCGGTGCATTTTTCGGCCTTCCATCCGGACTTTCGTATGCTGGATGTGCCACGCACTCCGCCGGAAACCCTCACCCGGGCGCGCAAGATCGCTCGGGGTGCAGGGTTGCGCTACGTCTATACCGGTAACGTGCATGATCGGGAGGGAGACACGACGCGCTGCCCGGGATGTAACGCCGCACTGATTGAGCGTGATTGGTTCGCTATCGGTAGCTATCGGTTACGTGTTTCGGATCAGCGGCGCGAATCTGGTGCGTTGCGCGGCACGGGAGCGGGAGTGTGCCCGCAGTGCGGCGAGGAGATTCCGGGCGTGTTTGATCCGGCGGGCGCAGGGGAGTTTGGTCCGCGACGCGTGCCGGTGTGGCTTGGTGCGAGGTGAAAGGACGGAATGCGCGTATCCTAGGGCGGCAAGTCGGGCGGATACGCGGCTTGCGGCGCACCGGAACGGAATCCGCGTATGCTAGCGCGGCAACTTCCCCCGACGGCCGGAGTGACTCTTCATCAGGTGAGGGGTGTGCGGATCAGGTAAGGGGTGTGGTCTCGGGTAAGGGGTATCCGTCAGTTCAGAAGGTTGGGGTTGATGTTGAAGCCGTCTTCTGGTTCGAAGCAGAAGACGGCGAATCCGCCCTCGCCATCAGCGCCGGAGGAGCTGTTGGAGGGTGACGTATCGATGAGTGTGAACGTGCCGACGCCGTCGTGGGTGACGGATTGCCCAAGTTGGAGTTCTTCGTGGATGCCGGTCGACCTGTCTCCGCCGAGGATGGAGGCACGCCTGTTGCCATCTTCGGCTGTGACGCCATGTACGGTGTAACTCGGCCCGTCTGCTTCTGCGCTCAGCCGCAGGTTTGTTGTTTCTTGGATGGTGATGATGGTGCCGTTGTCGCAGTTGAGTTTGTCGGCGGGGATGGTGACCGGCGTGGGTGTTGGCGTGGTGGGAGCCGGTGAGGTGGGCGTGGTGGTACGAGTTGGCGTGGTGGGAGCCGGTGAGGTGGGAGCCAGTGAGGTGGGGTGAACCTCGGTCGTCTGCATGCCACAGCCGGACAGTGCAAGGAATAAACAACCAACAACCAAGGCGGCGCGGTGGAATAGGCGAATCATAAATCTCCCTCTAAGTAGTGTTGTGGTGTTCCCCCGAGCCATGTGGGTGACGGCTGCAGATTTGATGCCGGGCAGGTAGTGCCGGAAAGGTGTCAGTTACGCAGTTTCGGATTGACCTGGAAACCAGGTGCGGGCACGAAACTGAAGGTGGCGTAGTTACCCTGTCCGTCTTGCAATGGCAGTTTTGCTACCGGCGTGACATCGATCAAGGTGAAGGTACCGACTCCCGGGTGTGTCACAGACTCTCCCAGCCGGAGTTCTTGGTGGATGCCAGTTGATTTATCGCCGCCAAGCAATGTCGCCTGCATAATGCCGTCCTTGATCCTCACGTGAAGAACGGTGTAACTGGGGCTGTCGCGGCCGACACCGAGCCGAAGATTAGTCGTCTCCTGGATGGTAATGATGATGCCGTCATTGGTAGGCATGGATTCTCCTTCGCCAGTTTGAGAAGAGCTGTATGGTCCGGCCAGATCTCTTAATGGAAAAGAGCGCGTTGACTGAGTTAGGGTATTTCACCGACTGTGACATTACCGTAGTAATAGCTGAAGTCTTCCCACGACATGGTGAAGGTCCCATCAACCTCTGAGCCGTAAGGAGTCCTGTTCATCCCGTGCGGATTGCGGAGGGTAACACCGTTTTCATCCGCATCTACGATGGCGTACGCGTGACTGTGGTAGAGGACGATCTTCTGTCTCGATCCGTTGGGAAGTTCGACTTCCACTTGCTCCTTTCCATTCTCAAAATGCTCGCTGGGTGCTGCTCCTGTGCCCGCCGTTGCAGGATGATCCTGGTCAAGGGCATCGACAATCTCCTCCCTCTCTGATTGGCTGTAGCCATCCTGCCCGTCGATTGTGTGCGCACTTCTATTGGTTACATCTTGCAACGCTTCTTGACGGCTGCCAGAAGTGATACCGCCATCTGATCCATCCAAAGTGCCGCCCGGGTGAAGCTGCCCATAGGCGGACTCAAAGATCGATATGACAGAAGGCGATCCGTCGAGGCCGGTGGCGCCATGTGCGTACACGTCGGTGACAAGAACGGTCTGTTTCGCCTTCTCGTCCGGGTGGAGTGGGTCGTCGTATACCGTAACCAGGTACCCATCCTGCTTGCCGTTCTCGTCGTAATGGGGAGAGATACACGAGCGAAGCCAATCCTGCCCCTCGTCGTACTGCATTACTGCCATTAGGGCGGAGAGGTAGTAGCAGTCGCCGATCGATCCCTGCTGGACGTTGTTGAAGTTGAGATTCTCCAACTCCCTATTGATACGCTCGATGTCCTCCTCGGTCAGTTCTTCGCTCGCGCCAACATTGGTGCCATTGCTGCGGCGGTTCACGGGCTCGAGGTCCAGAGAGTTACGCAATTCTGCCGCACAGACCTCGGCGGCCTCCTTCGCTTGTGAGACGCGGTCCGCGTATTCCTGCGTGATCATCTTGGCGGGGCGGATCAGGGCAGGAAGTACCGCCGCTTTATCGGGTGCGGCGTCATACTGCGAGTCAAGTTTGAGCAGTTCATCGTGTAGTTCCTCGACACGATCTTCGTGGGTTCGCAGTGTCCAGGCGTAGCGGAGGAGCGACTTGCTGCCGTCCTCCGTGCCGTCGGCGAGGACGCAAATATCGTGAATCTGTCCGCGAATCGACTCCTGGTACGCGTCCGCCGATGCTCCGCTCCAACTCGGAGTCATTGAGCGCGAGGATCTAAGACTGGTTTCCGCTTCTGCGGTCCTGCTGGCTGAGTGTTGCACCATATCGGCGTACTCAAAAACGGCCTGGGAGTGACCGGGCATATCACCAATCAAATTGCTGAAGATAGTCATAGTGAGTGGCTCTCGTGTCGGGGATCTATCTGCGAAGCGGGATGGGAGAGTGCCTATTCGTACTTGTCCTGGTGTTTGAACAGCTTATCCCAAGAGAACGTATGCGCTGGGGTGGCGGGGACGTACGCGGGATCAGTAGGCAAGTGCTGGGCATACCAAGCCTGTGCGACATCCTCGTCGGTCTGACCGACGAATTGTGCGGTGAATTGCACTCCATCGGCATTGTTTTGGCACCAGTCTGCGCAATCGGTGCGCCGCGTTTCTTCGTTCGAAGAGAACTCGGCCGCGGTCTCCGCCAGAACCGTAGAGCCAAAGGCGTTTGCCCCAGGGGCGGTGAGAGTGGGTTGTGATTCAAGTGAATCGCCAATTCTAAGAAGGCGTGAATGCAGATTATCCATTTCGGAGGGGTCGAGCCGTATGTCTCCCACGGTGATGTCTCCTACGACTGGTCGTTGGTGAACAGGTACGCAGTCAGCTTAACAGTCTCGTCGGAATTGCGCTAGGATAAGTGCCCGCGACGCCGGGATCCAGCCAGGCGAGGCAGCCTCGTCCGCGTCGCGCGAAGGGGCAGCGGATGTTGACCTGTTCGGCTTGCGTGGCCAGGGCGCCTCGTCCGTATTGCGCAAGCGGCAGCGCTACGGTGCGCGGCTTGTAGAGTGGAGCGCGGCGGTGGGGTTCGCCAGGATTCAGAGTTTTGCCTGGTACTTCGAATCGTGCCGCATTGGTACGCTGTTGGTCGGGTCAACGCCTTTTCCAATGGGGGTCGTCGATTCGGGCGTTATGTTGTCTGCTCCCGTCGGATTCCTGCGTTGCCAATCAAACAACACGCATCGGACTTATCCCCCTTCTGCCTGACAAGCGCGCTGTGGATCGGGTTCTTGCCCTAACTGGTCGGTGCGTTACGTGCTGTACCCGTGATCCGACCGTCAGCTCGCTACGTTGCCGGCCAGGACGCTTGTCGGCTCGAACTGTGCCGCAGCGGGTTGGAATGTCAAAATTCCGTCCAAACGAAGCAAGACTGGATCGGTTCAATATAAGAACTGGCGGAATCATGCGGATTTCTCGATTCGACGAGACCGACTGCCTCTCGTTTGGACGGGATTTGGACAGCTTGGTGCTCCGTACGCCAACAACCGCTGCTCGCGCAAGGCTCGATCATCGGGGCGTAGTAGTCCGGTCCGCCATCCCGGCCCGAAGCAGAAGACCATGGGGCTGAGAGCCCGTAGCTGATACCGACACGGCTTCGCAGGCCTGATCGTGGGGCATAGTGGTCGCCGTGTCCACATCCCGGCCCGAAGCTTCGACCTGAGGTCAAGACCATGAGCCTGAGAGTCCGAAGCTGAGACCATGGGAATGAGAACCTGAAGCATAAGACCACTCAGCGAGAACCCGGAGCTTCTCCCCTGAGGTCAAGACCATGGGTCCAAGAGTCCGAGCCCAAAATCTAAAACCGTCAGGCTAAAGCCGTCACGCATCACCCGCGCCGTGCGGGTAGCCTGGTCGCATGGATATGGCGACGTACCGGCTGGAGGGGCATACCCTCAACGAGTATTGGATTGAGGTTCCGCTCGACTATTTTGGTGCAGCGCAGAGCCTATCGGACGATGCGACGGGGCGTTCGGGTGAGGGCTTACCGGACACCATCAACGTGTTTGCTCGCGAGTATGTGCGCGACGGCCATGAGGCCGACCCGCGGCTGGTTTTCTTCCAGGGAGGGCCGGGGTCAGCGGCGCCTCGCATGGCCCCCATCAATTCCTGGCTGAGCACCGCTTTGGACCATTTCCGGGTGGTCCTCCTCGATGAACGCGGTACCGGCAACTCCTACCCCTTGGAGGCCAACGCGATCACTGCGGTGGGACGCCCGGAGGCGCAGGCCGCCCTCCTTGCCTGTTTCCGGCAGGATTCCATCGTGCAGGACGCCGAACGGCTCCGGGAAGCCCTGCAAGGTGACGAGCCGTGGGCCGCGTTGGGGCAGAGTTTCGGAGGATTTACGGTCACCTGTTATCTTTCGCAAGCGCCCAAGGGCCTTTCGGAGGCTTTCATCACCGCCGGTCTGCCGTCCACGCATTTGCACGCCGACGCCGTCTACCGGTACACCTACCCGCAAACAGCGGTGCGTAACCAGGAGTTCTTCGCCCGATACCCGGCCGACGAAGAAACCGCGTGGTACATCGCTCGGCATTTGGCCGATGTGGAGGAAGTGCTTCCCACCGGGGAGCGGCTCACCCCTGCTCGGTTCCGCCAGCTCGGCCTGTACCTGGGATATTCCTACGGACCGGACAGCCTGCACTTCCTTCTGGAAGACCCTGTGTGGTTCCATCGCGGTGAGCGGCGTCTTCGCCCGCAGTTTCTCGCCCGCGCCGGGCAGAATCTCTCTATGGCGAGCCATCCGCTCTACGCGGTGTTGCAGGAGTCCATTTACGCGCAGGCCTCCACAGGCTCGACGGCGTGGAGCGCGCAGCGGGTGCGGGGAGGGTTTCCCGAATTCCGTCTTCCAGACCTCTCAGCCGGTAGCGAGGGAGAAAAGGAGCTGCGTGCCGAGGGCCACGGCTTCCGGTTCACCGGCGAGCATATGTATCCCTGGCAGTTCGAGCAGGACCCGGCACTGACCGGGCTGGAAGCTGCGACTGAGCTTCTCGCCCTGAAACGTGACTGGCCGGAACTCTATTCGCGCGAGGTGCTGGCGGAGAACACGGTTCCTGCGGCTGCTTGGATATACGTGGACGACATGTTCGTGCCTTTTGATCTCTCCCGGGAAACCGCACGTGAAATCCGTGGATTGAAGCCGCTGATGACCAATGACTTCCACCACGACGGCCTGCGCACCGGCGGACCACAGATGATCGAACGCCTTCTACGAGCGGTACGCAGCTAGGGGAGAGTGGTTGCTGGGACAGCCAGCAATGGAGCAGACAACATTGTTGCGGGTGCTCGCGGGTAACAGTGCGTACCAGCACGCGTCGATCAGGCTCTTCAACACATCGACTGGATGCGCAGCTAGGGGGAGAAAACCGGGACCGGAGTGGGCAGGTCCCGGTTTTCTCCGTGCTGTTCGACCAGCTTCGACGAACCACTGCCCGTATCTGCCCGGCGGGCTCCCGCGCTGATCGCCCCGCCGTGCTACTGCTCGACGAGCTTCGAGTACAAATCCTCGTAGCGTTCGCGCGCGGCGGCGTAATGTGCTCCATGCTCCGCGCGGGGCTCAAAGGTGGCTCCGGTGGTGGGATCCGCTCGCTCCACGTCGGGGGCGAGAGTATCAAGTGCCAGGAGAGCCGTGCCGTGCAAGGTGGCGCGCTTGATCGTTACGGGGAGCACGGGAAGCTGCAACATATCGGCAAGAATCGCGAGCCAGGTGGGATGCGCCTGCATGGCACGACCGGACATGCGAATCTCGCCCGGGCGGCCGGAGACTTCGGCCAGTTGATCGAAAACGCGTGCATAGGACTGGCAAACGCCTTCCATCACGCCGCGTGCCAACTTCGGCCCCTGCGCGTCGAAGGTGATGCCGGTAATGGCGGCCTGTGCGCGGGCGGCCCAGCCGGTGGAACGTTCACCGGTGAAGTACGGCAGCACATGCGGAGTGTCACCACTGGGCTCCCGGGTGAACACCTCATCAAGAGTCGTCTTCTTGAGCCGCAGAGTTTCCTCCATCCAGGTGACGGCACGGCCGACGTCGTTCAACGCTCCACCCAGAATCGCCTTCTCGCGCGATACGCGGTAGGCCCACAGGCCGCTTGGAATGTATTCCGGAATGCCATTGACAATGACGCGCATTGCTCCCGATGTCGCCGCGCTTGCGGCCATCGTGCGCGAATCCGGTGCACCGGCGCCGATATTGGAGACGAGGCCATCCGGTACCACCGGGAACCAGCGCGCGCCGACCAGTCCGGGCCATTCGGCGCTCGCCTTGCCGTGGAGATCCTCAAGCGGCTGGTCGGGGTCGCGGATTTCACCCAGCTGCTCCACCTGCACCCCGCAATGGTTCAGCAGTTCGCCATCCCACTGCCCGGTGTGCCGATCAAGGAGGCCTGTCCATGCCGCTGCGGAGGTGCCGATCGCCGTCGTTCCCAGAAGCTGGAGCCAGATGTACTCGCCGAGAGCCATCCAGCGGTGGACGCGCCCGAACAAGGTGGGATCCGTTTGCCGCAACCAGGTTAGGCGGGGTGCCAGGTAAGAGGAGTGGAAACGCGTACCGGTACGTTGCTGAATCTGGCCTTCATCAAAGGTGGAACGCAGCTCCTGCACTTGGTCTGCGCAGCGTCCGTCGGCATAGGTGTAGCACGGTGTGATGGCGTCTCCGCGCTCATCGACACCCACCAGATTGGCGGAAAATGTATCGATGGCGACCCCGGCGATACGGCCGGCGAGTTTGGGGCGGGCTGCGAAGTCGAGGATCTGACGGCACTCGGTGACGATCTGGTCGGCGTCGATAATCGACGTCCCATCCGAGGATGTGGTGAAGGTGTGCGCGAAGCGCGCCTTTGTATCATCGATCGGAAGGCCGCGCGCGTCATACAGACAACCGCGAGACGCGGTGGAACCAATATCAATGGCGAGAACGAAGGGTTCTTGCGCGTTCTTCAGTTTGGTCCGAAATCCCTGGGCCATGGTTGTGCCTTTCCGTGCTTCGCTGCGCGTCCGAGTTAGCAGTTTAGGGTTAAGTCTAACCTGATTGGCCGCTGTAAGCTACAGCACTGCTTCGACGACGCCGGAGAGCACCGGGCCCCTGTGACGCTGCGGCGTCGACTAGTTGTTTAGCTGGTTGGGGGGCGGGGATGGACCAGGTCCCTGTGACGCTGCGGCGTCGTTCTCGGCAGCGACCTCAGCCGCACAAGGCGGATACGTCACGGTATACCCGTTGCAGGTGTGCGCGGCGGCGATCAGCGGAGGATGCCACCTGACCGAGATTCACCCAGTCGCGCTTGGCAATGCCGAGCTGTTTCATGGAAGCACCGAGGAATACTTTGCCTACGGCATTGCCGCATATGAGCCGCAGGTAGAACGTAGGCGAGGTCGAGGTAGTGAATACCTTGACTCGGCGAATATGCCCGAGCTTGCCCTTGACTCCCCGCCCGGTGGACTCGTATGCCCACTTCTGCTTCATGACCTTTTCTACGAAGCCTTTGATGATTGATGGCACGTCGCTCCACCAGATCGGCGAGATGAACACCAAAGCGGTCGCCTTCTCGATGAGTCCCTGATACTGAGTCACCAAAGGATCCAGGGTTCGCCCCTGAGAGAAGAGGGCGAGCTCCTCCGCAGAGTAACGTGGATCAAAGCCGTCGGCGTACAGGTCGATAACGTTGTAATCCGCGTGTTTTTCCTCCAGAGCGCGCACGGCTTCATCCAAAACGGCATGCGCGAACGACTGCGGGTAGGGGTGGGCGTAGACGACGAGGATGTTGTCCATCATTCTCCTTCTTTCATTGTGAGTAATGCGTTGAGTGTGCGGGCAAGAAAATCGGGGTTGTGATGCGCTGCGCCGCTGGCGACCAGCTTCGAGTAGCCCTGGATAGCGGACCACACGGCAAGGAAGACCTGCTGCCGCAGTTTATCCGGGCCCTCCGGCAGCAGAAGGTCTATGGCTTCCTGGACTGCGGAGAGGAACGGGAAGGCGGCGGTTTGCGAAGTGGTGTCGCGCAATGCCTCCAGCGAGAACGGACTGAAAAGGAGGAAGTCGAGTAGATGCGGGTGATGGACGGCGGTGTCGACAATCTGTTCGGCAGCGTTGAGGAGCACGCCATTTGGATCGGCATCTGCGTCTGGCGGGAGTGCGTGTTGCATGCGATGCGCGGCTTCAATCTGCATGCGATGCGAGACTTCGGTCAGCGCTGCCTGGAGTAGCTCCTCCTTTCCGGCGAAGTGACTGTAGATGGCAGGTGTGGAGACTGAACAGGCGCGGGTGACGGCTGCCAGCTCCACGTGGGACCAGCCGACTTCGTCAATGATCTCAATGCAGGCGCTCACCAGCCGGTCTGCGGTGTTTTGCGACGACGTGCTGGGGCGCATGAGTGCGTCGGTGGTAGGTCCACTTGATCGACGTCGTGCTTGGTTTGACGAGCGTGCTGTTGTCATGCGACGAGCTTAATTTGATTAAGCTGTGATTGTCAAGCGAAAGCCGCTATGAGGCGTCTCTACTAGTCGGTGCCAAGTAGGTGGGCGCGGGCGGCGTCGTCGTCCTCGGCACGCAGGCGTGGCACTGAAGTATTCTCGGGATTGAAGCCGGTCTTCCCGGCATAATAGGCGCGAATGCGATCCATATCGGCGCTGACGTCACCGGTGATCGTAACGTTGCCGCCCCAGCCGTATTCGCGCTTCTTCCGGTTGATGAAGCCAAACTGAACGGGGAAGCCGGTCTCGAGCGCGATCCGGTAGAAGCCGGACTTCCAGTAAGGCTGCGGCGAGCGGGTGCCCTTCGGGGCGATGATGAGGGTGAATGTATCGCTGGCTGCCGCTTCTTTTACGATTTCTCCGACGACGCCGTGGTGACCGGATCGGTTCACGGAGATCCCGCCGACCCAGCGCACAATACGGCCAATGACCGGGGCGCGCATGGCCGAGTCCTTCACAAGGAACTTATACGGTCGGTTGATCCGCCAGAACGCCATAACCATGAGAAAGCCGTCCCAGTTGGACGTATGCGGAGCGCCAATCACAATGGCCCGCGGCGGGATGTCCTCGTGCACGAAGGTCCAACGGGAAAAACGCATATACGTGGCGGCAATGGCGCTTTTCAGGCTCATACGACTCCTCGGGTCCGGTGTTGGCAATGACAACCGCACTGCCGCTCGAAGGGCCCGCCCTCCAAGCAACAGTGGTGTACTGCTCTGATTCTATGCGAGAGCGCGACCGCGAGGGATTTGTGCCACTTACAGCAGGAAGGAGAATGCCGGCGAATTCGGTTCCAGCTTTTCGATATGCAGCGGCGACTTCTCCATGCGTCTTAACAGCTCGCTGATACTCGCTGGATCCTCAATCTCGATTCCGACCAGTGCCGGCCCGGTTTCCCGGTTGTTCTTCTTGGTGTATTCAAACAGGACGATATCTTCGCCATCGGAGAGAACGTCGTCGAGAAAATGCCGCAGTGCGCCGGGCTCCTGCGGGAAGGTGACCAGGAAATAGTGCCGCAAACCCTCGTAGACGCTGGAGCGCTCCACGATGTCGTCGTAGCGCGAGACGTCGTTATTGCCCCCGGAGATGATGCAGGCGACCGGTCCGTCCGGTAGGTCCGGCAAGAAGCGCGAGACGGCGGTAGTGGCCAGGGCACCGGAAGGCTCGGCGATGATACCTTCCACCTGATAAAGCTCGAGCATCTCCGTGCAGATAGCCCCTTCGGGTACGGCGATGACCTCGTCTACCATGTCGCGGGCAATCTGGTAAGGAATATCGCCGACGCGCGCAACCGCCGTACCGTCGGCGAAGGCATCTATTTCCGGCAGGGTGACCGGGCCGCCCTTTTCCAGTGCTGCTCGCATTGACGCAGCACCTTCCGGTTCAACACCGATGATGCGTACGTCGGGGTGGAATGTGCGCAGCCAGATCGCGGTTCCCGCCAGTAGTCCACCACCGCCGACGGGTACGACGACGCCGACTGGCAATTCACTCGCCTGTTCAAAGATCTCTTTGACAACGGTTCCCTGCCCGGCGATGGTGCGGGGGTCGTCGAAGGGATGAATGTAGGTGGCCCCGGTTTGTGCGGCGTAGGTCATGGCGGCGTCGGAGGCCTGATCAAAGGTGCCGCCGCCAATGACCTGCTCGATCCACTGCCCGCCGATATCGCTGATGCGGGCGCGCTTCTGCCGTGGCGTCGTCGATGGTAGGAAGACCTTGCCATGGATGCGTAACTGGCGGCAGGCGAAGGCTACGCCTTGCGCATGGTTGCCGGCCGAGGCGCAGACGACGCCGACGGCCCGCTCCTCCCCAGTGAGAGAAGAGATGAAATTGTAGGCGCCGCGCACCTTGTAGGAGCGACCGACCTGTACGTCTTCGCGTTTGAGAAGTACGGGCTGGTGCCGTTGCCCGGACAGGCGCAGGGAGAGGTCGAGAGGAGTCCTTCGGACCGTGGTCCCGAGAGTCTGTGCGGCGACGACGACGTCAACCCCGGAGGGCAGCTGTTCCGATGCGCTGGTCATGGCTTCTAGTGTGCCGTGTTTGCCAGCCCTGAAGCCAACTGTGCTCAGTTGGGCGATGAGGCGAGTCGCGTGTAGGCGGGTTGAAAACCACCTGTGGTGGCAACGGGTGTGGTTACGTGCGGAGGGCTACGACCGGTGCGCGGAAGGGGGTGCGCCTGGTGCGGCTGGGGTGTGGATGGTGCGGAGGCGGTGCGGCTGGGGTGTGCGGATGTGCCCACGGCTGCGACGTCGTGCGAAGGGATACGCGGAGCCGCATATGCTAGTGCTATGAGCGACAACCCGGACGTGGATCAGTTGGAATTCGAGTTTGAACGCAAGTTTTTTGTGCGGGAGATTCCGGCCGAAGTTCTGGAGCACGGATCGCGGCAAGTAATTGTTCAGGCGTACCTATTCGCCGAGGATGGCTACGCGGTGCGGGTACGCATTGCCTTTCCGGGTCGGCAGGTTGATCTGCCGTCCTTCAACGATGCGCTTGACTTCTGTGGCGCCTATGAGCGGCGGCTGCTGGAGAAGCTGTTGCGCACCGATGGTGAGGCTGCGGCTGCGACTATTGCTGTTAAGTCGCCGACGGTCGCGGGCGAGCGCTATGAAATGGAAACGGAGCTGGACCTCGACGTGGCCACCCAAATCCTGCGCCGGGCGCCCAATATGATCCTCAAGAACCGCCTCTCACTCTGGTACGACGAAGACGGGTGGGAGTTCGACGTGTTCGGTGGGCAGAACGAAGGTTTGATCGTCGCTGAGTGTGAGCGCTTGGCACCCGTGGTTGGCCTACGGATTCCGGAGTTTTGTGTGACAGAGGTGTCCGATGATCTGCGCTTCACCAACGACTATCTATCCAAGGAACCTTGGCGGCAGTGGGGTGGCATGTATATGACGGAACTGGCCGCGCGTGGCCCGCATTTCATGGACTTGCCCGGTCCACAGGAGGGGACGGACCGCCACGGATAGCCCAAGCGTTATCGTGATCAACTTGCGCACTCCACAGGATGGTACGGAGTCCGGTCCACAGGATGGTACGGACTTCGCATGAGGGCGCGAATTGAGCAGGCTGTGCGTGATTTTGTGCTTGACCGCCTTCCTGCCAGGATGAGCCTTGCCGTTTTCCTGCCTGGATGGATGGCCGACGAAGGTCATGCGGGCGCAATGTTGCCAGTTTTACCCTTTCTACCCGGGTGAAGGCTGCGTGAGGAGCCAGGGCTGTTATGCGCGGCGTAGTTGGAGATTGGCTCAGGTGCGGGCTCTGCGTAGTGAGCCTTGTAGGAGTGACGGTTGAGGCTATGAGAGGGCGTGAAGGTGTGGAGGGCTTGACGTTGTGAAGGCTTGAGGCTCCGAAGTACTGGGTTGGACGCCGGACAGCGGAGCTCCGGCAGCCACGCCGTGGAGGTCCAGAAAGGGGAAGTGATGAACATCACGCGGCTGTTTATGATAGCTGAGAGCGGAATTTTGCGGGTTCTCGGCCGGTCTAGCGGGCGGTCGTGGTGCAGAACTGGCGATATTCCGCCATTTCAGCGAAGGAATTTGGAAACAAAACTGTTACCGAATTGATTCGTGCCGCATTGGAAAATTCTCTGCGGGCAGGTCTATGATAGAGACACAGCGCCGGGAGGTGCTGGATGAAGCGACAGTCGGCTTGGGTCGAAAGTTGCACAAGAAAATAGGGCTTGCGCCGCCTACGTGGTGCGCGCACGGTAAGGAACTTCCGTCCCAGCTGAGGTGAGCGGGTGGGAAAAGGGACCCTTACCCTTCCGCTGGGTGGTACGGGAATGCTGCTGTCGTCCTGTACCACCCAGCTTTATATTCTCTGTCGGCGATGTTTACGCCTACTGCGGGCGGGCCCCCGCTGCTGGGGTGGGCCCAGCCTTTGGACTGAGGGCCGACGGGTAGGTTGTGGCCCGCTGCGTAGACCGTAACCCGCCGCGTGGCTGAAGATCAGTGCGTCAGCCTGAAGTCTCCGGCCGTTAGGCCCTGACTTCACACCTGGCGTTCGTTTCCCGCTGCACAGATCATGACAACCAGGCCACGGACCTGCATCGCGCTGGCTATGAGCACCAGCATGGGTACGAGTATGCCATCACCAATAGCCACAGTCGTTGATCGCACGGTCGGGGCGACGCGATTTGCTCAGGTGACTTGCACATGCCGCCGCGTGCCGCAGCATCTACTATCGTCCGCCGACACAAAGAGTCTGCGGGCCTAATGTTCCGCAACCAGAGTCTGACAGCCTTATCTGCGAACGCGCCATTGAAGACTCTTGCAGTAGAAGAGTGGAGGAAGTCAAAATCCCGTCTATTCGATTGACGTTGTCGCACACGACCTTGCGGTTGACGAGCGGCGGGTGTCAAAATCCCGTCCAAACGATGAGTTCGGCAAACACCGATCTCTTCAAATCCGCACGATTCCGCCATTCCTTAAATTGAGAGACTCCACTTTACCTCCGTTTGGACGGGATTTTGACACGACCCCGCAATTGCCCCGACAGGACTTCTGGTATTGGCCGGTGCAACGTTGGTTTCCATGAGCGCCAGCGTTGCAGGCAGATTGCAGCACCACAACCGACCCTCCGCCATCGCTTTCCATGACCGCCATGGCTGCCGCCCCTGAACTGGTCGCTAGGGTGGTCAGCGGAGCTCAGTTCCTCTCCGCTAGGGCTGCCAGGCAGCGGGGAGTGGGATGGCAGGAGCCAAGAAGTGTCGGGTTTTCAAGAAACTCCGCGAAAAACACGACACTTCTCGACAAAGGCGACACTTCTTAGGCGGGTGTCCAGGCTCATCGGGTCTTTTGATCAGTGGTCGAGGTCGGCCAGCTTGATCGGAACATTCGCGACGGCGTCGGCAATAGGAGTTGCACCGTCACGGAACGGGATCACGCGGCCGATACTGCTCGGCTCTGCCAGCACTGCGGCAATGACTGCGGCCACATTCGCTCGCGACGTCGGCGCGGACGACTCGCCCTCCACGCGCCCGACATCAATCTGCCCGGTTGGTTCATCGAGGGTGAGAAGTCCGGGCCCGACAATCGTCCAATCCAACCCCGAGGCGGCGAGATGACGGTCGGCGTCGAGCTTCGCCATCGCGTATGCGCGCAGTGGGTGGTCGGGAGCGACGGGGTTATCTCCGTGCGAGCCGGCCCAGGACACCATGACATAGCGGGAAACGCCCGCTGCCAGCGCCGCGTTGATCGAGCGAATGGCCGCTTCGCGGTCTACGGCATTTGTGCGCGTGGGGCCGCCCTTCCCGGCGGCGCCCGCCGACCAGACAATTGCGTCGGCGCCGGTGAAGGCGGCCGCAAGCTCGTCCTCATCGGCGTCCTCGACGGACAGTACGACGGGTGCGGCGCCCGCTGCGGTGACGTCGCCGCTCTGGCTCTCGTCGCGGATCAGTGAGACGACGTCGTCGCCTCGTGCGGCCAAGAGGGGTGCAAGCAGCAGGGCGACTTTGCCGTGGCCGCCGATGATAATGATGCGGGACATAGAAGACCTTCTTCCCGTTCTGGCGACGATCACGACTTTGCCAGAACATGCGGATGGTTTGCGACTTGCGGAATATTCTCGTCCGCACGGGGAGTGATGTCTGTAATCGAGGTCATATTCCTGGCTGAAGGCGGTCACCATGCCGCGTGCCGCTCCGGTGCAAGCGCCGAGGGCAATGCGGGAAACGTGTAGTGCGAATGCGGGGGTGCGAAGCACGATGCGGGAAGGATGATGCGGTGCCGCCAAGGTGAAGTGCGACGTGAGAAGCATGTATGTTGGCGATGAAAAGATGCGGCCATTTGAAAGGACCTCCCTACGCCATGAGCCAGCAGTTACCATCGTCTGCGATCCATCCGCTTGCGCCGGAGTTCATCTCAGCGGCTGCGCTGTATTCGGCGCCGATTGATGTTGACAGCGCCGTGGCGCGGTTGCCGCAGCTTTGGAATGTCGACATCACGCCGCACTGGGAGGAAATCCCCGCCTCGGAGACCTCGCCTGGGGGCCGCTTGCTGCACTTCGATGTGGACGGAGTGACGAGCATGCTCTCAGTTATTCCGCGCCCGCTGGAGGTGGAGCGAGGCCGACTTCCGGAGCATTCCTTCTACCTGGCAATTACGCTTTATGCCCCCTTGGTGGGAGAGCAGGCAGGCTCATCGCACGAGGCGAATGATCTGAGTAATGCTTCGACGCCGCAGCAACAGGACGTGGGCTTGCGACGTCGTGCCCGCATGGTTGCCGCACACACTATGCTCACGCAACTATCCGACGCGTTGATGCGGGAGCCTGCCGCCGTCGGTGTGTACCGCACCGAACTGGGAGTGGTGCATCCACCGGAGATGATCACCTCACTGGCGGAGCTCCTTACCGAAGGGCGTGCGCCACTTCCTTTGTGGGTTGGCGTGCGGACGTTTCACCCTGACCTCACTCACGGGCGCACACTCGGCTTGCCGATGTTTGGGCATCTCGATCTCGAAATCATGGACTCCACTCGCAGCGAAGAAGATGTGTACGAACTGTTGGCCAATGTGGCTGACTATATCGTGGCCGGTGATAGCTATCTGCTGCCCGGCCAAACGGTGGGTTTCCGCGACGGCGAGGAACTGGCACTGACGCAGGCGACTAGTCCAGCCGATCAGATGCCGGTGGTGCGAATTGCGTTTTAGTGCTCTTGGCTCGGTAGGCCTTTACCCAGCATGCGAGTATGCAGCCGGTGTGAGAGCCCCAGCATTGGGGCGAATGCGCGCCGTCGGCGGGAGCACACGGTGGATACGGGAGCGCTCAGCGGACAGGGGGAGTACCCGGCGGGTATGAAAGTGCTTGGGAGACACAAGAGCACTGCGCGTCTGTAGGAGCGAGGTGTCTGTGAAGTACTAGACGATATGGAGCACTCTTCCATGTGAACGCGCTTATCTGCTCTACATGAGCGTACTCATCTTGTAGGCAGGTGTGCCTTCCGGACCCACAAGTACTTTTCCCGATGGGGCGTCGGGATGGAGGATAGGGGTGCGGTCGTGCTAGCGGGCACTTTGGATCAAGGAGACGCCGCGCAGGTCAACGCTGTCATGCCGTCTGCCGTCACCTGCACCGCTCGCGTCACCCGCGCCGCCAGGTTCACCCTCGCCTCCGAGTAGTTCAACGCCGGTGACAACACGCCCCTGAGCCTGAGGGGGAACAGAGAAACGAAGTGTGGCAACGGTGTAATCGCCATTGTCTTCCGCAGTCCGCAAGTCGCTGAGTGCCTTCTCCGAGCCCAACGGCGACAGGGGGAGCCGCGAACCGTCTTCCATGACCAATACGACTTGCAGAGGGGTGTGCGTCAGCTCGTCACTACGACTCCCGGTTGGTGCCAGGTGAAGATGTACTTCCTGCACATCTGATGCCTGAATCGACAATCGGGCGCCACCGCCGCGCGGAAGGCTGATACGCGCCGTCGTCGAGCGCATGGATTGCACTCCGCTCTCGGGGTCGGGGCAGCGATCAGGGTATTGATTCGGGTCCATGCTGGCGTAGGTCCGGCAAAGCTTCACCTGCCCGCCTCCAACGGCTTCGACAGCTCCGTCTGCGTTCTCTGCGGATGTCGCGGTCCAGTGGGCGGCAGCACCGGGCGCGGTCACCAACCACTGCACGGGCACGTCGGCGAGTGTTTCCGGCAGAGGAGCATCGGAGGCCGTTGGAAATGGCCCCGGCTTTCCACGTAGCGTCTGGTCCAACCACTGACTGCTGAAGCTGGTGAGTAGCGCTTCATGCGCTGCGGCATCTGGTGCTGTGTCGCCGTCGATCACGCGGTCGTCAAAATCTCGCTCGGATAAAGCGCGATTAATGTAGTTGTGGCCATATCCGGGCACTCTGACGCCGATGGCCGGGGCGGTACGCTGCTGTGTGATGTGTTCCGTGAGCCAAATGGTTCCCGCCTGCTTGACGTCGCGGTCGGCGTCGCCGTCGACGACGAGGAAAGGTACGTCTGTGGGTGGAGGAGGGCTGAAATCCGGGTCGGGTCCGTCGGGAATCACAAAGTCTCCCCCGTAGGTCATTAGGGACGTGATCGGGGTGGGAGAATCCTTCCAGGCATCAACCGTCGAATTGAACACGGCGGCTGAGCGCGAGTGCATGATGAGCGCGGTGCCACCAGGGCTGATCACGCCGCGCATGCCTGCGCCGAAGGCGGTAGTTCCGCCACTCGACGCGGTGAGAAGCTCGTCGCGCATGCGCTCAACGGTCAGGCGCCAGCCGCGGACCTGGTCATAGGGTGTGGCGGTCTCCTCCCCGGACCACAGAGGCGACAGATCTGGGATGAGCACCGCGTACCCCTGGGCCGCCAACGCCTTACCAAGGTAAGTCATGCCTCGATCGGCTCGGATCTCTTCGACACCCGGGAGGCAGGGTAGCGGAATGTCTCGTCGGCGCAGCCGAAGGTGCGCAGGTGGCTGACAATAACGAGCGGAGCGGCGGGTGCTTCTGCGTCCGGGGTCGTCCCTGTGTTGGCTGTCACCTCGATATCTGGCGTTACCAGAACGCCGCGCACGGGAGCGCGGAAGGTGTCGGCATTGCCGTGCCCACCCAAGGAGATATCGCCGAGATCGAAGTCGCGCACCACCACTCCATCGACGTGTTCTACCTGGGTTTTGGCTGGGGTGCGGTCTTTCGGAGAGTGAGGTCCGGCTTGGTCTGTGGCGGTACTCTCGCTGGGCACCGGGGGCCGGGCAGATGACGAACGCAATAGGTGGTGCAATCCCAAGGCGCAGCAGACCGCTAGCAGTGCCATGAGAGTAACGAGAAGCGTCAAGCGGCGTGGAGGCATCAGGTGCTCCTTTGGAACGACGAGTATCGAGCCTGTTTGGAAGGCAGTAATGATCAAGTCTGGCGCGATGATTACTGTGCAATCTTACGTTGAGATGTGCCTGTAGGTCCAGTCGCGTGGATGACCTGGGTTGCAAGTGGGCATGTACGGACTCCTGGGAGTTCAGGCGGTAAACGGGCACCTGTCAACCATTAGGTGTGCCTCTGGGTTCTGGCGAGTGGAGGTGCTCGGTATACTCTTTGCGGGTCGCCGCGTGAGCGGCGTTCTCCGTGTGGATCGAACCGCGGGGCGAAACACGGGCAGTTTTCGCTACGGCGTCGCCTACCGCTTGGTGGCTCCTCGGTTTGTCGGCCTATTAGTCGGATCGACCGCTTGCCGGATCTACCGCTTGTCGGTTCTTCCGAGCAGTGGCGTCTGATGGGCCGGTGCATGGCACGGGCCGAGGCCGCCGACTGGACCACGGGTCTGAGTGGCGCTGGTCGCTCCGGCTCGAACTGATTCGCCGCGCTCTGCGCCCACACGGGTTCCGGTGGTGGCAGCACCGGGCGAAGGATAACTGTATCCGGCGTATAGCCGTCAGGCGGGTATCGCGCTCGCAGGCGGCGTCGTCGACCATCCGATAAGGAAAGCATGTCTGCCACCGAAAGTCATTCAGCCGGGCGAACGCCTGTGCACGAAACATTCCCCGCCAGTGCCGCGCCGTGCGTCGGCCTATCGCATCCCGTAGATGAGGCATCTGGTCCTCGCACACAGGCCCACTATGCCGCCTCGACTCACGGCTTCTTCGACATCGTCGCCGTCTGCTTCGTCGCCTTCCTTCTACTCTCGAATATCGGCGCAACCAAACTTATAGGCGTGCACCTTGGCCCGTTAGCGCTTGTTTTCGACGGCGGCGCCATCCTCTTCCCCTTGACCTACATCCTGGGTGACGTACTCTCGGAGGTCTACGGCTTCAAGGCCGCGCGCCGCGTGATTCTTACCGGTTTCGTCGTGCAGCTCATCGCCTCCCTGACATTCTGGCTGGTGCAGATTGCGCCAGTGGGCCCCGACTACACGAGCCAGGAGGCCTTCGAGGCGGTGCTCGGCGTGGTGCCGCGTTTCGTGGCGGCCTCGATCATTGGGTACATCGCCGGTCAGCTTCTTAATTCCTACGTGCTCGTGCGCATCAAGGACCGCTTCGGCGAGAAGCGTCTGTGGGTGCGCCTGTTGACATCCACGCTGGTAGGCGAGGCGGTGGATACTATTCTGTACTGCACGATTGCGTGGGTTGGGGTGGCTGGCTTCGGCACCATCGCGAACCTGACGATCACGGGTTACGTGTACAAGGTGGGAGTCGAAGCGTTGTTCCTGCCGCTGACGTACCAGGTGGTTGGGTGGTTTAAACGGCACGAGTCGAGTTATGCAACAGGTGCTAGGAAGACTGCAGATGAGGCGGGTGCCGACGACGCAGGTAGCGGTAGTGCTGGTGGGGCCGTTGCTGCTGTGAGTAACGCCGACGAGCTCGCCCGCGTTACGGCAGGTGACAACCGCAGCAAGGTTCGTAGCGGGGTGGGGCGAGCCCCGCGGGCGAGGTCGGCGCACGCGAACACGGTCACCTTGCGCCGCCACGCCGGGTGACCCGCGCGGGCGAGACCAGCGACATGTGCGCGGAGATGATCACTGGCGGGACCGGCGAGGATTCGATGGGCGTTGATGCGGGTCCCGGTGGACTAGACGAAAGGAACAACGGGTGAGTGAGGCGACGTCGTCGGAGAACATCGGTTTTACCGTGGGTACGCGCCTGGAGTTGGCGCGTGATGGTGCTGAAACTTCAGCGGGTGCGGGCGGGCGCGTCAGCGTTGGTGCCGCGAGGGCTCGCGGTGCAGGCGTGCGTGATACTGGTGTGCGCGGTGCAGGTATGCATGATACAGGTGTGCGCTCCACCGGCATGCAGACTGCCGCGCTGCGCTCCGGCCGCGGCGGCCGCCCACTTGGCCGCACCGGGGTTATCCACACCCCGCACGGGGATATTCGCACGCCGGCGTTCATTCCGGTGGGCACGAAGGCCACCGTCAAGGCGGTGCTACCCGAAAGCGTCGCGGCTCTCGGGGCGCAGGCCGTGCTGGCCAACGCCTACCACCTCTACCTGCAGCCCGGGTCGGATATCGTGGACGAAGCCGGCGGTCTGGCGCGCTTCATGAACTGGAGCGGGCCGACGTATACCGACTCCGGCGGTTTCCAGGTGCTATCGCTGGGATCGGGATTCAAGAAGGTGCTCTCGGAGGAGTTCTCCGGGTCGTCGCGCGCGGATTCGGACGTCGCCCCTACCAAGGAGCGGCTTGCCGACGTCGACGACGACGGCGTCTGGTTCCGCTCCCACCTGGACGGATCGCGCCATCGTTTCACCCCCGAAGTCTCCATGCGCATCCAGCATGAATTGGGTGCCGACGTCATCTTCGCCTTTGACGAGTTGACGACGCTAATGAATTCGCGTGGCTATCAGGAGGAGGCGTTAGAGCGTACGCGGCGCTGGGCGCAGCGGTGCCTGGCGGCGCATCGGGAGTTGACCGAGGCGCGAACGGGTAAACCCTACCAGCAGCTATTCGGAGTGATTCAGGGGGCGCAGTACGAGGACTTGCGGCGTAAGGCCGCGCGCGATCTGGGTGCCATGGAGATCGACGGGCAGCGCTTCGATGGCTTCGGCGTGGGCGGCGCCTTGGAGAAGGAGAATCTGGGCACGATTGTGGGCTGGGTGTGCGAGGAACTGCCGGAGGATAGAGCACGGCACCTGTTGGGGATATCCGAGCCGGACGATTTCTTCGCCGCGGTGGAGGCGGGGGCAGATACCTTCGATTGTGTCAATCCCTCGCGGGTGGCGCGCAATGCGGCGATCTATTCACCGGATGGGCGGTTTAATGTGGTCCGCGCACAGTTCCGTCGGGACTTCGAGCCGCTGGTGCCGGGATGCGAGTGTTATACCTGCACGCATTATTCGCGTGCGTACTTGCATCATGCCTTCAAGGCGAAGGAGATGATTTCCTCGACGCTGGCAACGATTCACAATGAGTACTTCACGGTGAAGTTGGTAGAAGGCATTCGCGACTCTATCGAAGGCGGATACTACGCCGAGTTCAAGGAGGAGACCCTGGGGCGGTTCTACGCCGGGCAGTGGGGGCGGAAGTAGCAGACGTTGGATGGGTATGTGACCAAATGGTACCCAAGCGGCGCCTGTGGGTGCGGTGTGAAGCCTGTGGGGAGTGGTAGCCGCCGGGGCTCGCCATGCTGCCCGCCCCGGTCCAGCTGGTGCTTGTGTGGAGGAGCGCTGTGACTGAGGTGGCGGTCATCTGTCCAAATCCCGTCCTGACGGTGCTTGTACGGAGCGGTGCGTGACGGAATCGGGCGTTGATGTGATGGAGCTTGGTGGTGACCTGTCCAAATCCCGTCCAAACGTAAAGATACTCGCTCAGGGCGGGCGTCAAGATCCGCATGATTCCGCCATTCCTTAAAGTGAACCAGTCCAGATTAGCTCCGTTTGGACGGGATTTGGACACTGTGATGCCTGCATACGCGTGTTGATGGTGGAATGAGCATTTTGATGTTGGTTTTTGTCAATTCGGCGTCGTCTGGATAGGTTGATGTCGATATGTGCGTTGATATCAGCCCAAAAGCCTTGATGCTGGCGCGCGCATGTTGATGCTGCTTATACGCTTTGATGCTCGCGCGCTTTTATCGGCGATCATTTCTGTGGGGCATGGAGGTGGTTTACGGTAGACCTGCATTGGCGAAACGAGGAGATGGAGTTGCGGCAGCTTGTGCATGACCTCATGCCGCGAGATCCGCATTCGGATGAGTTCTCTGACGCAGATGCAGACCTTCTGGAACTCATGGGGCACGATTCTTCGACGGCCCTGCGGGTTTTGTTGATCGAACTGTATGAGGGCTGCGTTAGCGTCCCGCAAGAGCTCATGGATCGAGCATGGTATTTCTCGAAAGACTGTGCCTATCTGGAGGAAGATTGCAGAGACCTCATGTAGTCCGTTGGAAGGATCGTTTCCGCAGGCTTCGGCTGGTCGTTTTGGTCGGCTTATTGGAATCGCTTTGGCCGTGTCAATGTCTACAGACAAGTGACCTGGCGATCTGCCATATGGCACAAGTGTTTACGCTCCGCAAAAGTGGAAGTCGAGGATAGTTGGTATTTTCTGCCGATTTTCCGGCATATATGCCCCGAGTGATCGGGGGAGAACTAGTTTGTATGAAGCAGGAGGTTTCATGGAAAGGATGGTGCTTCCAAGCTTCTCCGAGGTGTTCCTTGACGCAGCCGGTTGTCGTTTCTGTGGTGGTCCGCTCCGCGCATGCGGAGGCCGAGAACTTCGGGCGCATGAGACGGTAGATGTCACGACGTCCGCTCCGCGCATGCGGAGGCCGAGAACTTCGGGCGCATGAGACGGTAGATGTCACGACGTCCGCTCCGCGCATGCGGAGGCCGAATTTCTTCGGCTTGGTGGCGCCGGGCGCAGCCGGGTGCCGACTCGCCATGGGTGAATATACACGGACTGGGTGTGTGCGTGCATCCTGCGCAACAGCATGAGCAACCTGCGCGGTATCATCCGGCTCAGAAGCAGGGTCCTGACAGAACCGTTAGTTAGCGCCCGCTGCAAGCTCTTTCTGCAGGTCCGCAAGATCAAGATAGCTTTCCTCCAGGTAATAGTCACCGACGGAAAGATTACGGAGATGCTGGAGGAGATCATCTGAGATGCGGATCCTGTCCTCGTAGAACTGGTCCATCAGTGACACGAGAGCAGCTGCGGGGTCTCCGTCTGCGAGCTCAAAAATGATGCCTTCCATGTCGGGACAGTAGGCAAGCATTTCACGGATAGCTGACAATATGTCCACGGCATGTCCCTTATTCTAGCGAACCAGGCAGCCCCTGATATGTTGAGGCTACCTCGTTTCGTGCCTGCATATATGCGAAGCATGAAGCCTTCGCCTGTGCCAGCACTGTGGCGAACAGCGTCACCGCGGGGAACAAGTGGGGGTGCTCCAAGCAGAGTTTCCCTAGCCAGGGTCCCACACATCCCATGGTGTCCAGCCAGTGGGGACCTTCGGCGGTCGTAAATTGACCCGTAACCTGCGGGCTGTACTCAATGGTATTCATCGTATCCGTTAGGTTAGTGTGTTGATCCGTAACTTGTGGGCTGTACGCTACTGCGTGAGACAAGCCAGGCTGCGAGGAATTTAACCGCTTCCTCGTCCGAGGCCCCGTCATCGGAGCTTAGTCATCGGGACCTTTGATGATCCGAAGCTGGGGTATTTCTCTGACTTCCCCAACTGATGGTGTGCGAGTCATCGGTGAATGGGAAGGATAGCTCGCAGGCTATGGTTGGAGACGTGTTGCATGCGAGTTCCATCTGGCGGCCCTCGAATACGCCCGCGCTGTGGTGGGCTGGCTTTTCAAGAACAACCGATTCTCTCACGAGGAGGGAGCCTAGGGTGTAGCTGCAGGAAGGCATCGGCATTAAAGCGGGCCACGCGCATGTCGCTCCGATGTGGCAATATACGTATAACGTTGATCTTCCCAGATTGGGATGCGGTGCAAGGATGGGAAATGAACCCAGGTGACTATGTGGCCTACTGGCGCGGTATGGAAAAACCCCGCCAGCAGCTTGTCCGTGACCTCATCCCCTACTCGCCTGAAGACCCAACTCTTCTTATTGAGCTAATTCCGCGCGATTCGTGGGCTGCGCTTCAAACCATGGTCTGGGGCCTTTTGAACGCGAATGCGTACGTTCCAGAAGACTTGCTGGGCAAGATCGAAGAACATGTTGCCGGTGATCCGGAAATGGAGGAAGACTGCCGGGATCTGCGCAAGATTCACGACGAGCTTGAGCGCGAAAAGCAAAATTCATAGGGGTGCCCTCTTGTATCGTCGACGTCGTCTGAAGGAGGAGGGCGTGTCTCGATTCTTACCTGATGGGTCATGGTGACGTTAGCCGACGATCTCGCCAACGCCTACCTGCAGGCAGGCGGAAACGAGCGGTACATTGAGATCGGTTTAGGCACTGCCAAAGACGAACCGGATGTGGCGCTCTCCTACTTCGCCGACTTCTACCTCGGAGACCGCATCCGCGTCCCCGATGACCTGCTGGCACGTTTCCACGACATCGCAGACGGCGACTATTGCTTGTGCTCCGACTATGAGGACCTTCTGGCACTCAACAAGGAGCTCGACACCGACGTGCAAGGTTAATTCCCCATGATCTCTTGCGCGGCCGTCACTTGGTCGTGAACCGGGCGATAAGCCTGGGTGTGCGGCGTTGTTGGCCCGGGATCCAGGCATGTGGGAGGTCGGCCGGTAAAACCACCATGCTCAACGTTGTCCAGCACCGGGATCCAGGCATGTAGCAGGGTCCGCGCTACGCGGACCGCCCACCTCCATCCCGGATTCACGCCCGCAGCAGGGTCGTCAGGCGGGTATGTGTCAAAATCCCGTCCAAACGACGCCAATCTGGATTGAGTCATTTTAAAGAATGGCGGAATCATGCGGATTTTGGCGCCGCTCAAACCTAGGAGCTCTTCGTTTGGACGGGATTTGGACATTTTGATGCTCCGGGCCAGGCTGACGACAGTGCAATTGGCTGTGCCTACCACCATGGCGGCGACCATGCTCCGGTTTGCCGAGCAACTGTGAAGCAATCCCATAGAATCCCCACAGGCTCGAGAACGTTGGGGGCCATGGGGCACCTGTTCCACTTGCGAGGCCCAGCACGCCCACGCTGACTCACGCCGACCCGAGTGGCGCCCGTCCCGACCCAAGCTGACTCCCGTGCTACCCGCGCTGACTCACGCCGACTTAGCGGGTGGTGGTCACCGCGTGGGATCGAGGCGGGTTTAAGCGCGTGCGTTGCCGTGCAATAGCACCAACTACGCTCGCGCGGCGTCGATTGATTCACGCGCGGCGGCACACAGCTCGGTGATCTTCTCGAAGCGATGCGCCATGATATCTGCCTCCGGGCACACCCAGCTCCCGCCGACCGCCACGACGTAGGGGGTGCGCAGGTAGTCGCCAGCATTCCCGCTGTTCACGCCGCCGGTGGGGAGGAACAGCATGTCCGGGAACGGCCCATGCAGGGCCTTGAGTGCCTTGAGACCGCCATAAGCACCTGCCGGGAAGAACTTCACCAGTCGCAGTCCCAGGTTGCGGGCGGTGTTGATATCCGTTGGCGTCGCCGTCCCCGGCAGCACGGGCACGTCGGCATCCAAGCAGTGCGCCACGACCTCCACATCCAGTGCGGGAGACACCACGAAGTTCGCTCCTGCCGCCAGCGCACGGCGGCATTCATCGAGATTACGCACCGTACCGGCGCCAACCAGCATTCCGGGGACCTCGGCGGTGACCGCGCGGATGGACTCCTCCGCGGCGTCGGTGCGGAAGGTGATCTCCATGACGTTGATACCGCCGGCCAGCATGGCCCGCGCAAGCGGCACCGCATCCGCTGCGTCCTCCAGCACGACGACGGGCACAAGCCCGCACTTCCTACACTCGTCGATTACATCTACCATCAGAACCTCCTGATCACGCCATCATGACAATGGGACTGTACGCTGTCAGCAACACCGAGGTTACCGCAGGGGCGGGACCAGATTCGCGCAGGTCCCACTTTCCAACACGTCAACAACGTTCTGCGCCGCCATCAGCGACATCTTCGCGGACGCCTCCCGCGTCGCCGCGCCGGCATGAGGCGTGAGAATGCAGTTGTCCAACTCCCGCAGCCGGTTATTCGCCTCGTTACTCTCATCGGCAACTGCGTCGAGCGCCGCCGCATATATCTCGCCGTCGCGCAGCGCGTCATACAGGGCATCCTCATCTACAATGCCGCCGCGCGCGGTGTTTACCAACACAGCTGTACTCTTCATCGCCCGGAACTGCGCGGTGCTGAACATGTTGTGTGTCGAATCGTTCAGATTGGCGTGAATGGAGATGAAATCGGACTCGCGGATCAGCGTCTCCAGATCCACGAACTTCCCGCCGACGGCGTCGGCAAACTCCTGGTCCTGATAGAAGGCGTCATACAGCAGCACATCCATGTCGAAGCCCCGGCAACGCCGCGCCACGCCCTTGCCAATGCGCCCGACGCCGATCACGCCCAGGGTCTTCTGGTACATCTCGAGCCCGGACGGGCGTTGCAGCGTCCTGTTCATGTAGCAAATGTTTCGGGCCGCGCTGAGCATCAGCGTCACGGCCAGATCGGCCACCGAATCCCCGTTGGCTCCGGGGGTAAAGGTGACCGCGATCCCGCGCGCCTTCGCGGCCTCCACATCGACCTTGTCATACCCGACGCCATAGCGCGAGATGACCTTCAGATTACGTGCGCTGGCGATAACGTCCGCGTCGTATTCCTCCAGTCCGGCGACGACGGCGTCGACGTCGACGATTTCGCGCCGCACTTGCTGTTCTACGGCCTCTGTTCCCGCGTTGATCCGCACGACGTCGCAGCCATGCTCCCGTAGAAGCTGCTCTGCTTCGTCGTTGGTTTTCCCGAAGGACCGGGCGGTCACAATTACCTTGCTCATACTCACTTTCCTTGCCCTGTGTCACTGCTTGGCTGTGGCGGTTCGAGTCCGGGCGGTGCCTCGCAGTCGGCGATGCGTTGTCCTATCGATTCCACTTGTCCTATCTATTCTGTGTGTCCAATCTGTTCTACCGCGTGTTGGCCCGTGTCGCATCTGAACAGTTGCCGCACCGTCGCACGAGACTGCTGCACCATGGTGCGAGGTCGCTGCACCATGGCGCGAGGTCGCTGCATCACGGCACGGGATTGCTGCACCATGGCGCGAGGTCGCCGCACCATGGCACGGGATTGCTGCACCATGGCGCGAGGTCGCTGAACCATGGCGCGAGGTCGCCGCACCATGGCCGACGATTGCCACCTCACAGGCCCGACTCTCGCAACACGGCAAGCGACTCTCGTATCACGGCAAGCGACTCTCGTATCACGGCAAGCGACTCTCGTATCACAGGCCGCGGTCTTCCCACCACGATCCGCGGTCCTCGCATCACAGCCCGCGGTCTTCCCACCACGATCCGCGGTCCTCGCATCACAGCCCGCGATTGTCACACGACACCCCGCAGTTCTCGCAGCACCGCCCCCGAAGCGTGCAGCTACGATCGTTTGCAACATTGCGGCCCACATGCCACGGCACACCACCTGATCTCAGCAATTGTTCTCGTAGCACTCGAGGTAGCGAGCAAACTTCTCCTCGTAGAAGTCACGGTGCGAAGGGTCGGGATCGATGGTGCGAACGACGGTCGGCTTGTAATCCCGCACATCGTCGATGAGCCCCTGCTGCTCCATTCCGAGGATAATCGCCCCCAGCAAAGAACCCTGCTCAACGTCGTTAACGGACATGGGCACACCGAAGATATCCGCTGCCATTTGCGTCCATGCAGATGACTTGAGAATCCCGCCCGAGAGCATTACCTCGGTTGGAGCTCCGTTGGCTTCCGCAAGAACCTTGTAGCACTGGTAGAGGTTGAAGAGTACGCCCTCCTGCGCGGCGCGATAGAGGTCATTGGCGGTGTGGCTGGCTTCTACGTTCAGGAAGCCGCCGCGCCGCTCATCATTCCATCCCGGGCATCGCTCGCCGAACAGGAAGGGGAGGAACACCGGTGTATCCGCCTCCTCTGTCACCCCGCTCTCGATCTCCTCGTAACTCGTTCCACTCGGGAAAAAGCGCTGTTTGACCCAATCTGTGCAGTTGCAGCACCCATTGGTGGCGGCGCCGGAAAGGTAGGCCTTCGGGGAGAGGTAGCACCAGGTGCTGGGTCTATCGGGTATTACCGGGGTGTCGGAGCTGAGACGAATGGCCCAGACGTGCCGACGGAAAACGTTGCGACGCCTTTCCGAATCGCCCCCACACCCACTTGGTTGAGTCCGCCATCTGAGTTGGTTGGAATCACGGGAATGCCGCTGCGTACGCCCAGCAGATTCGCGGCCTCTTGCGTCAGAGGGAAGGAGGCGTCGTCGTCCACGAGGCGGCTGAGCTGCCATTCTTGGATACGGTGTTCGGCCAGAATCTGCGGATCGTATTCTCGGCTGTGGATATTCATCAGGCCGGTGCCGCTGCTCAAGCAGCGCGTGGAGACCCGCCCACCCGTCATGCGATAGGTGAGGTAGGCACCTTGGCTCATGATGTAGGAATTGTCTACATCCCGTCCCGTCTCGCGTAGCAGATCAAGTTTGAATACGGGATAGATGGCATTGACCATGCAACCGGTGCGCTGATAGAAGTCACGGACATATGCGTCGTCCTGCCGATATCTCTTGCAGATATCCTTCGCACCCGTGTAGTTCCACAAGTACACAGGTGTGGTGGGGCGCATGGTCCGATCACAGAGGAATACGCTGTGCCAGGTGCCGCTGAGAGCAATCACATCGACGCTGCGCCAGTTCAAGACCTCGCGCCCCACTGCGATCATTTGCTGGTAAACGGCTTCAGCCTGGTTGATGTCTTCCACGGTGGAGTAGTCGTCGCTGTACTCCCGCGCGACGCTCTCGAACTTGTCCGTTTCGCTGTCGTAGAGCATGGCTTTAGCCGACGTCGTACTCGCTTCCAGTGCAAGTATTCGCATGTTGTACTCCCTTGTCTCTCGTTGCCGCGCAGGGGCGTTCCGATCACATGAACTGCACGAGGCATACCGGAGCTTCAGCGAGGCCATGACCAGCATGCCCCATGTGGTCCGTACCACGACTCTCCACCGAGATGGGATGCGGCGCGCGCCACATGCACGATCAGTGCGGTTCGGTTCGCAAGCACGCAGCACCGGAACCGCATGACCGGCACGGCCCACGTGATTCGCCTGATCCACCTTGTCGACGACGACGGTGCATCTGCGGCTCTGCGTGGTGCCGCTGCTTCTACCTAACCTATCTTTGCCTTCTTTAAGACAATCGCTATGGGAAAACCGTCCCTAGGTGGTCCTCGGTGAGAATCTCGCGACCGTCGGCACGGAGTCAGTTTGCCGCAATGACCAGCGGCATTCCTTTACGGCAGGGCGCAGGCGGCCACCACGGCATATCGGTTATGTGGAGGGTTTCTCAGACCTGCCAGTACTCGCCTAAACGAGAGATGCGCCCCTCCAAGAGCAGCCCTCGATCATGCGGCGCGCGTGGAGAATACGTGGCCCTCGATCATGCGGCGCGCGAGGTGGAGTTGGCCTCCTGGGATCGCGCAGCCTGCGACGCGATCATGGACCCGCTGCGCGGCACCACACCAGGTGAATGCGCCGCCCCGCGCCGTCGCGTTGCTCAGAGTTCGGGATCGCGAGTATCGATGAGCTGCTGCAGCTGCCCGGGCGTCGGGAATCCGCGGATCTCCCAGCGCGGTGGCCACACGTTCTCCAGGCGGTGGATTTCATCCGCCAGGACCTCTCGTGCCACACGCGAGCGCACGGTTACGACGTCGCCCCGGTCCTCGTCCCAGGGCAGTCCACTGGGGCGGCGCACGAAGGAGATGAAATCGGTGTCTGGAATAGACCCATGCTCATCGCGATTCGACCACTGGGCGAGTGACACACGTTGCCCGGCACGTGGGCGATGCACGTTATACGGTTTCAGCACGCCGAGGTCCTGCGGCCAGGAGCCCATCGCTGCGACCTGTTTCATGTAAATGCGCCTTCGGTAAGTGGTGCGTAGGATGTCTAGCATCGCAGTGGCCGGGTGATCCCGCATCGGAATCCACTCCCGCCAGCCATCGGCGCTTACGGTATGGGGGAGTGGGTAGATGGCCTCTGCCTCTCCGTCGTGGCCGCGCAGCGAGGAGAAGAACTGCGGGAGGCGAGGCTCGTCGGCGAATACGATGACGAGTGTTGTGCGGTTTACCGGCACAAAAAGTGGCAGCCGGTTGCGATGTTCTTCCGATAGAGACTCGGCGAGGGTGCGGGTCATATCAAGATCCGCAAACCAGGAACTCTGGTATGACGGCGGCGACGTGAGCAGGAAGGTCTGTGCGCCCGCAGTACGGGCTCTTGCTAGTTCAACCCCGGTTTGCCCGTCTCGCATACTCAGCGAGCGCAACGTGGTCACGGATTTGCCGAACAATTGGCCGATGTCGTGAGAAGCCTTACTCTGAGCAAGGTCGGCGAAGAAGATGGGGTCCGTGCTGTCAGCGCGATTTCGCGCAAGGCCAACCCCGATGAAATCGGTCAACGGCAGGTAAACCATTGAGTTGTCCACGCCGTGGTCGTGTGAGGATACGAAGTAGTCGGCTGCCCGCACGATCGGAAGTATGGTGTCCGACTCGAAGTCGATCAGGTCGTCGGCGCCGGAAGCACCTGCGGATGCGTCCGGAACGATGGTTGCGGCTGAAGCTTCGGATTGAGCGGCGGGCTTCGCCTGTTGAATACCGATTGAGATCAGGCGGTCAAGCCTGCGCCGTCGTTCTTCTTCCGCCAGTGTTGGCTTAACCATCTGCTCTGGACGAAAGCGGAAAGTCCTGCCATCGGAGAGGAGGATATCCAACCAGCTTCCATCAACTGTGACGACGGCATTCACCAGTTCTGGATGTTCGGCGGCCACATCGGCCACCCAGTCCATGAAGGATGACGTCATGCCTCTATTCTTCCCTTTTTTCCGCGATAGGTCAGTCACATTCGCGCCGAGTGGAATTCTCGGCCACAAATGGCCTTAGAATGCTGGTACCGATTATCTCGTGTATTCGTAGGTGGTCCGCACTCACTGGCGATTAGGGAAATCAGCTCGTGCTTCGGCGGGGCACGCCGCGATGCGGACAGTTTCTGCGGCAGCTCTGGCGAGACAGGTTCCAGGCTCCTATGGGCGCGCAGACAGCGTGACGCATTCGCAAGTCGCGTATACGGGTCACCGATGAGGAGGGACATTCGTGTCACTGTCACCATCCGAGCCGCGTCGTTCGCTCCGTGGCCGCAGGCTCTCTGCGCGTCGCTCTATGTCGAAGAGGGCCCAGCGCGCCGTGTCGATCATGCTCACTGCCATCTTGGTTGCTGTTTACATCGTCGTCGTCGTGAACAACGACGGGATCGACCGCACCGAACTCTCCCTGGACGATAACGGCGTCTGGGTAATCAACAACCGTGAGCGTCTGGTGGGCCACCTCAACTATCCGGCCCGTTCCATTGACGCATCCGCCGGCACCAACGCGGATTCTGACGTTATGCAGGAGAAAGACACCGTCTTCTCGGAAAACCTCACTGACAACACCCTGGCCTCACTGGTGGCATCGGATGTGACAATCGGTACGCCGCACGCGCTCGGTGGCGCCAACCAGACGGGAATCGGCAATGGGACACTCGGCATTCTGAACTCCGCCACCGGAGAGGCGTGGATTACCCCCACCGAGACCTTCGATACCTTCGCGACCTCCGTCGACGAACCGATTTGGACTGACCTCACCGACGGCGCGCTGGCCGTGGGCCAGAACGGGGCGGTACACGTGGTTTCCGCACAGGAGGGGGTCTGGCGCTCATCCGTTCCCGAAGGCTCGACGCGGACCATCACCGAACACAAACTCCCGGCCAATGTGGCCGGGGGAGATTCCGTTCAGATCACAGCGGTTGGGAAGGATTCCGTGGTTCTGGACGCAACCAGCGGAGTCGTCGTGCTTCCCAGCGGCAGCATGGTTGATCTCGGAGATTCCGAGCAGCTGCAGCTGCAGCAGGCCGGCCCGGAGGCGGATGAGGTGCTTATCGCGTCCGCCACCACCCTGTATGAGGTCAATCTCACAAGCGGAGGAATAACGCGGGTTGCCTCCGACGCGGACAACCCGCAGGCATCCGGTGTTGCCGCCCAGCCGGTGAGGCACGAGGGGTGTGCATACGCCGCCTGGTCGGGTAGCGGCCGTGTCGTGCGCGACTGCGCCGGAACGGAGAACGACGACGCCGTCGGCGATCCGGATCTGGCCCAAGCGCAGCAGCCGGTGTTTCGGGTCAACCGCCGGGTGATCGTGCTCAACGACATATCCGACGGCAAGGTATGGCTGCCCGACGAGGACATGTTCATGATCTCGGACTGGGATGAGGATCTGAGCGAAGAGAAGGTGGAGACGGAGTCGCAGGAGAACAGCGCCGATCTGACCGAGCAGCGTGCGGATCCGGATCGGGAAGAGGAGAACCAGCCGCCGGTGGCGCAAGACGATGAGTTCGGTGTGCGCCCAGGCCGTACCACCACCCTCCCCGTGACGATGAACGATTCGGATAAGGATGGCGACATACTGACCGTTGCCCCGGTAACCGAGCCCGGTTTCGGCACCTTGAACCAGATACGCAACGGCGAGGCATTGCAGATCGACACCCCGGAGGATGCCGCCGGTTCAACGGTCTTCGACTACGAGGCCAGCGATGGTCGGGGAGGTAGCGATACCGCGACGGTGACGGTCAACGTGCATCCCTTCTCGGAGAATGAGGCACCAACGCAGTGGATGCTCAGTGAGGCGGAGATGAGCGCCGGAGGAACGCTGACACTGCAGGTTCTGGGTGACTGGATCGACCCCGACGGCGACGCCATCTATTTGGCCGGAGCGATCGCCCCGGAGGACTTCGACGTTTCTTACCAGGAGAATGGCTCGCTGACTATCTCCCATCTGGGGGCATGCCCGGAGAGCAGGAGATTAAGCTGCTTGTTTCGGACGGGCAGGCCACCGGGGAGGGAACCTTCACCGTCAATGTGACCGAGGGCGGAAACAAACCGCCGCGCGCCAACGCCGATCATGCCCGTGTGGCCGTGGGAGAGACGGTGACGGTGGCGCCTCTGGAGAACGACGTTGATGCCAACGGCGACCAGCTCTCCCTGGTCGGAATCAGCACCGCCCCCAGCGGTCTTATTGCCCAGATTTCCGCCGCTCTCGGAACGGTGACCGTTTCGGCGGATAAGCCGGGAACCTACTACCTGTCGTATTCCGTATCCGACGGTCCATCCACTTCGGTGGGAGTGATCCGTGTTGATGCCTTCGAGGCGGACAATGAGACGCCACCTGTGCTGGAGGACGATCTCGCACTATTGCCCTCCGGTGGGCAGACCGTCGTCGACGTGCTTTCCAATGACACCGACCCGGCGGGCGGGGTGCTCACGGTGCAATCGGTGCAGACTGTGGACGGTTCACCACTGGTTGTCTCTCCGGTGAACCACGAGACGGTTCGTATTACCGCACCCTCTGGCCTGACCGAGCCGGTCGAGTTCACATACACCGCATCCAATGGCGTGTCATCATCGACGGCGCGGGTAACGGCCATCCCGACGCCGACAGCCGACGATTCCCAGCCCCCGGAAGCCGGAGATGACACCCTGGTGGTGCGCTCGGGCGACGTGGGCTCCGTCGCCGTGTTGGACAATGACCGTTCCCCGGCGGGGTTGACGTTGACCGTGTTGCCGGATGTGCAATCCAATGCGGATCCGGCCATGGGCGAGGTCTTCCTCTCCGACAACGTGATCCGTTTCCGTGCCGGCGAGAAAACCGGTTCCACGCATGCCGTCTACACGGTGCGGGATTCCCTCGGTAATGTTGCTTCCGCCAGGGTGAATATTACGGTGACCGCGGTCGACGAACAGAAGAACACCGCTCCCACTCCGCAGAACATCACGGCACGTGCCATTGCCGGCCAGACCGTTACCATCCCGGTGCAACTGGACGGTATTGATGCCGAGGGTGACTCGGTTGAACTGGTGGGTGTGGGCGAATCCCCCATCTGGGCACGGCGTCGGCGGGAACCGTATCGATCACCTATAAGGCGGATCCGCGTTCTTCCGGCACCGACACTTTCACCTACATTGTGCAGGATGCTTTCGGTAAGACCGCGACGGCGCGCATCCGGGTGGGCATTGCGCCGCCCACCACGGTGAATCAGGCGCCGGTGGCGGCCCGCGACGAGGTCAATGTTCGCCCAGGTGTGCGCATCGCGGCGCCGGTCACGGAGAACGACACCGATCCGGATGGAGACCCGATTACCTTGGTGCAGGACTCGGCGCAGACCAGTGAGACATCAATGGATTTGTCGCAGCGTGGCAATTCCGTGGTGATTGAGACCCCGGCGCAAGAGGGTTCTTACCAGGTTTCCTACCAGATCACCGACGGTCGCGGCGGCTTCGCCAACGGGTTACTCACCGTGAATGTGTCGCAGACTGCTCCGGAGCGAGCACCCGTAGCGCGCGACGACGCCGTGGACCGGCAGGACGCCTACGGCAAGAAAACGGTACGCGTCAACGTGCTCGCCAACGACGAGGACCCGGATGGAGACATCCTGGAGAGCACGGTGAGCAGCGGCGACGACGGCGTCAAGGTGAACCAGGATGGCACGCTGACCATTGACACGGCCGAGACGAGGCGCGTCATTTTGTACACGGTCACGGACGGCTCAGATCTGTCTGCTTCGGCGATTGTGCGCGTTCCGGCCAACACTCTCAGCGGCCCCACCGTCGATTCGACGAAGGTTCCCATTCTTGTGGAATCCGGTAAGAGGACGACGATCAACCTCAATGACTACGTCATGTCGCGCCCCGGACACTCGGTGATGATCGCCGACCCGAGCAAGGTGGCTGCTTCCGTAGGTTGGGACGGATCGAGCCTGGTTGTGGATGATGACACCCTAGCGTTTACCGCGCGGGAGGACTTCTCCGGGTCCACCTCCATAACCTTGCCGGTCACCGATGGCAGCAGCCGGGATGATCCGAGCGGCAGAACCGCCACGGTGACTCTTCCCATCGAGGTGTCACCAGAAGGCAACCGAGCCCCGATCTTCACCCCGACGTCCGTGGAGGTAGAGGCCGGTGGAGATACGGCAACCGTCAACTTGAACGCCATGACCGTGGACGACGACGGCGATCCGTTGGAGTACTCGGTAGGCACCACTCCCGATGGAATATCCGCCGATCTCAACGGCTCCGTTTTGCGTATCAAAGCGGCAGCCTCCGCGCAGGTGGGCACGGCGGGCACAGTCCGCCTCACGATCAGTGATGGCAAGGACGATGTGCAGGGCGCGCTCCCAGTTGTGATCGTGCGAACCGACAAGCCTCTGATTCAGATCAGCGAACATGTGGCAACGGTCAGCGCCGGGTCGACAACGCGTTTCGATGTGACGGAGTTTGCCATTAATCCCTTTCCGAATGAGCCGTTGACTCTCTCCGGTACTCCGACGGTGACCTCCGGCAATGCCACGGTGAGTGCCGCCGGCACCGTCGTAGCGGTGACAACGCCGGATAATGTGCACGGGCAAGTCATCGTCGAATACCACCTACAGGACGCCACACGGGATCCCTCGCGTACCGTGCGGGGCATCCTGCGCCTGAACGTGCAGGGCCGCCCGGATCCGGTGACGGGAATCTCGGCTCAGGCCACCGACGCGCATACGGCCATTATCCGCTGGACGAACGGTTCGCCGAACGGTTCCGATTTCACGCGCTTCGTGGTGCGGGATCTGACATCGGGGAAGGAGCAGAGTTGCCCGGTTGGCTCCCAGTGCATCATGGGCGATCTCGAACTGGGCGACCACACCTTCGAGGTAATCGCATACAACGCGGTGGGTGGTTCAGATCCGGCACGTTCCGGGACGATCAGGTTGGACGTGGTGCCGAAGGCGCCGCAGAACGTCACGGGGGAGGCCACCGATGGGCACGTCTCCTTCCGTTGGGATGCCGCCGAGACCGAGGGCAGCCCGGTGCAGTCATATACGGTGAACTACTGCACCGGCCATACAACGGTCTCGGCGACGACGGTAACCGTCGATGTTCCCAACGGCACCGCCTGCACCGCCACGGTGGTGGCCAACAATGCACAGGGCTCATCGGCAGCCTCGGCGCCCTCACAATCCGTCACCCCCTACGGGCCACCCGGACCGGTGAAGGATCTGAAGGCGGAGAACACCACCTTCGGAGAGACGTCTGGTAGCGGTGGCACGGTTGTTATTTCTTGGGCTGCGCCCGATTCGAATAACGGCCGGGCGATTGAGAACTACGTGGTGCAATATCCCGGTGGAACGCAGACGACTACCGCTACTTCGGTGACTGTCGATCTGCCCTACGGTGACCATTCGGTCGCGGTGTATGCCGTAAATGATGCGGCGCGTGGCTCCAACTCCGAGACGAAGAACGCCACCGTCGCGGTGCGCGGCGTACCGGGCAAACCAACCGGCGGCTCCGTGCGAGCCACCGGTCAGGCCGGGCAACTCGCCGTTACTTCGCCGAGTGGAGGCGGGGCCGTCAACGGCTGGAAGGACAGCGAGATTGCCTATGAGATGAGCGTGAACAGTGGTCCGTGGCAGGCCGTCTCCGGAACGATTGATGGGCTGGAGGACGGTAAGGACAACTCGGTGAAGTTCCGAGCCACAGCCACCTTTAACAGCCAGAAGTACTCGAGTGCGGAAAGCGACACGGTCTCTGCGACCCCATACGGAACCCCGGAAGCGCCCAAACTCGAATGCCGCAATGTCAGCAGCAATTCGCGTACGGTGACGTGCTCCTGGAGCGGAGGCAATTTCCACGGGACGGCCGGCGGGTTTGAACTGTCGGGGTCCGCAAGTGGCAACGTGGACGCCTCCGGTAGCACCACCTTCGATCCGGGCTGGAGTGCCGACTGGAGAGTCTGCATCACCGCCTACCGCAGTACACCCAGCGGTGGCAACGCCGCTGCCCAGAACTGTGCGAATGGCAGGACCGGCGACAAGATTGAGCGTTACACCTTCTCCATCGGAGACGAAAACAAGATCCAGGTGCGATTCGACGGTTACGACACACCTCAAACGGGCACCGGCGAAGTCAGTTGCACCGGTCCCTCCGGTGCGCGCAGCGTGATCTTCACCGTGGATAGCAACGGTAATGTCAGCCAACGTGATTTGGAGCTAGAGGGAGGAGGCATCGCACGAGCAGGAGATGTCAATAGCGCATATGACAACTGGAAGTGCACCGGTAACGCGGCACCGCACTAGTCATCCCGCCACACGAACGGGATATCCGTCCGGCAAGGTCTACGCGCAGGTGTTGCAAAAGTGGCGGCACAAGGCTTTCGAGAATGCATGATTCTAGAGGAGGACATCACGCAATGCTAGAGATTCAGCAGGTCACCGAGGAAAACGCGGCCTGGTTCGCCGATACCTACGGGCGTATCACCGGAAACGTCGGCCGTGCGCTGCTCGGCCGCGAAGAAGTGGTGAGATTGGCGCTCGCCTGCATGTTCGCAGGTGGACACCTGCTCCTGGAGGATGCTCCGGGAACAGGGAAGACGGCACTCGCCCGGGCGCTGGCTGCCACGGTACAGGGCACGCATTCTCGTATTCAGTTCACACCGGACCTGCTTCCCTCCGACATCACGGGTGTGGAGATCTACAACCAGAAGAGTAACGAGTGGGAATTCAACAAGGGTCCAATCTTTGCCTCGATCGTGCTGGCAGATGAGATCAACCGCGCGTCGCCGAAGACTCAGTCAGCGCTATTGGAAGTGATGGAGGAGAGCCGGGTGACGGTCGGACGCGTCACACACGAGGTCGATACTCCGTTCATGGTGATCGCCACCCAGAACCCCGTTGAGCAGGCGGGTACGTACCCGCTGCCAGAGGCACAATTGGATCGTTTCCTCGTGAAGACTATGATCGGATACCCGGATCGGAGCGTCGGCATCGAGATCCTCAAGGGGTCGGCCGAACCGGACCGCTCACGAACTCTGCCGGCGGTGATCTCCACCCAGGCCGTGCAGGGCATGGCGGTGATGGCGGGTGTCAACTATGTCAACGACGCCATCCTCGACTATGTGCAACGGCTGGTTATGGCAACTCGCTCGCATAAGAATGTGCGCCTGGGTGTGTCCACCCGTGGAGCTATCTCCATGGTGCGTGTGGCACGGGTATGGGCGCTGTCGCAGGGCCGCAATTTCGTGTTGCCGGATGACATCAAGTTCCTCGCCGAACCCGTGTGGGCACATCGGCTCGTGATGGACCCCGACGCGGAGTTCGCCGGAGCCACGGCACAACAGGTGATTGCGGAAACGCTGAAGGACGTCTCCGTCCCGACCGTCCGAAAGTAAGTAGATGTCGTCTCCGTACCTCGTCGAAAACCACTCCCGCCGTGACGCCGCGTCCGCCGCGCTGCGTGAAATCGGTGCGCTGGCCGCCCAGTGGGGTGCTCGCATGCGTGCCTGGCTGGACCGTGTCCCGCTATTGCGGCACATTCCGGGTGCACTCGGTACCATCACCGGCTTCGGTTGGGTTGCACTGATACTCGCTATTGCCGCTTGGAGCGTGGGAAGGACACGGAATTGGATGGAACTCATCGTCCTTGCGGTATTCTTAGCGATTGTCTTCCTGCTTGCCATTGCTTGGGTGATCGGCTCGACCCGCTACCGTGTGAGTTTGGATTTGGCCAGTGGCCGCGTCACCGTCGGGGAGGCCGCCGTCGGGGAGCTGCGCGTGGTGAACGAGGCCACTCGCCCCAGTCCCGTCGCCACAATTGAGATTCCGGTGGGGGAGGCGACCACACAGTTCCCGGTGCCGACGCTTGGCAGCGGAGCGGAGCATTCCGAGATTTTCACGATTCCGACGTCGCGACGGGGTGTGATCACCGTCGGCCCGGTTCGTTCGGTCCGAGGCGACGGTCTCGGCCTGTTACGGCGAGAGCAACAGTGGGTGGAGGCCCAGGATTTGTACATCCACCCGCGCACAGTCCCCATGAGTTCGCTGGCGGTCGGCTTCATCCAAGACATTGAGGGTGCAACCACGCAGGATTTGTCCTCCTCCGACATCGCTTTTCATGCGTTGCGTGATTATGTACCTGGAGATGACCGGCGCTCCGTGCACTGGAAGACAACCGCCCGCATGGGTCGGCTCATGGTACGGCAGTTTGAAGAGACTCGGCGCGCGCAGGTCCTCGTTCTGTTTGACGACGACGCTCTCTCCTGGGCGGACGATGACGAGTACGAACTTGGCATCTCGGTGGCTGCGTCCGTGAGCACAGCGGTGATACGCGAAAGACGGGAACTGAGTTTCTTCAGCCAACTCGGCATGCTTCCCACCCGATCCGCGTCACGCCTACTCGATGCCATGACCAGGTTGGAAGCTCAGCAGGGTCTGGCGCCCGTGCGCGAGCTGGCGGCAAGCGCGGCCGACCGAGTACCAAATGCCTCCGTCGTCGTGCTGGTTACCGGTTCACAACTGTCGGTCTCAGAATTGCACCGCGCTTACCAGCGCATCCCCATCAACGCGCGATGCCTGGCTCTCCGCGTCGATACGGGTGCAACATCCGAACGGCGCAACGTTTCCGGCCTGACGATTGTGACTATTGCGGACCTCGAGTCGCTCGGTCTGGCTGTACACAAGGCGGTGGGAGCATGACGAAACGACTGACCTGGCGCGATGTGCTGCCCCTTATTGTGCTTCTTTTTGCCGCCGCAGCAACTTGGGGGCCACTGTACGGTGACGCCAACGGGTACCGGGCTGCTTTTGGTGGCGTGCTAGTCGGTCTCGCGGTGGCAGTATTGTGCCTGCGGCTGCGTCTGACCGCTTGGTTAACAGCCGTGTTGGGCGTCGTCGCCTACTTGCTCTTCGGTGGTGTGTGTGCGCTGCCGTCCACTACCATTGCGGGGATTCTTCCCGGTTCGACAACCCTGCGTATCCTGCTCGTGCAGGCGATCAATGGCTGGAAGGATCTGCTGACAATCTCCCCGCCGGTCAGCGCCTTCCCGAATGCGACCGTGCTTCCGTACCTGGTGGGGGTTGCCGCAGGCGTGCTCGCCCTGTCGATAGCGATGCGCACGAAACGCCCCGAATGGTCGCTGCTGCCGGTGGGGCTGCAACTGCTTCTCGGCATTCTCTGGGGGTCGCAGTATGCGCCGTACGCCCGTTGGATCGGTTTGGCTCTGGGCGTGCTCGGGCTGGTGTGGTGTGCGTGGCTCCGGGAACGGCGGCGAGTAACGCTCGCGGAGACAGCGTCACAATCAGCCCTGCGGCGACGGCGGCTCAGCGCGGCGGCAATCGTGTTGACCGGTGCTCTGGTGGCCGGATTTGCCGGACCGGTACTTACGCACAGCGAGAGACGGTTTGCAATTCGCGACCATATTACGCCACAGCTGAATGTGCGCGAATACTCCTCACCCCTGTCACGCTTCCGCTCCTATGTTGACCAGCAGGGCAAAGAGACCATGTTCACGGTCAAGGGTCTGCCACAGGGCGGGCGGATTCGCCTGGCATCACTCGACGTCTACAACGGTATTGTGTACAACGTATCGGACAGTCCTTCCGAGGCGTTCCGGCGCATCGGTACGGTTGCCACGCAGGACGTGGCGCCCGCCGGATCCACCGAGCAGACGCTGGAGATCACCATTGATAAGTACAACGGGGTGTGGATTCCCGGAGGTGGAGACCTGCAGGAGATTAACTTCACCGGCCCTCGCTCCGACGATCTGACCTCATCGCTGTACTACTCGCCGCAGTTGGAAACCGTACTGACAACCGAGGGGCTGACCAGTGGCGATACCTATACGACCACGGTGAATGTTCCGCAGGAGTATTCGGACGCGGAGCTCGCCGGGCGGAGCTTTGGCGCGGTCGAAATGGACGACAACACCGGTGTGCCCACCATTGCCGTGCAAAAGGCACAGGAATTCATCGGTGGCAAGACGGATCCCATCGAACAGGCGCGTGCCTTGGAGCAGGTGCTCTACACGACCGGATACTACACGGATGGAACAGAGGGCTACCGTTCCTCGCGGCCCGGACACCGCGCGCAGCGTATAACCTCGTTGCTGAACGCCGACCATATGCAGGGCGACGATGAACAGTACGCCGTCGCCATGGCACTGATGGCGCGAGCATCGGGTATGCCGGCGCGGGTGGTGATGGGCTTCTACCCGGATAGTTACGGCGATGGAACCATTGAAATCACCGGGCGCGACGCGCATGTATGGGTAGAGATCTACTTCGACGGCGTGGGGTGGGTGACTTTCGATCCGACGCCGCCGCGCGATCAGAAGTGGACGGAGCCGGATCCGGACCCGCAGCCGAATCCGCAGCCACAGGTGTTGCAACCGCCGGATCCTCCGGACGATCCGGTTGAGCTCGAAATCGAGTCGGCCGAGGACAACCGGAACGATTCTGCCGACGAGCGGGAAACTCCGCGGTGGCTGGTCTTCTTGCTGATCGGCGCGTTGGGGATCCTGCTCCTCCTGGCACCGTTCGTCATCATCCTCCTTTTGAAGCGATGGCGGACGAAACGACGGCGGACCACCGGCACTGCGGATGTAAGAGCCGCCGGAGCGTGGGAGGATGTGCTTGATACGGCGCGTGACGGGAACATCGCGGTCGATCCACGGCAGACGCGCGGCGAGCAGGCGCGTTCCATCAGTGCTGCGGTGACGAGCAGACTGAGGCAGCACAAGCCCGATGAGGCTTCGTCGGATGCAACCGCAGCCGCGGCAACGCCGACTAGAGCCGTATCTGTGCCCGCTGGCGCCGCTTCCGTGCCGACTGCCGTAACACCGGTGGGAGCGCAAAATGCCGCGCAGCACGGTAGTGGTGCAACTCGCGGAACCGATTCGACTGGTGCGACGGGTCTACGAGGCGACACTGAGGCGCTTGTCTGGGGACCGCACGCGCCATCGGGTGCATCCGCATCCATCCCGGCGGACCCCAGGCCGCGGCAGGATCAGACGGCACGGCGATCCCGAGCGGTAATTTCCTCGACGGCGTCGCTAGCGGACCGAGCGGTCTTTTCCTGGCACGACATCTCCCCGCAGGATCTCAATGTGACATGGGACATTGCGGAGCAGGCCAAGGCGGCGATCCGCCGTGTCAGTTCGCGGAGATCACGGTTCTCACTGCGATCTCTGCGGTATTCTCGCCATAAGGCGCCTCGCCCTTCCCTGTGGAGTCGCCTTGTTGCACAGCTGCCGCGCCGGGGGACGACGACTCCGCTTCCGCCTCACCCGTGATAGGAGAAGATAACTAATGGAACAGCAGGTGTTTTATAAGCCCGCCAGTGGCAGAAGGCGGAGAACCGCCAGCCTGCTATCGGCGTTGATCTTGCTTATCGAGTTGGCAGCCGCCGCGTTACCCATCATTGACGCGGGGTTCCCATCGTTCTCGGAGCAGAAGGTGCCCTACGTTGCTGCGGGCGCCATCTTGCTGATACTCGCCATCTTGGACGTGCTTTTCGGTGCGATCACCGGCGCATTGCCCGGTCTGCTGTCCACCGGCGTTATTTCGGTGCGGGTGAATGATGGCAGTGCGCCAGGCCTTTCTATTCTGGTCAAGTACCTGCTCATGGTTGTGGTCGGCATTTGTACCGTCCTGGTGGGTCTCGTGCTGATTCTGCGCGTGTCACGTGATGATTTGGGGCGGACATGGTTCGACCGTTTCGCCGGGCTGATCGTTGTAGATACGAGGCAGCCCTACGACGAGGACGAACTGGCGGCCAATGCGTCTTACCTGGCGCAGTCGGAGAAACCGGTACCGGAAGGTACCCATATGGACCCGGTTCCGGCCCTGCGCCCGGGGGAGTTGTTGGGAGGTAGAGGGAATCAAGTTCCTCTTATCCCGCCGCCGCCGGTTTCCGCGGCGTCCCCTGCCTACGGCTGGTCGGCTCAGCCCGGTGTACCCGGAGCGGCACCCTATCCGATGGATCCGAATGCGGCGTTTTCAGGGCAATCTGCAGGAAGCCCGGCAGCATTCCCGGTGTCTGCTGCTTCCCCTCTCGTCGGCCAACAACCGGGACCGTGGAGCGCTCCCAGCGCCATCTCCGCCGGGCCCGCGGGTGTTGGGGGTGAAATGCCTGCGCAACCTCCGAATCTCCCCATACAGCCGGGGGTGGCACCGGTTTTCGCCGCCCGTGCCCGGTTGATCTTCGATGATGGCACGGTCCGTTACTTGAATGGCACCCTGGTGCTCGGCCGTAACCCTGCGCCGGATCCGGCACATCAAGGGGCCGACATGCTTCCGATCACCGATCCGAGTCGCTCTGTCTCGAAGACCCATGTTGCGCTCACCTTGCGGGATGGCATGGTGCTTGTCGAGGATCTGCGGTCCACCAACGGCACCGTCGTCGTCGCCGCGGGTGGTGAACCACAGCAGGTGACGCCGGGTAACCCCGTGTGGGCGCGCGACGGCGACTCCGTGATTCTGGGAGGCCGACGGTTGAAGGTAGGGATGTACTGATGGCACGCGCCTCGGCACGCTCCGGTTGGGCGACGGATATCGGCATGCGGGAGCTCAACGAGGACTCATATCTCGCGGATTCCCCGGTATTTCTGGTGTCTGATGGAATGGGTGGCTATGCGGCGGGTGAGGTCGCATCGCAGACTGCGGTGCGGTGCTTCCGGCCCCTGACCAGTTACGAGTTTGTGACCGGCGAGCAGTTGGAGGCGACGATTGCGGATGCCGCGCGGGAAGTCGATGCTCTTGCGCATGCCGGTAAGGCGCCAGGCTGCACTCTCAGTGGCATCGTGTTATCGCGGCAGGGAAAGTTCCCGTGTGCCCGAGTGTTCAACATTGGCGACTCACGCACATATCATCTTTCCGGAGCAGGCTTTTCACAGGTCACTCGCGACCACTCCGAGGTCCAGAAACTTGTGGATGCGGGTCGCCTCAGTGTCGAGGAGGCGCGTTATTCGCGTTATCGCAATGTCATTACTCGTGCGCTGGGCGCGCGATCCGGACCGTCGGTACGGGCGGATACCTTTTTGTTACCGCTGAACATGGGGGACCGTTTCGTTATCTGCTCGGACGGGTTGAGCGGCTCCGTGAGGGAAGAGGAAATTGCGGAAATCGCAAGATACATGGAGGATACGAAAGAGACAGCCGAAACCCTGGTTCAGCGTGCGCTAGGAGCCGGGACAACGGATAATGTCACTGTAGTTGTGGTCGACATTCTCGATTGTGCCCCCCAGTGGGAGTACTCGGATTCGAACGGGATTACGGTTTCAGCGGCACCACGTTCGGCCAGGGACGACACCGTGCCGCGGCAGCTACGGGGGTAGGAGGGTACGTGCATATCGAACAAGCGAAAATGCATCCCGGCGGACTTGCGGGTGCTGTGGCGCCACGCGGAGCGCTGCTGATGGATTGCGACGATAGCGACTTCGCTGCGGAGATCTGGCAGGCGATTCGCTCCGGCGCGCGGTTCTCGCAGTTGCTGGAGGCGATTAGCGGGCGTTTTGCGCATTTTGACAAGCTGCCGTCATTCGCTCTGGCATGCATGGAGGGCGACTATGTGCGGATGGCTGTACGTGGTCCGATGATCGTCGCGCGGGAGTCCGGTGAGATTCTCAGCGAGGGCCATGGCGCTGCCAGTTGGATCGAGTCGCGCGTCTGGGGGCTTAGTGGCTTCGTGCTGCGGGCCGGTGAGGTCGAAGGCTCGGCATCCGACGGTGAGAGTTTTGACTCCGACGACGCGGAGATGAGCATGTCGTCTACGTCGGTGTTGACGAGTGGTACATGGGGTGCGCCCGCAGTGGGCGAGGAGATGCTATTGGGTGACGGTGTCACGCGCACCATGGATATTACCGTGAGCCTGGGCGACGACGACGCCCCTGCTATCGGCGCTATTGCCGCCTTGCCTGCGGTGGGCGTTCCGGATCTTATCCACGCGATCAGTTCTGCCTGGGGGTCGAATTGGGCCGCCTCGGCACGCGCGGTGGAACAGGTAAAGGTTGAAACTCGTGGCCCGTTCGACACCGGAGAAATGGAGGCGATTTCCGCTCCAATCGCGGAAACATCGCTGCCCGAGGGCGATGTCGTTGATGGTCCCGTGCTGGCAACTGCGGCCGCCGAAATGCCGGTTGTGGCCGACGAACCCAAGGATTTCTTTATCGATGAGGTTCCCGGTACCGAAATGTCGCCCGACCCGGCGAACACCGTTTCGTCGGGGAGGAGTCCGTTTCTGAACCGGATGGCGCCACCGATCAGGATGCCGCCATCATCCCGGAAGGCGGTGTCGTCGACGCCGCAGCGCAGGGCCTCGCGGTCGATTCGATGCCGCACGAGCCTGGGGATGCGGTACGTGCTCAGGCCGATACGACGGCGTGCACCGAGCCGGTTACGGGTGGCGCAGACGAAGCTTTGGACGATGTTCAAACGGCCGTGAGTGAGGTGGCGCCGGACGAGGCGCAAGCGGTGCAGCAGGCCGGATCCGCCAGGGTTGATGAGTACCCGCATGAGTTCTCCCATGCCGAAGCGGAAGAATCCACAGCCGAGGCACTCAATGCCGCGGATAGCGGCCCGCAAGAGGAGTGGGTGCCCGCCGCCGATACGGGTACGGTGCCTACCGGAAATGGTGCGGCAGGCGCCACGCCCGACCAAGCGAATGTCGGAGAGGCAGCGCCCGCCGCTGTGGAGGAGGACGCGGTGGAGGAAGGTGCTGCGGAGGAAAGCGCTCCTGCTTCAGTCGGTGTCGAGTCTCCCGTGGCCGAACCAGTTCACAGGGAAGAGAGCGGAGAGTGGGACGACGCTAACGAACTCCATGCAGACGAACCAGAGGAGACAGCCCGGCCAAACGACTCCTCTGCTGCAGAGGAAGGAAGTGAGGAAGTGGGCGCGTCGAAAACGGGCAAGCTTTCCCTGGAGGCCATCTCCGCGGCTGTGCTAGAGCCGACGGCCACGCTGCCCACCGTGGAGCTTTCCCTGTCCGTGGCGGAACAGATACTGGCGGAAATGCAGGCCGCTGCACAGGAGGAAGCGGCCCAAGCAAGGGCGGCCACACAGGAAGGGCCGCGGGAGGTCTCCCCGGCAAATGTGGGCCCGCTCGGTTTCCCGTCTCCCGCCGAGAATGCGGAGGCCGGGGACGCCCAACAATTTGCGGGCAATCCCCCCGCTGCCGTGGCAGGCAGTGCCAGTGCTGCGGACGGTCAGGACGTGCGAAACGCGGACACGATTACAGCCGATATCAGCGAGATCTTCACCGAATTGAAGCAACTGGATAATCACACACCGCAGGCTGCTCCCACACAGGCAGGATCGGCTGAGTCGGCGGCACCGGAGCAGGTACTGTTCCCGTACGCGGCGCCGCAGGAGGAGTCTGGATCTGCGGCACAGCAGTGGGAACCCCCGCCTCGGCGGATCAGCCACCTTTGGTGGACCAGTCGGCGAGCGATCCTGCGGTGGATCGGGTAGACTCTGCGCTTCCGGTTGAGGAAGCTGCGCCTGATCCCGCTTCCGGTACCGAACGAGAGCCGATGGTAGGTGACGAGTCCGGCCAAGAGGCCCATAGTGGGCAAGGCGTGGCCGACGGCGAGCAATCGGCTTCGGATATTGGCGGCCAGCCAGAGCCTGCCCCGGCGTCGGGCGGCGACGTTGTCGCGGATGACATCGCCGCGCTGCCCACCGGTCAGTACGAAGTCGAAGAGGCACGGCAGGAATCGCCCGCGGATCGCTCGCCGTTCTCGCCGGAACTAGCGCCCACGACACGGCTCAACCCGCTTTTCGAGCACCAGCCGACGGCCAAGTTCCCGCCAGTGTCGGAGACTGCCGCCAGCGCGCAAAATGACGGGGTCGCCTCGCCACCGCCTGCCGGGCAGGGACTCCCCACGGCCGAGAGCGGCTTGCCGCGCGCCGATCAATTTGACGCGGAGAGATTTGCTCCACCTCGTTCGGAATCCGTGGGCGATGCCTCCACGATGGCACAGGATGCGGTTGTGTTCACTGAACTCACACAGTTCGGTACTGCGGGGGAGCAAGCGGATATCGCAGACGATGGCGACCACGACGGCGAGACGGTGATGGGGAAGGCGGCGCAGTCTTTGCGTCAGGCCATTGAACCGCCGGCAATGGTGTTGGCCATGCTGTGTCAATTCGGGCACCCGAATCCTCCGCACGCCCCGCTCTGCCGGGTGTGCGGGAACCCGGTAGTCGGCCAGGCCAATTGGTACCCACGCCCCTCGCTGGGAATGGTTTTGGTGTCTACCGGCCTCCAGATCCCTATTGACGCGGATATCGTCGTCGGGCGCAAGCCCTCCGCTACCCCGGAGGAAGGCCGTCCACGTGCCCATCTGGTCACGGTTCCGAGCCCAGAGCGGCAAATCTCTCGCGTGCACTGCGAGATTCGCGTTGACGGCTGGGACGTACGGCTGCTTGACCGGAATTCGAATAACGGCACTTATGTGCTGCGGCCGGGTGAGAATCCCGTGCGTGTGACCAGTTCGGCACCGTACTTCGTGCAGCCGGGTGATGTTATTGATATCGGTGAAGATGTCACGTTAACGATGATGGGGCCGCAGTGAGTACTCGTCGTCCGGCCACGCCGCCGCGCATCCCGGGCGCCCGGTATCTGTCGTTTCTTGGTTCCGGCGGATTCGCCGATGTCTATTTGTATGAACAACAGATCCCGCGTCGCGAGATTGCCGTGAAAGTGATGCGCCGGGGTGCGACGGAGGAGATGCGCCGCGCCTTTCGGGCGGAGGCGAATCTCATGGCGCGCATGAGTTCGCATCCATCCATCTTGTCTGTGTACGGAGCCGGTGAGGCGGACGACCACCGCATGTACTTGATGATGGAGTATTGCCCGCCTCCGCATTTGGGCGCGCTGCTGCGCGAGCGCCGCCTGACGGTGTCCAATACCTTGGAAATGGGCATTCAAATCGCCGGGGCGGTGGAGACACTGCATCGTGCGGGTATCGTCCACCGTGATATCAAGCCGGCTAATATCCTGATGACCGCCTTCCATCATCCGGTTCTCACTGATTTCGGTATCGCGACCTATGTGGGTGATCCACGGCCCGCAGAGGGTTTCTCCGTGCCTTGGTCATCCCCCGAGCAGGCAACCGGCGTGGGCGAAGCCGGCGTCGCCGGGGACGTCTATTCACTGGCCGCCACCGTGTACACCATGCTCGCGGGCCATGCTCCCTTTGAAATTGAGGGTGGCGACAACTCCGAGATTGCTGTGATCAACCGGGTGTTGCGTTCTCCGGTGCCGTCAACCGGCCGCTTCGATGTGCCGGAGGAGATGGAACGGGTCCTTGCCACGGCGATGGCGAAGGAGCCGCAGCAACGCTACGCGGACGCCTTGGAGTTTGCGCGCGCCTTGCAGAGTGTGCAGTCTCTGCTGCACCAGCAACCGACGCCGGTGGACGTGTTGGCGCAGGCTCCCGCCGAGCCGGATTTTTCCGAACCTGACGACGATGCGACCCGCATGGCGGTTCGGACGATCAATCCGCTGCCTTCCGATGGTGCGACGGCGGCAACGGGGAACACGGAGGAGTCCGGTTCGCGGCGACGTGCGAGAGTGAAGGACGACGCCGATGTGACCGTCCAGGAGGATCCGGAGCCGCGTGGAAATGGCTTGGTGGGATGGATTATCACGCTTGTTGTCGTTGCTGCGATCATCGGCGCCGCATGGTGGGCGATTTTCCATACCGACGCCGAAGAGGATCCGCATCCGATACCGACAGAGCCCCATCCGACCACCTCACTCGATGACTACGTGTACCCAGTTACGGGTTTGCGTGGCGAACTGTCTGCCGACGGCGAGCACGTGATCTTTTCATGGAAGAACGGCGACGGGAACGAGGGTGACACGTTCCAGTACACCCTGGTTGGAGCCGATCAGGTTGAGGTATATGAGAGCACAACAGAGATGAGTGTCACTGTGCCAAAGCGCATACCTGAAACGTGTCTCAAGGTTCTGGTGGAGAATGAGAATGGATTCCAGTCGAAGGAGGAACATGCATGCGTGACGACGACACAGTAGCAGACATGTCAGCACAGCCGAGTTCGCCTGGTGATATCCCACCGTTGGAGGTTGAGTTTTGCGGGGAGATTTACCGGGTGGACCCGGGCAGTACCTTCACCATCGGGCGCGTCGGTGACCTCGCCATCGACGATAACCCTTTCCTGCATCGCAATTTCCTTGTGATCGAGTATCACAACAATATGTGGTGGGTCCGCAATGTCGGTTCACGTATTGCCGTGACCGTGGCGGAAAACGCGGGAATGTTGCAGTCGTGGATCGGTCCTGGGACGCAATTGCCGCTAGTTGTCAGTGACATGAGCCTGGTTTTCACCGCCGGGCCGACCACATACGAAATCGATGTGACCGTGCCGGACAACGTGTACGAAATATCGGATAGGAACCGGACTTCTGTCGGTGAGACCACTGTTGGTCAGATCGTTCTGTCGCCGGCACAGAAGCTTGTGATCCTGGCACTTGCTGAGCAGTGGCTGAAGCGTGTGGGCACCGGGTCCGTTGATATTCCTCGCTCAGAAGAGGCGGCGGAGCGGATCGGCTGGACGCGTTCGCGTTTTAACCGGAAACTCGACTACGTCTGCGACAAACTTGACCAGTTAGGCGTGAAGGGCCTGCGCGGCGGCCAGGGAGCGCACGCCACCTATCGCCGCGCACGCCTGGTGGAGTACGCCGTCGCCGCCCAGTTGGTGAGTATTGATGACCTCCCGATGCTGGACGAGGAGCTCAAGGCGAACCAGCGGGCGCGCGAGCTCGCAAGAATCCAGCGGGCCGAGCGTGCCGCGGAGAAGAAGCGTAACGCCGCCTTGCGCAAGTAGTCTGCTCGGGTAGGGGCTGGTTCTCGTCCCGTCTGCGGAGTGACGGGCCCTTCGGAAATTGTCCGCTCGGGTAGGGAATCGACGGCGCGTGGTGTGGCACTCCGCCTGCCGCCCGGCGATCCCTGCACGCTGCAAGCGGCTTGGGAGAACCGTAGGCGGTGTTTCTAGGTTCCCAGGACGATGGAGACATAACTGAATCCGCCGCCGGGCACCGCTTCGCGTTGCGGATCCCTAGCACGCAGAACCCGGCTTCCAGAACCGCGATGAGTCCGGCGACGTATTTCCAGTGTGGAAATACGTCGCCCGGGGCAGGCGTGTGGGCCGCCTCCATAGACGCGGTTTTTCTCACGGTTGGCCTGTGGTGCAAACTCGTCGGGATCGTCGAATGCGTGCTGATCGCGATTGGCAGCCGTCCAGTTGATGATGACCCGTTCATGCGCCGGGATTCGCACGCCGCTGAGCTCTACTTCCCGGGTGGTGACGCGGCGATTCGAGCAGCAGCGCGGTTCTCTTCCATCCAGGTGAGTAAGGCCTTCTCATGCGACTGGTTCCATCCGAGCCAGAGTGACTGGCAACGGACGGTGACAATGGATCCGATATCGGTGACGGCATCGACGATCTCACCTCGGGGGAGGTTGTCGACTACCGTGCGGGCGATATCGAGGAAGTCTGGAAACAACGGATTGACTGCCGCGTCACTGAGGTACCGCTCAATGAGCTTTCGGAAGCGTTGGTGCTCTTTGCCGTCCAGGGCGTTCGGAATATACAAATGCCGTGAGACTCTGCTGGAGAAGGTTTGCGCGTCCTCGGCGGCCATCCGCGCCTCAGCATTGCCGATGGGGGTAATGGACAGAATGTAGCCCCAATTGCGTCGCCGGTCCCTAAAATACGAGCCGGGACCCCGGCTAGATGGGGCCCCGGCTAACTCTGGGTCCTAAGTAGGAGGCGCGGACCCTCTGAGTACCCGACTGGGCAGGTCGGGCGTAAGCGCCGCGGCGTTATTGGAGGCTCGCGCACGGCGCCCTGGGCAAGCAACCACAATAGCTTGCGGTAATTATGCTAGAGCAGATACGCAAACTTCGATACGGGTATCATTACCCATTGTTTGACCACGGTTTGAAATTGACAAGTCGTGCAATTACTCGTAAAGTTGATGCTTTACACGCTCACCCGCCTTCGTGCACTCGCGTCATATGTACTTGTAGCAGGCGTTGCGCACTTGCCTTGCCTCCGATCATCGGGCGAATGCATGTGATCCCAATTCAGTTATGCCCGCACTCATCGCGCCCGATGAGTCAGGGCGAGATGTAACCTTCACCTGCCGTAGAGATACACCGCCATAGTGTCATGTCTGCCGTAGAGGCACATCGGAACCAGGAGCAATCCCACATTCACATGCGTGTTGTACGCGTCACGGTCAGCTCCTTCCGCTCCACCGACCAGTGCAATTTCACGCGCGCGTGTGAACGGCGCGAGCCGGAACCAAACAGACCGGAGCATGAGCGTGCAATTCACGCGTACGCGCGAACGGCCAACGGGCAACTGGTCAACGCGCGAACGGCGGTGCCAGCGAGGATGTCCGAAATGAAGATAACGGAGCGATTCACGTACGCGTGGAATGGTGGGGTCTTTCTGTCTGGGTTTCGTGTTGTCGTGGCGCGATTTACGTCCGTGTGGAATAGTGCGATGCTGTCGGAGTCGATCCTGTGCTTGCACGGAGCGATTCACGTACGCGTGGAATGACGACTACAACGCGGTGAGGTGACTGCGCACAAGCCGAGTGATTCACACGCGCCGAATGGCGGTGACCCGCCTAGAGGGAATAACCTTTTGCCCGTGAATAAACTGGCCCACGCGTCGTTGAGGAACCGACCCTTCGTTGCATTAGTCTGCGTCGTCGCATCTGTGCTCGGCGTACTGTCATTGCAGTCAATGCGAAGGGAACTGATTCCTCCCGTAGAGTTGCCTGCTGTTTCGGTTATCGCCATTTCGCCGGGTGCAACCTCCGAGCAAATGAATGAGCGTATCGCAGTTCCAATTGAGCAGCAGGTTGCGACCATCCCGGAAGTTAAATCGACGACGACGACGTCTTCGTCGTCGTACGCGATGATCACGGTCGAGTTGGAGTATGGCACCGATACCGCGCGAGCAACGGCGAAGGTCGAACAGGCGGTCTCTCGCGCCGATACGAATTTCCCGGAGGACACGAGCACCGAGGTGGCCTCGGGCGCGTCTTCGGATATCCCGCTCGCCATGATCGGCGTCACCAGTGACTCCGACGCCCTGCAGACGGCCGACAACATCAGAACCGCCGTTGTTCCTCAACTGGAGAAGATCGATGGCGTAGCCTCCGCGACCCTGGTTGGTGCGCCGGAGCAGCGGGTGACCATTGAACTCAATGCCGAGGCTGCGGCGGCGAATGGCGTGACGCCGCAAGCATTACAGGATGCCATGGATTCCAACGGGTTGGCGGTACCCGTAGGCACGGTAGCGGAAGATGGCAAGAATCTCGATGTCACGGTCGGCCAGCGAATCGATTCGCTGGATGCGCTACGAGCAATTCCTGTCATCACCACCGATCCGGCCACCGGAGAGACTAACGGCTCTGTGCCGTTGGGCGATGTGGCCAGCGTGGAGCTCAGCGGCGCGGATGCAACACTCTCCGCCCGCATCAACGGAAAGTCTGCTGTTGCGTTAGTTGTGTATCCGACGTCGAACGCAAATGTCGTCGACACCTCGCATGAGCTGACCGATACCCTCACCGAGCTACAGCCGTTGGTGGGTGGAGACGCCGAATTCACCACGATATTCGACCAGGCGCCCTTCATAACGGATTCGATTTCGTCGCTCGCCGAAGAGGGCGTGATGGGGCTTGTGATGGCAGTATTGGTGATCCTGTTGTTCCTCCTGTCCCTTCGGTCCACTCTGGTGACGGCGATCTCCATCCCGCTATCGCTGCTGATCGGATTCATCGGGATGAGGGTAGCCGGCTACTCGCTGAACATTCTCACCCTCTCCGCACTGACCATCACCATCGGGCGCGTCGTGGATGACTCCATTGTGGTCATTGAAAACATCAAGCGGCACATGGAGTATGGCGGCGACAGACGCACGGCCATCACGAACGCCGTGCGCGAGGTGGCCTCGGCCATCACCGCCTCTACGATTGTCACCTGCCTCGTCTTCCTGCCAATCGGTTTTGTCTCCGGTATGGTCGGCGAGCTTTTCCGGCCCTTCGCCTTAACTGTGGTGCTGGCAATGGCCGCCTCACTGTTCACCGCCCTCACCATCGTTCCCGTGCTCGCTTACTGGTTCTTGCGCCCCAGCCGCGCTGCACGAGCCGCAGTTGAGGCGACGCCGCAGGGTACGGAGAAGGCGGCGAGGTCGGCGGAACTCTCCGAGCAGAAGGATTCCGACGATAGTGCAGTGGACGCCGATAAAGACGATAGTGCGGCGAGTGCGGATGAATCAGTGCCCGCCATCTCCCCAGCGTGCGAGGACGAAGACGCCGTTCGATTGCGAGCCGAGGAACGGGAGGAAAACACGTGGCTGCGCCGAATGTATCGGCCCGTATTGCGCGGGACACAGCGTCATCCAGTTGTCACCCTGCTTGTTGCCATTGCCGTGCTGGTCGGCACGGGTGCTCTTTTCCCTCTACTCAAGGTCAACCTCTTAGGGAGCACGGGCCAGAATATGGTGTCGCTGTCGCAGAATGCTCCGGCGGGTACAGACATAGAGACCCTAACCGCACATGCACAGACGGCAGAAGCGGCGTTGGAGCAGGTCGACGGCGTGGAAACCGTCGCAACCACGATCTCCCCCACTGGAATCAATTTCAGGGGTGCATCGATCTCCTACACCATCGTTACCGATCCCGACGCGGATCAGGAGGCACTGCGCGATGAGTTGGAGCGGACGCTGCAGGACAACGCGTCGGGCGACGTAGTTTCTGCGGCTGACGTCACCGGACTGACCTCCTCTGCGGTGGAAGTGAATCTGGTTGCCAGCGACGACGAGGCACTTACCGCGGCGAACGACGTACTGTTGGCAGAGCTGCAGGATGTCTCCGGTGCGAAAACGGTAAGTTCCAACCTAGCGACCGAGCAACCGTCGGTGAAGATAACGGTTGACCGCGATGCCGCGGGGGCAGCGGGAATGACGGAGAACGACGTCGTCGGCATGATCTCGGCGCAGATTGTGGCGCCATCCATCGGGCAGATCACGCTGAACAATGTGGATACCGATATCTACGTCAAGCTGGACAGCCCGGCACAGACCGTTGATGACTTACGGAATCTCCAGATCGCGGGGCAACCCATCTCCGCATTCGCTACCGTTGAACAAGTATCCGTGGTACCAACCGTTGTGACCGTGAATGGCCAGCGCACCGCCACCATAACTGTGACACCAGAAGATGCCGACGATCTTGGCGCACTACGAACCGCCGTGAACAACGCGGTGGACTCCGCCGATCTACCCAGCAACGTCATGACCGTCGAGGCAGGTGCCGGAGAACAGATCGGTGACGTTTTCGACCAGCTCGGGCTGGCGCTTGCTGCCGCGATTCTCATCATCTATGTGGTGCTTGTCTTCATCTTCAAGAGCCTGGGCCAGCCCCTGTTGCTACTTATCTCCATACCGTTTGCCGCCACCGGAGCATTCCTCGTGCTGCTAGTGGCCGATATGCCGTTGGGTATTTCTTCTCTGGTGGGCATTCTCATGCTTACCGGCATTGTGGTGACGAACGCGATCGTATTGATTGATCTGATCAACCAACTTCGTCGCAATGGAATGGGGTTGGATGAGGCGATCAGCATCGGAGCCCAGCGGAGGTTACGCCCCATCATCATGACGGCCGTTTCCACCATCGCGGCGCTGCTACCGATGGCCTTCGGCGTCACCGGCTACGGCGGCTTCATTTCGCAGCCGATGGCAATTACTGTGATTGGCGGGCTGACATCGTCTACCATTCTGACATTGGTGTTGTTGCCGGTACTCTATCGATTAACACAGCAAAGGGGAGAGCGTAAACGCTCTCGTCGTCACTGAGGCGGTGCCGCCTCCCGCTGGACCGAGTTCAAGAGATTTCCGGACTAGCTGGGGTTGCCGCTGGAAGAAGTGCTGGGCGAGGTCCTCGGTCGGTGCGTGGGTGATACCTGCGGTCGGCAGGGTGACGACCCGGTAGATGTCTTCGCGCTCATTGCGGTGCAGAGACAGTAGTTTGGAGGTCTAGAGATGTTTGCAGCGGAAGAAGCACCCGTTGACCCATTGACGGAGGCCACTGGAGCGTTCTCCGACTGGGTGTACACCTACGTTTTGATCGGGCTGCTGCTCTTGGTCGGTCTCTACTTCACGATCCGTACACGTGGTGTCCAGTTCCGTGAGTTCAGGCAGATGCTCCGCGGGATCTTCGGTTCGCGCGACAGCGACGGTGACGGGATCTCCTCCTTCCAGGCTTTTGCGATTGGATTGGCCTCACGTGTGGGAACCGGCAATATTGCGGGCGTGGCTCTGGCGATTGTCGCGGGTGGCCCGGGCGCCGTTTTCTGGATGTGGGTCGTCGCACTGGTCGGTATGGCCACCGCCTTTGTTGAGGCGACTCTGGCGCAGCTCTTCAAGGTCCGGTGGAAGGATGGGACGTTCCGGGGTGGACCGGCTTTCTATATCGAGCGTGGCCTTGGCTCGCGTTTCTGGGGTGCGGTATTCGCCGTATTCCTCATCTTCTCTTTCGGTGTTTCATATGAGATGGTGCAAGCCAACACCATCTCGGAGACGCTCGCGAACCATGCCAATGTATCCCCGTGGGTGACTGCCATACTTCTTGCTCTGCTCACACTGCCGATCCTCTTCGGCGGCATTAGGCGGATAGCAAAGGTGACGGAGGTACTTGCCCCGATTATGGCGGTGGTTTACATCTTCATCGCCATTCTCGTGATTCTGCTGAACTATGACCGAATTCTCCCTGTCTTCCAGATGATCTTTGAGAGTGCTTTCGGACTGCGTGAAGCGGTGGCAGGCACCGAAGGTGGCATCGTCGCCGCGATGCTGAACGGCACGCGCCGCGGCCTTTTCTCCAACGAGGCCGGCGAGGGATCGGCACCGAACGCCGCATCCACTGCGCAGGTCACCCATCCGGCCAAACAGGGGTTCATCCAGTCTATTGGCGTGTTCGTCGACACGATTCTAGTGTGCTCGGCGACGGCCTTCATCATTCTGAACGCCGCTCCTTCTGTGTACACCCCGGGCGTGGAAATCGAGATGAAAGGAGCCTCGCTCACCATCGCCGCGCTGCAGAGCGAACTCGGCACGTGGATTGTGCCGGTCATGCTGTTCTTGCTTTTCGTCTTCGGATATTCGTCGATTATCGGCAATTTCGCCTACACCGAGGTCAATGTGGACTTTCTTAGCAAGGGATCGCCGCGGAGTTTCCTGATCGTGTGCGCGGTGACGGTGGCTTCCGTGGTTGTCGGCGCGGTGGCGCCTTTGCAGGCTGTATGGAACTTCGCGGATATCACCATGGCGGGGATGGCGCTTATCAATCTCGTTGCCATCACGCGCCTTGGGAAGTGGGCGTTCGCTGCGCTGCGAGACTACGACGAGAATCCGGAGCGCCCGTTCGTTGCGACGAACAATCCCTATATGCCTGGGGAGTTGCCCACCGATATCTGGGTACGACGCGAGCGTGCGCTGGCTTAATTCGGGAAGCCTGTGACCGCACGCCCTCGCGCGGTGGCGTGGCGCGGGCGGGTGTGCCTCATGTCACACCATTGCTTGGGGTAAGAATACATCTATTCTGCGAATTGCGCCAATTTATTTCCGGTTGGTGGCATGGGTATTGATGCCCATGCTTCTAGCGTGACTCAAGGGCCCCGGGCGGATAACAATAGAAACGTCCGGATGACGGGTTGCTGAACCGCCCGCTCGCCTTAGGCCCACCCGCTCACCACCAACCCTCACCGGGAAGGTTGAAGGAGGAACGAGGAATATGGTCCACTACCGAGCCGCTCTCACGGCCTGTTCCCTTGCAGTTGCACTGGCTCTGGTCGGTGGATGCAGTCGTAACGTCGCGAGTGATGCCGCTGCTGCAGAGAACTCTGCGGCGCCCGGAATTGTGTACGCGAACCCGTCCAATGCCACAGCCGCAGCGGCGCCCCAGGATGCCGCCGCAGATGATTACGAGGATAGTACCGTGGGCGCGGACGTCAATCGCCCGACGCCACTGACTGGCGAGGTCGGCGCTGTTGCCTTGGATGGTGACTACTTCGTATTCGCGGCCGGGGAGAGCGGATACGGCTACATGCGGGTGCCTGCCGACTACGAGTTGCTGGAGCGGCCATACTCGGAGAGTGGAGTTATCGGCGTGCAGGGCTCATCGGGCGAGCGGGTCACATTACATCCGGTGGTGGGGATGACCATCCTCCCCACCGCTGACGAAGCAGTGGAACTCCTGGGAGGCAATGCGCGAGCCTCTGCCGTTCCGGATGATACGGTGTCATCATTGGGTGGATTTCCCGCGTGCGCCGTTCTTGCAACCGAATCCAACGGCAGCGTCTCGCGTATCTACCTTGTTGATTCTGGCGATGGGCTGTGGAACGTGACGGCCACGGGTCCCACATCTTCGGCATTGGATGACGTCGACGCGGTGGCGCAAGGTCTCGTCGTCGTGACGGATGACTGAATGTGGCGGATGGCGCGAGTCTCATGGAGGAGGGCTCTTCGCACCCGCGTCTGTCGCTGGTGTTTCGGCACACGCGCCGCTGTTTCGGCACACGGCATGCGACTTACGGTGCATGCTTGCCGTGCGCGTGCTGACGCCGTCTTGCCGAGAAGACCTTCGGTTGATGATTGCGAGCCGGTGCGTATGCGGTGTTGCAGTTCGGGCAGATGGATGGGAAAACCGGGTGCTCGTCTGTGGGTCAGACGGTCAGGCCCGCTTGCTGTGCGGCGTCGCGCCAGATGCGGGCGTTGCTTTCCGAGGTTACTGCCACGATGATCTCTTCGATTGCGCCGGTGGGGAAGGCATCAGCCGCAGGCTGGCCCGGCTGTGACGTCAGCACCGCAAAAGCGCGGCAGGCGATAGTGGCGCATTCGGTCATGTCCCAACCGTAGGCGCCCGCACCGATTGCGGGGAAGGCAATCGAGTGCAATCCCATCCCCTGGGCGATGTGGAGAGAGTTGGTGAAGCAGGCTGCCAGCTCGCTCGGTGCGACCTGACCGGCGTATCGATTCGGGCCGACCGTGTGAATGACCCAGCGGGCGGGGAGATTGAAACTAGGGGTGGCAACGGCCGTACCGACGGCGAGTCCCTCGGGCAGTGCACTGGCACGCAACTCGCGGCAGGCCGCCAATAGCTGGGGGCCGGCTGCACGATGGATGGCTCCATCAACGCCACCTCCGCCAAGTAGGCTGGAATTGGCTGCATTGACAATGGCATCGGCGCCGACTTGCGTGAGATCCGTAACCGAAATCAACATTCGCATGCCTACACCTTACGCGGGGTCGCTGGGTAACGGCTGGAGTATCGCGAGGGGTATCGGTGCTTCCACCGCTCCAGGTATTGCGACATTGGCAACGGAACAGCGGGGCGACGCCAGCGTACTGCGTGTTGTGGCGCGCTGCATTAGAATCGTCGCAGACCTTTCCGGAGGTGCATATGGACGAGTCGGCGAGCCACAGGGTAGACCGTGCGCGCGTGTGGTTCCGGCACTGGATCGCGGGCGATCCACGGCCGGTGATCGGGGTGGTTCTTGGCGTCGTACTCGCAGTCGTGTGTGCCGCTATCGCCCTTTCCGCGCATGCAAGCATACCGAACCTGGCACTAATGCTCTGTGCCTGTGCAGCGGTTGCCACGTCCGGGATTTGGCCGATCTCGTCTGCGATTTGGCTTGGTGGCGTGCTGACCTTGGTATGGCTCATACCGGGACGGTCGATTTCCGTGGCCGCGGTGTCAATGTTCCTTATGACAGCCATGCTCATCTGGGCTGGGCATCGCCGGGCGGCATTGCCATTTACCGTGTGGTATCTGGTGTGCGTGATCGCAGCGACGGTTCCCGCAACAAGTTCGCGCGTCGAGATGCTGCAGGGTGTTGTGCTGTGGAGCCTCTTCGCCTTGCTTTTCGCGGCGATAGGCGAGCTACTCTTCCGGCAACGCCAGGCGAATATGCGCCTGGAAGAACAGCGTAAGGCAGAGCTGCAAGCCCAGCGGCGTGCTATTGCACGGGAGTTGCACGATACCGCAGTGTATGCAAGTACGATGATCGTTATGCGAGCAGAAGCGGCTCGGTTGCGTGGTACAAATGATCCCCGGTTAGCGGAGGACCTTGACTTTATTGCACGAACTGGACGTGTGGCGACTGCGGACCTCCGGCGCATGTTGGATGTCTTAAGAGTCTCCGACAATATTGATCTTGCCGATGGCGTGACGGCCGCGGAACGCTTCACAATCTCGGACACCTCGCTAACTGCCACTTTGAACGCCCAAATTGAAAAAGTGCGGGCAGCGGGCGTCGTCGTCAATGCGTCCATAGATGGCGATGTGGACGCACTGCCGGAGATCGTCTCCTCAACACTGGCGCGTGTGGCCACCGAGGCTTGTTCAAATGTCGTCAAACATGGAAGTCGTGACGTTCCAGCGACCATAATGATTGATGTCACCGAGGATGGTGTGGACGCACTCTTTATCAACGGGCGTAATCTTCCGGCGAGAGCAGGAGGAGGGCAACTGGCCAACTGGTTCGGGGACTCTAATGCTCGGCCGAAGCTTGGTTTGATCGGCCAACGTGAGCGGATTGAAGCCGTGGGTGGCACCATTGACTTCTCTGGAACAGAGTCGCGTTGGCTTGTGCGTATCACGATTCCGATTGGGAGGTAGGGTGAAACCGTCATGGAGGGGCAGAATCCAACACCGAATCAACAAGCCGCGGCGGTGAACGGTGTGAATCCCTGGGCGGGGTTCACGACGCCGCCGACGAGTTCGCCATCGCATGTGCGAGTTGTGGTGGTTGACGACGACCAAGCGGTGCTTGATGGGATTGCGACCTATCTGGCAACGGCGGATGATATCGAAATCGTGGGTGTGGGAACAACTGGTTTCGATGCGATTCGCCTCGTCCAGGAAAAGATGCCCGATGTTCTCATGACGGATGTGCGCATGCCGGAGATGGATGGCATTACCGCCGCTGCCCAAGTACGTGAGAGGTTCCCACAGGTCAGAGTTGTGCTGCTGACAACTTTCGACGACGACGAAGCGATGCTCACCGGTTTGCAGGCCGGTGCTGCCGGATTCTTGCTGAAGAATACGGCTCCGGAGGACCTCATTAGCGGACTGCGTCAGGTTGCTGCCGGGGGTACCGTCGTTTCGCCCGGCCCGACCTCGCGGCTTGTGAAAAACTACCTTGTTGCGCCGTCGTCGGACTCGGACTACGTTCCGCTTTCACCGCGTGAACTTGAAGTGCTGCAGTTGCTATGCCAGGCGTATTCGAATTCTGAAATCGCCGAGAAGCTCTTCGTCAAAGAGGCAACCATAAAGACCCACGTGGCATCCATTATGACGAAGTTCGGTGTGAATACCCGGCTCAAGATTGTGGTGCGCGCGCACGAGCTGGGGCTGGTGCGGCCTTGAGGGCGGTGCTGCGCTGGTTGCGGAAGCATGCACCCGCTGGTCGTAGATTCCCTGGTTTGGGTGGCAGTGGTGTGTTGATAACGGCTAGCTATGCACCCGCTCGGGCTCGCAGTACATGGTCTGCGGGCCGCTGGTTGCGGCATAGGTGTGCACTTCGCGGTACTACTCGTCCACAAGCTGAAGTTGATAGCGCCTCAATGACTAGCAACATGGCGGGGTATCCCCGCTTTTGAGACGGAATGTGAGCGGGACTTCACCACGACTTTTCGGCGTCAAATGGTCGCTCTCATACTTTTGGGGGATATGGTGCCTTTGCCACCTTCGCTACGCTTGAGTATGTAGGGGAAGGAGGGGCTATGAAAGTAACACACGCGATTGCTGCTGCGGCCCTAGTTATTGGTGGAGGCGCTTTTGCCGCACCTCAGGTAGATCATGTTGCTGTGGAGAATAGCGATGTCGCAAAGGTTCGTGTCATCGCAGGCTCGAATGCTGAGCCGGAGTTCCTATGCACATGGTTCCCGTTCTTGCGTCCGCTATGCGGACCTCTGAACAAATAGGCGGCGGAAGTTTAACGAGAGGCGCGACCATGCGGCTTGCGTATGGCCTTGTCGGCCTGTAAGCAGTGGGTTTCGTGTTCGCCTCAGAATATCGGTCGTCCGTGGCGGCTGGTTGCTAAGCGTTCGGAGACAATTTCATAGGCATCAGGTATCGGATTTGAGGATATTTGCCATTTGGCAAAGCTCACCTCGGCGCCGGGTTTCCGGTATGGGACAGTCCCAGAGGCAAGAGCAGGTCCCGTAGGGAGGTCTCCGTCCCATCCGACTGCGTGTGCCTGATGTATGTGCGTCGGGGCATGTGCCTCTGGAACCGGCGTACGAACGAGGCCCGGGTGGAGCGTGAACATCCGGGCCTCGTTGTTGTCTAGTCGACGGGGTGCGGCCCGGTTGGCGACGGCGCAAGGTTCGTTCAATTGCGCGGGTCAGCCCGCAGCGACGTCGCCCTGTAGCGCCTCGCGAATGCGGGGGACCGCCGCATCAACGCAAACGGCGGCATCTCCGTCGGCATCCCAAACGATAAGCAGCCCCATTTTCTGCATGGTGTTGACCATGCCTTGCCCGCAGTGATTGACGATCACTGCCTCGACGGCGTTTTCGCGCAGCCAACGCACGATTCGTGCATGGTGTGCTCCGTGGGTTCCTGAGTCATGCAGCTCATCCCAGCTGACTTCGTGAACATCCCAGCTTGAAACAGTGTCATCATCCGCAATGTCGACGACGGCGACGTTATGTGCTCTGCCCCAGCGGTGGTCAACTGCGCCATCGGGGGTTACGGGGATCGCGAGTTTCATAGTTCTTACAGTAGGCCATAGAAACGGTGGGCGTGGGCCGGTTGCGCGAAGGATTGCGCGGGTTACGCAGAAGGCGCGGCGGCGGACTGTGCGCGAAAGCCTTCCAGTATTTCGAATCCATCCCGGCCGCGGACTACCGGTACCGAGGGAGGCGCCGCGATTTCACGGCTCTCCATCGTACTTGGCGTTCCGTGTGAGAGAACCTGCTCAACTGGGTTCAGCTCGCGCAGGGCTATGGCCCGGATACGGGAAGGGTGATCGCGTGCCAGCTCGTCATATATGAAGGGATCGTGCTGGCCGTCGTCGCCGATGAGGTACCACTGGATATTCGGGAGAGTTATGAGAAGGTTGCGCAACTGAGTGCGTTTGTGGCTCTCACCGGAGCGGAAGAGGCCGGTGGGGGTGGGTCCCCAGTCGGTGAGTAGTAGTGGACCCTCGGGGAGGTTGTTCGTACGGATGAATGACTGCATGGCAGGTGCCGTGTTCCACGCGCCGGTGGACAGGTAGAACACCGGCGCGTGCGGGTCTCCGGAAAGGAGGTGGCGGTAGAGCTCCGGCATGCCGACGACGGCTTGGCGCGCATCGGTGGGAAGAACAAATGAGTTCCAAGCAGCCAGCAGCATTCGGGGTAGCCAGGTGACCAGGATTGTATCGTCGATGTCTGAAACGATTCCCCACTTCGCCCGCGGATCCACCACGATCACAGGGGCGGTCACCGCCTCGCCAGCTGCGGGTGTGATGGTCGCGTTATGCCATCCCGGTGTCAAGCCATGGTTGTCCGCCACAATGTCGATATAACCGGAGTGGTCCGTGCGGGTGGAGATGACGACGTCGCCGATACTGACGGTGACTGGCAGATACCCGACCTGGGTGGTGAAGAACTGACGCCAGCCACGCTGCGCCTGCGCTTGAGCGTCCACCGCCCGCTGGGTGGCGCGCTCAACCATCTCATTGACGCGGTTGCCTGCCGACGACGGGTTGCCCGCGCCGGTGCGCGGAAGGAAGGGAGTTTTGCCGGTGTGCAGACGCTCGCCGTCGGCGCTGATGTTATTAGGTTTGTACATCAATTGCCGCTGCGTAGCGATGTGTCGGCCGGGCTGTTTGGTGTGAGCGGCAGGCGGTTCAGCGCAGGCGGCAGGGGGATCCGAGTGGTGATGGGCGGGGTCGGCCATGACCGCACGGGCGAGGACGCGAACAGTATCGACCGACCCGTAGCCGGTGTAGGGAAGAATTTGGGGAAGCCAACCGGCAGCGCGGCGGCGCACGATGCCACGCTTGTTGTGTTGGTTTTCGATGGAGCGAACGATGTCGGCCAAACCCATGCGGTCAGCTTACCAAGCCGCAGCATGCGCTTGCGGGCGCCGGTGGCGTCCCGTAGGCAGTATTTGGCCGCCTGAGAGGTATGGCCGTGATGAGCTCGTTCCAGTCGGCACCGTCCGGCCCAGGGGCTCGGATGCGGATGGCAGGCTGACCTTTTCGAAGAGGACTAGAGTAACCCTCACATGTGCAGGCGCGAGAGCCACTAGCAGACCGATATGTCCCCGAGAGTAGCCCTCACATGCGCAGGCGTGAGCCGACGCTGCAGGCGCGTGGGGGTCCGCCGGTTCTGGCGCACCGCCCACGCGAGCGGCTGCGGAATTGGTCAGATCTCGTAGGTGTTAACCGTCCACGCACGCAACTGGTCGGAGAGTGTGACGCCCAGACCCGGGCGGTCGGAGACAATCATGCGGCCATCCTTGATTTCCATGTGCTCGTTGAAGAGCGGGTCGGGCCAGTCGAAGTGCTCCGCCCACGGCTCCAAGGGATAGGTCGCCGCCAGATGGGAGTGAATCGCCATGGAGAAGTGCGGTGCCACTCGATCAATGAGGCCGCCCCGGATACAGATGGGAGTGAATCTTCATGGAGAAATGCGGTGCCACCTGAAGCCCGGCCTCTTCGGCCAGAATCAACAGTTTGCGGAACTCGGTGATGCCCCCGATTCGCGGCGCATCGGGCTGGATGAAGTCGCATGAGTGCATTTCAATACGCTTGCGATGCTCGGCCACGGAGGTCAGCATTTCTCCAGTGGCAATTGGGGTGGCAATTTCGCGGGCAAGTTCCGCGTGCCCGGCGTAATCGTAGGCATCCAACGGCTCTTCGATCCAGATGAGGTTGAATTCCTCCATTGCCTTGCACATGCGCATGGCGGTGGGGCTGTCCCACTGCTGATTCGCGTCCACCACAAGCGGGAAGTCATCACCCAGTAGATCACGCATCGCCGTTAGGCGCTCGAAGTCGATCTTGTGGTCCGGGTGTCCCACCTTGATCTTGATGTCGCCAATGCCTGACTCCAGTGCCTCTTTGCATTGTCGAGCACTTCCGGAAGAGGTGAATTGAGGAACCCGCCGGAGGTGTTGTAGCAACGTATCGAATCACGATGCGTGCCGATAAGTTTGGATAGTGGAAGTCCGGCGCGTTTCGCCTTCAGATCCCACAGGGCGACATCGATGGCTGCAATGGCCTGTACGGCCACGCCCGAACGGCCGACCGAGGCTCCCGCCCACAGTAATTTGACGTGTAGGCGGTCAATATCGTTGGGATCTTCACCAATGAGGTTGTCGGCGATTTCATTCGCATGCGCAAATTGGGCGGGGGCACCGGCACGCTTGGAGTATCCGAATCCGAGGCCCGTGTGGCCGTCACTGGTTTCGAGTTCGCAGAAAAGGAAGTTGACCTCCGTCATCGGTTTCTGCCTGCCGGTGAACACCTTGGCATCGGAGATCTCGTTCTTAAGCGGGAGTACCACATGGGATAGTTTGACGTTCTTAATGCTGTCGGGCATGAATCGCTCCTTGTGTAATCACTGTATCTGAATGACTCTGCGGCCCGTCGGCTTCGATCTGCCTGCAGATTAAGTCCGCGTGCGCATTTCGAGCACGCCACGACGGGCAGGCGATCCAACCGACGTGCCGAGACGCTTCGAGGGGACCGGCAATCAGTGGCTGCGCGAGTCCGTTGGATTCGCGCGACGGAAGTGTGGAGAATGCCGACGGTGCCCCGCGCAATTCGTTGGCAATGCATCGCTGCGACGCCAATGCCGGACGGAACCATCTGGCGAGCCCCAGGCTTGGGAGAGGCAGTGGCGCCGGCATTCATGTACTGATCGACAATCGGTGGGTCTCACATCGGCACAATGACCCTGCCGAATGCGGCGGCCGAACATGAGGCGAATCCGCCCCGCAACCTCGCGTTGGCGGGCCGGATATCACACCATCGCTGATGCGACTACCATGTGTTCATAGTGTCGCGTTTTTGCCCGCCGAACAGGGGACATTATTCGATGACTGAATGTGGCCGAGCCTGTTAGCGCCGCGTGTTGCTGTCATCCTCTTCGGCAGCGCGTGTTGCTGGCATCCTCGTGTCTCGGCGGCGCGATGTGTCCAAATCCCGTCCAAACGAAGAACATCCGGTTTTCACCGACGCCGAAATCCGCATGATTCCGCCATTCTTTAAATTGAAACATTCCATTTTGCCATCGTTTGGACGGGATTTGGACAGGCGCGAGCGTGCAGGGCCGCAGCCGACCCGGCCACGGCCCCGCACTATGGGCTCACAGCCACATCTCGACCAGAACCTTGCCCGAAAGATCAGAGTTCTTCGCCGTGACGAAAGCCGCCACCGGATCGTCGGCGGACACGGTATGGGTAATGACGGCGTCGGCAATCTCCGGACGGTTCGCCAGCAACTGAACGGCGTCGTCAATCTCATTGTTGAAACGGAAGCTGCCGCGAATCTCAATCTCCTTGGAGATAACCGGTGCGATGGTCAGCGGCTGCGGACCGCCCGCAAGCATTCCGACCTGCACATGCAAACCGGCCGGCCGCACTGCCTCGAACGCGTTGGAGACCGCAGCGGGCACGCCCGTGCACTCGAGGATGACGTCGAAGTAATTGGTCGGAAGCCCATCACGGTCCGAGCGCAGGGTGCGCGTGACGCCGAGCTGCGATGCTCGCGAAAGCGGCCCGTCCAGAACGTCAGCGGCAACCACCTCCGCAGCACCTTTACTGAGGGCGCCGGCAGCGGTGAGTAATCCGATGGGTCCCGAGCCTGAGACAAGAACCTTCTTCCCCTCCAGGTCGCCGACAATATTGATTCCATGCAGGCCTACGCCTAGCGGTTCGGATAGTGCCGCCACACGCAGGTCCATTCCAGTGGGTAGCACACGGACCATGTCCGAGCGGACCACCAAGTACTCGGCCATACCGCCCTGTGTGTGTGGATGAGTCGAGGCGGAGCCGAGATAGCTACCTCCGGGGAAGACGCTGGGGCGATCCTCGGCGCCCGGCACCGGCGTTCCGAAGGTAGCTGGGTGAACCGTAACAGGGGTGCCAGGCTCCAGCTTGCCGGAGGGGTCGAGGTCCACGGTTGCTGAGAGCTCGTGGCCGGGGTCAGGGGCTCGGTAATTGCGTAGGCACCTACCGCGCCGTCGAAGTAGTAGTGCAGGTCCGATCCGCAAACGCCAACATAGGCGACGCGGAGCCGAACCTGCCCCTCACCGGGTTCCGGTAAGGGTACCTCCTCTATATGTAGATCTTCTTTGCCGTGAATATAAACGGCACGCATGGCAACCTCTTTCTTTTGTGATTGTTCCTTCTATGGAGTGCATATGCCGTGATGAACCGCGCGACACCGCGGGGTTCATCACGACGTGTGGATAGTGGTGGTGACTGGAGTATGTGGATGGACTAAGCGCGTGATCTTGGCGGATGGAGTAGGTCTTTGAAACTGTTGGTACTACAACGATTCATCGCACCGTGCGGAACCTACGCTGGGTTGAGGCTGCCACGAGTCGGACTAGTGCAACTGTGACGGTCCGACTCGTGGCGACGAGAGCAATCAGAACATGCCGCCGACGACGAAGATGACCAGAGACAGAGCGAACACCATCACCGATTCGAGCGCCTGCTGGACTGTCCAGGTTCGCAGCGTGGTAGCGGTATCCATGCCGAGCAGGCGGCCAACGAGCCAGAATCCGGAGTCGTTGACGTGGGATGCGAAAACAGAGCCTGCCGCGCAAGCCAAGGTGATCGCCACAACCTGCATGGGACTGAAATTACCGTCTAGTACCGCAGGTGCCATCAGACCGGCAGCGGTCGTAAGAGCGACTGTGGCTGAACCCTGCGCCAACCGTAGCGCGACCGCAACCAGATATACGGCAACGATCACCGGCATGCCCAGATCGCCAAGTGCCTCTTTCAATGCGTTACCGATACCGGACTGGCGCAGCACTCCTCCGAACATGCCACCGGCACCGGTAATGAAGACGACCGAGGCGATGGGGCCAAGCGAAGAATCGAGAAGCTTCTCCAGCGCTGAGCCGCCCTCGTGGCGCCGCAAACCGAGCACAAGGATAGCAACGATCACCGCGATGAGCAGCGCGATACCGGATGTCCCGAGGAGTGTAAACACCTTGGCCCATGTGGGTAGGGAGACCTGGGAGAGTTCGGGTTCGGGGTTGTACTTGCCGAATACATCCGCCTTCGTCATGAAATCGACGCTCGTGTTCAGGAAAATCAAGAGCATCGGGAGTAGCAACACGCTGATAACGGTTCCCGTCTTCGGCGGATTCGCCACCGTACGAGTCTCGCCGCCGAAAATCGTGTTCGAGATGTCGATATTCGGGAATCGACGCGCACAGTAGCGGCCCCACAGAACGCCGGTGACGTAGAAGGTCGGAACTGCCACCACGATACCAGCGATAATAAGGACGCCTAGGTTGGTGCCGAAGAAGCTGGAAGCAGCGACCGGGCCGGGATGCGGCGGCACGAACACGTGCATCACCGAGAAGGCGACGGCGGTGGGGAAGGCGTAGAGCAGGATGGGGCCACCCAGACGTTTCGCAACAGCGAAGACGATTGGCAGCATCACGACGAGGCCGGCGTCGAAGAACATTGGGAAGCCGAGGAGCAACGAGGCGATGCCGAGTGCGAACGGTGCGTTTCTCTCACCGAAGGTTCGGATCATAGAATCGGCCAGTGCCTGTGCGCCGCCGGAGTTTTCTATAAGTTTGCCCAACATTGCGCCCAGCCCGACTAATATACCGACGCTTCCCAGCGTGGAATTGAAACCACTCATGACCACGTCATATAAGCTGCCAATCGGGATTCCGGCTGCCAATGCGGTCAGAACGGACACGATAACAAGCGTCAGGAATGCATGCAATTTGCAGACGATGATGAGCAGCAAGATCAAAAGAATCGCTGCGGCCGCGATCCCCAGCAAGGGGCCGGCACTCATTGTCTGTTCCCAGTTTTCCATGGAGGTCTCCATTGACATTACAAGCAGGACCAGGATCCCGATAAGCGGGATGTGTGTGCCCCGATCACCGCTTTGTGGCGGACAAATGATGTACGCCGAGCGTGCGGGCGCGTGACCCTTCTGCTACGGCACCTGCCATCTTAGTACGGCTGGTAGACTCAATTGTACAAACCCGAATCTGAGCCGTTTGGGCCCTATGTCCACTCGCGTCTGGCCTCTGGGTTGTCCAGTCAGCTATCGATGTCCGCGGTAGTCACGTGCGCGGGCGGCGCAGTCTTGGAATCCTGGACGAGAGAGCCCAACGCAGCGGCTCACAACGGCATACAGTGGTAAGGAGCCTCAATCGCTGCGGTGATTGGCGGCTCCAGCGGTGAACAAGGGAGTAGCCGCATTCAAAAGAGAAAGGTGGCGGAATGCAAAGGTTGCACCGAGATGACCTGTATCAAGACAAGGTACTTGCCCAGCGCCTGATCGGAGCAAGTGCTCCTGAGAAGACGGGGATTGTCCATATTGGCCTGGGCAATTTCCATCGTGCCCATGCGGCTGTTGCGACGGCGGAGGCCCTTGCGGCGGAGCCCGGGGACTGGGGTGTGGTTGGAGTGGCGATGCATAGCCACGGCGTCGTTGATCCAATGCGCGAACAGGGCGGCGCCTACTCGGTACTGCAGCTGACACCGCGCGGCGAAGATGTGGGAATCGTGGACGTACACCGCGCCTTTTGCGTTGCCGCCGACGAACCTGAGGCCGTCGTCGCGCAAATCGCCGCTCCCGAGCACAAGATCGTTACACTGACGGTTTCCGAGCAGGGATACCACAAGGATGAGATGACCGGAGGACTCGACACCGCCCACCCGGACGTGGCTGCGGATATCGCCGGCGCCGGCCCCAGCACGCCGGTGGGACTGTTGGCACGTGGGCTGCAGAAACGGTTTGCCGACGGCGGGGCACCGCTGACGATTCTGTGCTGCGACAATATGCAGGCGGGTGGGGCGCTTGTGCGCCGCCTTGTCACTGAGTTCTTGCAGGCTGTGGACGCGGAGTCGGCATTGCTGGATTGGATGGCGCACTCTGTCACCTTCCCCAATTCAATGGTGGATCGTATCGTTCCGGGAACGACGGATAAGACGCGCGCGGACGTTGAGCGTATTGCCGGTTATCACGACGACGTGCCGGTTCCTACCGAAGAGTTCACCATGTGGGTGATTGAGGATAACTTTGCTGCGGGTCGGCCTGCATGGGAGAAGGCGCGCGGAGTCATCTTTTCCACCGAGGTGGAGAAGTACGAGCTGGTCAAACTGCGCATTCTCAATGCCTGCCACTCCCTGATCTCCTATCTCGGCGTGCTCGACGGGCGGGGCACTGTTCCTGATGCGCGCACCCAGCAGTTCATTGAGGATTGTGTGCGCCATCTGATCGGTGACGAGATGCTTCCCTCGATTGACCTGCCGGAGGGATTCGATCCCGAGAATTACGTGGCGCAGCTCTTTGATCGCTGGACGAACTTCGCGCTGGGAGACAGGACGGCGCGGATTTGTTCTCATGGAATCGTGCGGCTCAATCAGCGAGTCATCATCCCTGGTACTCGACTGTTGGCACAGGGGATAATGCCGCAACAAATCGCGTTGCTTTTCGCCTCCTGGCTGTGCTGCACATGCCCGCCGCCCGGCTTCGTGCCGGATGCGCTTGTGGAAGAGATCGTCGAGCCGCGGCAGCCCGAACTGCGTGCCGCCTCTGATGCTGCCCTCGCTGCGGCCGGACCGGACGCCAATCCGGTAGCGGTCCACGTCGACGCGATTCTGCGCGGGGGATTCTTTGCCAGCGAGTTGACTGCCTACGAGGCCTTCAATCAGCGTGTGACGGAACTGGTACAGCTGATCGTGAGTAGTGGAGTACGTGCAGCTGCGCAGGACGCCTTGAGTAAGAGGCTTTCAAGCATCTAGGTGTGTGGCCCCGCCGGGCATAGCAGAGGTTGTGCCCGGCGGGACGTCTCGCCTCGTTACGCACTGCGGTCGTTACGTACCGCGACTGTATCCCCACCGGGGTTTACATTCGGTCTGCGAAAAGTGTGAGGCGGATGGAGTAGAGGCTCGCGTTGTAGAGATGGTTGCCGTACTCAACCACACGCCCGGCGGCGTCGTATGTGGTGCGTTGCATGGTCAATAACGGTGCGTCAACCGGGACGCCAAGTTGCTCCGCGTCATCAGGCGTGGCATTGCGTGCGCCGACCGTCTGATGAGCTGTCATCATGGAGACTCCGGATTCCTTCATGGCGGCATAAAGGCCCTGCTTTGAAAGGACCTTCAAGGAGGGGCAGACGTCCAGAGGCACCAGATTCGTCATAATCGCCAACGGGCCGGTCTCGATCGAACGGATGCGGCGCATGCGGACGATTTCCGTATCGCGAGCGCATTCCAGAGCTTCCATTTCCGCGTCATCGGCGAGCACTATCTCATACGATATGACTCTCGTACTGGGCGTGAAACCGGCACGTTTCAGGTCGTCATTGAAGGACGTGAGGCTGAGTGGACGGTGAATTCGAGTGGGTGCGACGCGTGTACCGGACCCGCGCTTACGGCGGACGAGGCCTTGGCTAACGAGTTGCTGCAGTGCGTGCCGTGCGGTCGGCCGCGATACTTCCAGCCGTTGTGCCATGGATACTTCATCTTCGATTAAACTTCCCTCCGGGATCTCGCCGTTCAAGATGAGGCGTTCGATCGGAGCTGCAATCTGCTTGTAAAGGGGAACCGATGAGTCCCTATCCAGTTCGATGGCAGGAACGAAGGGGGCAGCATCGGCTGGCTGGCCTGAACTACCGGTTGCTGGGTTCATCTCGCCGCCTTGGAGTGTCGGTACGAAGGGTATATCCGGCATTCTAGCGTCTCCACCGCCGGTGTGGCGGCCCTTACGTGTGGGCTAGGTCATGGATAATGAAGTTATTAAGCGAATCAATATTGGCTAACAGTCCTCCGACCAGCACATTTGCGTCGCGCGATCCAGAGTTTCGAAGTCGCAGATAATCGACTATCTGCTAACGCGTCGGCGTGTTGCGTTCTTCTCTCGTCAGTTCTTCTCCCGTCAATTCTTCTGGCATGCCTTCCTCTCTGGTCAGTCCTCCTCCTTCGCCAGGGCTTTCACACCGGCCTCAAGAGTTGCGATGATCTTGTCGACGTCGTACACGCATCCGCGCCACATGCCGCCGGAGACATCCTGCAGGGCCGCCCACAGCCGGGTGTCATCGGGGAGATCGGGATCGGGCCGCAGGCTGACGGGAGTGTTGCGGGCAGCCAACACGGCTGCTCCTTGCTGCGGAGTTAACCGTTGATCCTCGGTTCCGATAAAGTTGAGCGAACCGTCGAGATTCTTTGTATCGACGACGATTTCGACGACGTCGCCGCCGCGGAGCTTGCCAATCGGACCTCCCGCCAATGCCTCCGGCCCGACATGGCCGAAACACGCCCCGGTCGAGACGCCGGAGAAGCGCGCATCGGTAATCAGAGAGACATGTTTGCCGAAGGGAAGCTTTTTCAACGCGGAAGTTACCTGATAGGTCTCCTCCATACCTGTGCCTCGTGGCCCGGCACCAAGGACCACCATTATGTCTCCGGCAACGATATCGCCCGCCTTGATTGCGGTGATAGCCGCCTTCTCCGAGGTGAAGACCTTGACGGGAGCGGTATGCCTGAATACGCCGTCGTCGTCAATCACACTCGGATCAATGGCGGTGGATTTCACCACGGAGCCTTCCGGCGCGATGTTGCCGAGAGGAAAGGTAACGGTGGAGGTCATTCCGCGGACAGCCGCTTCATCCGGGGTCATGATGACCTCGTCGGGTTCCACGCCGTCGACCTCGCGTAGACGCTGGCGAATACGGGAGCGCCGCTCACTGTTCTCCCACCAGTCGAGGTTCTCACCGAGGGTCTGTCCCGTTGCCGTGAGAACGTCTTCGTGCAGTAGCCCCAAACGCCGTAGGTGCAGCATGACTTCGGGAACGCCACCGGCCAGGAAGACGGAAGTGGTCGGATACATCACCGGGCCGATGGGTAGCACGGAGACCAGACGTGGCACCCGCCGGTTGATGTGTGCCCAGTCGGAGACGGAGGGGACTCGGCATCCGGCGTGGTAAGCAATGGCGGCCAGATGCAGCAGCAGGTTGGTGGATCCGCCGAAGGCGGCGTGCAACACCATGGCGTTCTCGACGGCGTCGTCGGTGAGGATGTCAGTGGTCGTGATTCCGGCATCCTTGAGTCTGAGCAGTGCCCGAGCCGAGCTGCGGGCCAAATCAATCCAGATCGCCTCGCCCGAGGGTGCGAGGGCGGAATGTGGGATCGCCAGTCCGAGGGCCTCGCCAACAACTTGCGAGGTACCGGCGGTGCCAAGGAACTGGCAGCCGCCGCCCGCGGAGGCGCAGGCACGGCACCCCAGGGTGACGGCATCCTCAAAGCTCATCTCACCACCGGCATAGCGCACTCCGATGGTCTGGATCGTTCCGGCGTCTTCACCGTGGGAAGGCATCAGCGTAGATCCACCCGGAACCAGGACGGTTGGCAGATCGTGCTGCGACGCCAATGCCATCATGAGGGCGGGAAGCCCCTTATCGCAGGCGGCGATTCCGAGCACGCCTTTGCGGTCCGGTAGAGAACGGATAAGACGCCGGAAAACTGTTGCGGCATCGTTGCGGTAGGCGAGGGAATCGAACATGCCGGTTGTGCCCTGGGTGCGGCCATCGCACGGATCGGAGACATAGGTGGAGTAGGGCAGGGTGTTGTGTGCAGCCAACTCCTGCGCCGCAGCCTCCAACTGGAGACCGAGCTCGTAATGGCCGGTGTGCAGCCCGAGGGCGGTCGGAAGGCCATCGCGCTCGCGAATCCCGGCGAGCGTGCTGATCATCATGATGGCGTCGTTGCCGAGCTCGGCCGGATTCCACCCCATTCCCGCGTTGAGCGTCATTCCGAAGATACTGCCGCTGGGAAGTGTGCGTAACTGGTCCGGGGTCAGGGGCAGACGGCCCGCCGGGCCGTCGCGATGGGTGTGCGCCTGGTAAATTGCCGGGTCGTCTTCGGTGTAAATGTCTTGCATGATCGTGTCCTCGTTGAAAGGTCGGTGTGTTTTGGGGCCGGATGTGTGAAGGTTCGGATGTGTGAAGGTTCGGATGTGCGAGGGGTTCTGTTGTGTGAAGGGCTCTGTTGTGTGCAAGGTTCGGCACAACTCGTTTGACGGCGCGCGCAACACGTTGTGCCGCAGCGCTACGTCGCATGCAGCCGTGGTTGTCTCCCATGCACTATGTTCCACGTACCCGTGTTGGCACAGGAAACGAGGCTGTGTGCAGACAGTGTCATAAGGGGCGCGTGGCGGGAAGGAGGCGGAGTCCGGCCTCAGCGATAAGGGCGGTGGCGCGCTGCAGAATCGCGTCGACGGCCTGCTTCTGTGCTTCGTTCAGCGGTGCGCACGAGGTACGGCACGCCTGCGCGACCGGTACGCCGCGCCATGCCATGGCGTATTTGAGTATGGGAGTGAAGTTAGGGGTGATGTTGTATAGGGGTGCAAGGGTGTCGATTATGTGCTGCAAGCGCGCGCTTGCCTCCCAGTCCTGGTTGCGGCACGATTTCGCCCAGGCGGCGCATACCTCCGGGTAGATGTTGGAAAGGCCGGCAATACAGCCGCTGCCTCCCGCCAGAGCGTTGTGCGCGAAGTTCTCATCCAGCCCGGAGTAGATTTGGAACTCCGGGCGATCCGGCAGAATTGTGTCGATCAGCTCGCGCGTATGCGACATATCGGGCAGGGTATCCTTGATTCCCACAATGAATGGGTGATCTGCCGCGAGCCGCTGCACCAGCGCAGTGCTCAACGGGTTCCCGGTACAGCCGGGGAAGTTGTACAGGTAGATTCTTCCAACCACTTCCTTGGCAATCGTGGCGTAGTGGTGATAGAGGTCCGCCTCGGAGAGTTGGAAATAGTAGGGTGCGATGATGACGACGCCGTCGGCGCCCGCATGCAGCGCATAATGGGACATTTCAATCGTCTCGGCCACCGAGTTGCCCCCGGTTCCCACCAACAGGTGGGTTCTACCCGCGATATGCGTGGTTGCCAGGTCAATGAGGTGGAGCTGTTCCTCGCGTGGGATGGCGTAGAACTCGCCGATACTGCCGAGCAGAAGAAGGCCATCGATTCCGCCATCGATGAGGAAGTCATAGACGGCGCGGTTGGCCGCCTCGTCTATGGCGCCGTCGTCGGTGAAGGCGGTGATCACCGGTGTGATGTATTCAAGTGTGGTTCGCATGCTCGTTCCTTTGCCGGTTTGTGGCTACGCCATTGTCGCGATGTGGGGCACGAAGCAGATGTTGGAGCTGCCCGCCTTCTAACATTGTCACAATTCGGGTCCAGTGGCGCTGTACTTGCGCGAAATGTGAGGCCGGATGGTTCCGCCTCTTTTCGGTGGAGAGCGGAGGGGTCCGGTACGCGGAAGGGCCCGGTACGCGGAGGGCCTGGCGCCGGAACCGCCCGCGTCCAGTTGACTGGGGCGCGGGCGGTGGGGCCGCTGTTGCGGCTCGCTTCACAGCCGCTCAGCTCTGCTTTTCCTCCGAGCGATCTCCGCTCCACAGCGTGTGGAAAACGCCTTCCTTATCAACACGCTGATAGGTGTGTGCACCGAAGTAATCCCGCTGCCCTTGGATGAGGTTGGCGGGTAGCCGGTCCGCGCGCACGCCGTCGTAGTAAGCCAGTGATGACGCGAACACCGGGATGGGCACACCGGTGCGGGCTGCATAGGAAACAACTCGCCGCCAGGAAGGAACGGCCTTGCCGATCTCCTCGGCGAAGTAGCCGTCCGCCAGCAGCAGGGGGAGCTGCGGGTCGCGCTCGTAGGCGTCGGTGATCCTGCCGAGGAATACCGCACGGATAATGCAGCCACCGCGCCAGATACGCGCCATGGCACCCAGGTCAACGTTCCATTCGTATTCGTCGGATGCCTTCCGAATGAGTTCGAAGCCCTGCGAGTAGGCGACCATCTTCGAGGCGTACAAGGCCTGCCGGATATCTTCGATAAAGGCCTCCCTATCCTCGACGGGCACCGTCTCGACGCCGGCGGTCAGGCTACGCCCGGCCTCGCGCTGCGCGACGGAACTGGAGAGGCCACGCGCAAAGGTGGCCTCGGCGATTCCGGTGACCGGTACACCCATCTCGGCACCGTTCTGCACGGTCCATGTGCCGGTGCCCTTCTGCCCTGCGCGGTCGAGGATGATATCGACGAAGGGTTTGCCGGTAGCGGCGTCGGTATGCGCCAGTACCTCCGCGGTGATCTCAATCAGGTACGATCCGAGCTCGGTCTCATTCCACTTGCGGAATACCTCGCCGATCTCCGGCGCGGACATTCCCAACGCAGTCGACATGATGTAGTACGCCTCGGCGATAACCTGCATATCTGCATACTCAATGCCGTTGTGCACCATCTTGACGAAGTGCCCGGCGCCATCTGGCCCCACGTGCGTACAGCACGGTTCGCCATCGACATGGGCGGAGATCTTCTCGAACATCGGGCCCAGACGTTCGTAGGATTCGGCCGTTCCACCGGGCATGATTGATGGGCCGTTCAGGGCACCTTCCTCACCGCCGGAAACTCCCGAACCGACGTAGTGCAGTCCGCGTGCTCGGATATCGGCTTCGCGGCGGCGGGTGTCGTGATAGTTGGCGTTACCGCAGTCGACAATGATATCGCCCGGCTCCATCAAGTCGGCCAACTGGTCGATAACGGCATCGGTGGGCGCCCCCGCCTTCACCATGATGATGGCGACGCGTGGCCGCGACAGTGCCGCCACGAAATCGCTGAGAGACTCGGCCGGATAGAACACGCCTTCGTCGCCATGCTCGGCCATAACCTTCTCGGTTCTAGCCGCCGAACGATTATGAATCGCAACCTTGTAGCCGTTGCGAGCTAGATTACGCGCCAGATTCGATCCCATGACGGCCATGCCGGTGACGCCGATATCGGCGATTCCTTGCGGCGGGGTAGGGATGGACATACTCACTCCTTAGGTGTTGCGGCGACAACGTCACCTGTTTATATCAGCAGTGCTATATCAGCAGCTTTATTTCAGCTGTGCGGCGGCAGCTGCCGCCGCGTGATTAATTCGGCGGCAATTGACATACATGCTGCCGCACCGGTGTGGTTGAAGGGATGGAAGGTGACCACACCGGCATGGCGGCTCCCACTCAGGTCTTATCCGAGAGCGGCGGCGACGACTGCCTTCGCCTCGTCCTGCACCTGCGTGAGGTGCTCCTCTCCCTTAAAGGACTCGGCGTAAATCTTATACACATCTTCGGTGCCTGATGGGCGCGCTGCGAACCAGGCATTCTCCGTGCAGACCTTGAGTCCACCGATCAGGGCATCGTTTCCGGGGCGCGAACCAGTTTCGCGGTGATGTGCTCACCGGCGAGGGTGCTAGCGGAGACGTCTTCTGGTGCGAGGGCGCCGAGTTTGGCCTTCTCCTCCTTGCTGGCGGGGGCGTCGATACGCGCGTAGGAACTAGCGCCGTAACGCGCGACCTGATCGTCGTGTAGCTGTGACGGCGACTTCCCGGTGACCGCCATGATCTCCGAAGCAAGAAGATCCATGATCAAGCCGTCTTTGTCGGTTGTCCACACCGTGCCGTTGTTGCGCAGGAATGAACCACCGGCGCTCTCCTCGCCGCCGAAACCGATGGTGCCGCTCAGGAGGCCGGGAACAAACCACTTGAAGCCTACGGGAACCTCGACGAGTTGCCGTCCCATACCGGCCACCACCCGATCAATCAGCGAGGAAGACACGAGCGTCTTTCCAACCCCCGCCTGGGCGTTCCAGCCGGGGCGGTGTGAGAACAGGTATTCGATGGCAACTGCGAGGTAATGGTTTGGATTCATCAGGCCGCCGTCGGCAGTGACGATACCGTGCCGATCCGAATCGGCGTCGTTGCCGGTGGCGATATCAAAGGGCGTGGAACCGTCCGCACCCGGCGCCATGCGCTGGCGCAGGGATGCCATGGCATTGGGTGACGAGCAGTCCATGCGGATCTTGCCGTCCCAATCCAAGGTCATAAATGCCCAGCGTGGATCGACCTGCTCGTTGACCACGGTCAGATCCAGTCCATACCGTTCGCCGATGGCTCCCCAGTACTCGACAGAGGCTCCGCCCATTGGGTCGGCGCCAATGCGCACCCCGGAGTTACGGATCGCCTGGAAGTCGATCATGGTGGACAGCGACTCGACATAGGCGGAGAGGAAGTCATGCCCTCGTACCCGATCACTTTTCACGGCCTGCTCGTAGGGGATCCGCTTGACGGACTTCCAGCCCTCGCGCAGGATCTCGTTGGCGCGGGCGGCAATCACCTTGGTGGCATCGGTATCCGCCGGGCCACCGTTCGGCGGGTTGTACTTGAACCCGCCGTCGCGTGGCGGGTTGTGTGACGGGGTGATGACGATGCCATCGGCCAGGCCGGGCCCGGTGGTGCGCACCCCGGCGTCGGTTCCGGCACCATTTGCCGTCAGGATGGCCAGTGATACGGCCGGGGTGGGTGTCCATGAGCCGCGGGCATCAAGCCGAACGTCTACATCGTTAGCGACGAGGACTTCGACGGCGGTGCGTTCGGCAGGCTCGGACAGCGCGTGGGTATCGCGGCCAATGTACAGCGGGCCGTCAAATCCCTGGGAACGCCGGTAGTCGACGATCGCCTGAGTGGTGGCCGCAATATGTGCCTCGTTGAAAGCACCGTCGAGGCTTGAACCGCGGTGACCCGACGTTCCGAATACCACGGCCTGCGCCGGGTTCGCGGGATCGGGCTCAATGTTGTAGTAGGCGGAAAGGAGCTCGTCAACATCGATGAGGTCCTCGGGTAGGGCGGGAGTTCCAGCACGTTCATTCATAGTTCTGATTCTTGCACGTTCCGTGCGAACGTGGGAGCCCAGTCGGCGAATTGCCCGGAATTCGCATGGTGGAAGTACCTTGTTATACCTTGCGCGGGCTGGCAACCGGCGCACGTACCCGGCAGTGCACGTGGAAGTACCTCGTCGTACACGCACTGGGCGGTGCCAGTATTATTCCGCGATGCGTTGCGCGATCCGGAATCCTTCGCTGGAGTAGGTGATCTCCCATTGGCCGCCGAAGTTCTCCGCCGCCCAACGCGTCAGTTGTTCCGGGGAGAATGGCATGACCGCGCTTTGCGGGCTTGCGGCGACGACGTCGATGGCTTTCTGCGCGCCGGATCTCGTGCCATCAGTCGAGGTGCCAGTGGACGGGTCGTAATAGAGCCCGGCCGTCGAGTTGCCGGAGTTGACCGTGCCCTCCCAATACACCGTATTACCGGGTACCAGGTAGGCCATGAGCCAGATATCCGTACACACGTTGTGCCCGGTGCCCAGGGTGTCCACGAGGCCCCATGCGGCGTCGCGCGAACTCTGACTGGAGTAGCCTCCGATGGTCTCGCCGCGCAGCATTGTTCCAATGGCGCCGTTGAAAGTCATGGTGGCGCTAGTGGCAAGTGCGAGGCAGGTGCCTACGGCGGCGGCCTTCTTCTTCCAGTGGGAACGGAGCCGCGTGCTGCCGCGCAACCGCTCCACCCCGTCAATAAGCGCGATAGCGGCGATTGGCATCAAAATAGCGGAGTAGTGCCAGCCCCATCCCCAGTAGTGCGTCACATTACCGGCGAAACGCCACACCAGGGTGGGGAGCATCAGCCATATGTAGGGGCTGCGCAGGCCGACAACGCCGCTCGCGAGTATCAGGAGGAGGGCGGTGACCTCCTTTTGCCCGGGTCCGAAGAAATTCGTGAGCCAGCCAAGAATCCCGGGGATGTCCGTCTGTGTTTCGCTGAGATTTCCGGTGTAGTTCCACGTGCCGTACACGTTGAACAGGGGCAGGATGATGAAGGTAGATACGACGAACCAGAAGAATCCCCACAGGATGCACAGCAGCCCGGTTGTGGCTTCGCGTGTGTGGAGGGTGCGGCGGAAGAAAGCGTAGGTCCGTGCCGGGAATTGAGAAGCGGACGCGTTGAGCGACGTCGACTCGTGAGTGGCAACGGAAGTGACGGCAGGCAAGGAACTGACGGCATCGGGTTGCGACTGGGCTGCAGGTAGATCCGCCCGGTCCTCTCGGGCAGTGACAGCGGCGGCGGGGGCGGACTCCCGCCCCCATTGCATCCAGATGAGCACGGCTCCGAAAGCCACAACGGTTAGCCCGAGGTCTTCTTTGACGAACACGATTGCTGCGAGTTCGATAAGAGCCAGGCGGTGCCGTCCTTCCAACCAATGCGAGAGCCCAAAGGCCAGGAAGACCACGGCGAAGCAGTACTCGTGGAACTGCACGGACAGTGCGGAGGCGAGGCCCCAGGAGAATAGGTAGGCGATGCCAACGAGCGTTCCCCACAGTCGACCGAGCCGTGCCCGGGCCACCCGTGTGATGGGTTCGGCGGAAAGGGCGAACAGGAGTGCCTGCAACACCAGTAGCGAGAGCCCGCTCGGCCAAATCTTGAATACGATGCCCGTTACCAGTAGCACGGGATGGAAATGATCGCCCCACAGATTGAAACCCGGCTCTTTGATATCGACGATGGGCGTCTCAAGATTTGCGTAACGTTGGGCGAGTTGGGTGAAAATACCCTGGTCCCAGGACGAGGAGAAGAAGGCATCCCACTGCCGGATGGCGTAAGCGGTGAAAAGCACGGCCCCGACTGCGGTCACGATCCATGCCACGGCGTCGAAACGTGGAAACCTCGCTGCGAAGCGGTGTGATGTACCCGCTTCGGAGGTTACGGACTCATCGGAGGTGACAGGTCCATTTGGGGTCACGTGTGTGCCCTCCGACGCCATTAGACCACATCCTTCTTCGTAAGTCGGCGCAGCGCGAGCCAGCCGATCGGCACCGGTCCCCAGAAGGTGAGAAGGCGGTAGAGAACCGCGGTGGAGAGAGCCACCGAGTAAGGCACGCCAGCTAGCGTGAGGCCGCCGGTAAGCGCGGCCTCAACCGGGCCGATACCACCGGGGGAGGGCACAACCGAGCCGATGGAGTTGGAGACGAGATAGGTAACCGCGAGGGTCACAATCGATAGGGTCTCGTTGAAGGCGGCGAGGCAGGCGCCGAACGCCGCCACATACCCAACCGTCTGTACCACGCATCCGAAGAAGCCGTAGAAGATGCGCCGCGGGTGAGTGGCCAGCCAGACGAGACGCGGCCACACCTTGTCAAGAGTTGGGCGAATGCGTTCCAGCAGCCAGCGGCGCAGGGGCGGAATCAGCCAGATGGCCACGATGACGGCGACGACGATACCCAAAACTAGCAGTATTGTGCCGGAGGGAATAGACAGACTGCCGACTTGGTCGGTGAGTAGCCCGAGGAGTATGAGCAGCAGAATTGTGGTGACGAACTGCGCTACCTGCACCAAGGATACGGTTGCCACCGCAATGGCGATGGGAACCTTTTGCCGTTGTAGGAAGCGGAGATTCAACGTCGCGTGGCCAATACCGGCGGGCGCCACCAGAGAGACGACCGATGCCGCCAACTGCACCATGGTGGTGCGCCCCAGGGTGAGGTGCTCTGCTGTGAAGGCTTTGAGGGTGATGCCGGCGCCGAGGTAAGTCAGGCCGCTGGCGATAATGCCGAGCAGGATCCACAGGGGCTGGGCTTGGACCAAGGTCTTCTTCAAGTCCTCGAAGTTGATGGATCCAAGCAGGATGAATACCGCGATAAGACCGACGGAGACCGTGATAACGGTTCTGGCGGAGAAACGCCGCAGTTGCATGGGCTGGGTTTCGGCTGCTGCGGGAATCGCCACCGTCATGGCGTCGCGAAGTCGCTGCAATTCGCGTTTATCTGTCAATGCCGAGCGGGTCTCGTTTGGAAGGATGGCAGCCTGCAGAATCGGTGCCAGGGAGACAATCTGATCGACCGGCAGGCACCGCTTCGCCGAAGCTATGGCCCGATCAAAGCCAACCGTGGTTGCCAACATGGCCATCGCCTGCGCCATATCAATCCGCCGGGTAATCTCCGAGGCTGCCAATGACCCATTCTCCCAGTGGAGGATTTCGGCATGGCCGTCACGCAGGGCGACGACGCCGGCCCGGATGTCTCCATGCGAGAGGCCGCGGCGATGCGCGCGTTGTAGGACGTCCCATACCTCGTCGAGGGCACTATCCGGGATAGTATCGGCATGAAGTGCGGAAAAGGCGGTGGCGCCGTCCACTTCAAAAGCAACGGCCATGGACGTGTCCGAACCTGCCACTCGTACCAGACGCTGTGGGCACACTCCCATGTTTGCAGCGGTGAGTTCCATAAGCACGACACGATCAGTTGACGCCTCGATTGTGCGCTCTGATCGGCGGGTGGAGGTGGTCAGAACAATGCGGTTCCACATCGTCGCCAACAGTCCGACGATGTGCTGATCAGCGTCGAGGAGGGCGAGGTGGAAATGTCTGCCCGTAACGTCCGTGACAATGTAGTTGCGGGAGGCCTCCTCTCCGAGGGGCGGATGGTGTGCATCTATGGTGACAGCCCGCAACTGCCAGGCGTTCAAATCATCGGCAACGGTAAGGGATCCGGAGGAGGTATCTTCCGGGGGTGCGATAACTGAAGCATCACCCGCACCACCGCTCGGCGGTATCTGATCGACCGGCGATCCTTCGTTGTCTACCGTTGTAGCGCAGCAGGTGGGCAGTTCGGTGTCTGCGCTTGAATGGTTTGCAGCTTCTCCCGCAGTACTGTCGCGCAACAGTAGGCGTATTTGTTCTATGCCGAATCGGTCAACGTATCCGATGGGTTCCGCCGTGTTAGCACGCCAAGCCGATAGATCGACGTCGTCGGGCAGATCGTCGATCCGGACTATCTGCACGGCATCAATACCGGCACGTCGTACAAGATTGACCAGGTCGGCACCCACCACACGATCAGGGTCGTCTCCGGCGATGTAGCGGGCAAGGCAGCCGCAGAGCATGCCGAGCAGGACCGTAATCAGGGCGCCGGGCAAGGTCTGAGTTCCCTGCAATACGGAAACGATGAGCACAATAATCAGCAGCCACCAGCCCCAGGAAATGATCTTGGTGCGTTTTCGGGAGCCATTAACCGTAAGAACTGCGGAAATTGCGGCTACGTAGGGCAGAAGGAAAATGATGGTCTGCTCGCTGATTGAGTCCGAGAGTTGGCCGGTAATGGGCGAGAGTGGAAAATAGCGTTGAAATAACCAGAGCAGGCCGTATGCCAGTGCGGTGGCCGATACGAGTGCCATGGCCGAAGTGACGAGCGAGCGCCAGCGCCGCCTCCACGCCAGGTCCACCGCAACGGCGAGGGGAAGAAAGAAACTGAGAAGGCCCTCCAGCACATTGATGGGCATGAAAAGTATCGTTTGCAGTATGCCGCTGGTGGCGGTGCGGACGTCCCGCGTCACCGCCAACGTGGTGGAGGCGCCATATACCGCCAGCAGCATGACCAGCCCGATGCTGATCAGATACAGCACTACCGATACAAGGTCACGTGGGCGGCGAAGCCAGTGGGTGACCTCGTCAACGAGGACGACACTGCGACGCGGCGGGGTGGCCGCAGCGGAGATCGTCACATCGTTCGTCATAGTCGTTAGTTTACGGGGTGCCCGAGCGGCAGGGCCAAAGTTGCCATTACGCGCGGCGCAAACGCAGCGAGTTCAGCACCACAATAACGGAGGAGGATGCCATGGCCGCCGCAGCAATGCCGGGCACGATAATTCCCAACACGGCCAGCGGAATGGCGATCACGTTGTATCCGAAGGCCCAGCACAGGTTCTCCTTGATAATACGCAGAGTGCGTGAGGATACTCGCAGTGCCGCAGGGATGGTACGAATATCCGAGTTGACGATGGTGATATCAGATGCCGCCTTCGCCACGTCGGTTCCTGATCCCATCGCGATTGATAGATCGGCGCCCGCGAGAGCTGCGGCGTCGTTGACGCCATCGCCCACCATGGCAACGCGGTGCCCTTGCGCCTGCAATGCGCTGACAACGGTGAGTTTGCCGTTGGGCAATACGCCCGCCTGCACCTGTTGGATTCCCGCACGGGCGGCAATGGTCTGCGCGGTTGCCTCGTTGTCGCCGGTAACCAGCATGGGTTGAAGATGCTGTTCTTTCAGGCGGGCTATTGTTTCTGGTGCTTCGGGGCGGAGAGTGTCACGTACGGCTAGCACGCCAATAACCCGCTGATCGCGTGCGACGACGACGGCCGTTGCCCCGGATGCGGCCAGCCGCTGTGCAGCGGTGGCCGCAGCTGCGGTGTCAACTCCCTGTTCGGCCAGCCAACGCGCCGTGCCTACGCGAAGTAGTTCGCCATTCAAGATGCCGCTGACTCCGTGCCCTGCATGGGCGTGGAAATCGTGTACGGGCAGGAGTTCGAGCTTCTTTTCGCTTGCCGAGCGGGTAATGGCGGCGGCAATGGGATGCTCGGATTTGGATTCAAGGCTGGCGGCAAGGGCAAGAATTATGCTTTGTGCATCCTGGGGTGCGCTGCCTTCCGGCGCGCTCACGTCGGCACCTTCACTCACGTCGGCACCTTCACCCAGGCTGGCATCTCCGCCCACACTCGCCTCTTCACCTACGCTGGCATCTTCACCCACGCTGGCGTCTCCGCCCACGGCGACGATATCGTCCACGCGCATGACACCCGTGGTGAGCGTGCCGGTCTTGTCCAGCACGATGGTGTCAACGCTATGCGCGGTTTCCAGGATTTCCGGCCCCTTGATAAGCGCACCGAGCCGGGAGGCTCGACCGGAGCCAACGAGTAGCGCGGTGGGTGTGGCTAGACCAAGGGCGCAGGGGCATGCGACCACGAGCACGGTGATTGCCGAGGTCAGCGCCATTTCGAAGGTGTTGCCGAGCAGCAGGCGTACCGCGAAGTCCGCGAGTGCGATGCCGATTACGGCCGGAACGAAAACGGCGGAAATACGATCCGCAAGGCGCTGTACAGGTGATTTGCCAATCTGCGCTTCGGTGAGTAGGCGCCCCATCTGCGCAAGCGTGGTGTCCTCGCCCACCCGGCTTGCTCGCACCGTCAGTGACCCGAAGGTATTCATGGTGGCTCCGGTGACCTCGTCACCGGAGGCGACATCAACCGGCACCGACTCGCCGGTGAGCAGTGAGGCGTCAACCGCCGAGGTGCCGTCTATCACGACGCCGTCGGTGGCGATTTTCTCACCGGGGCGCACCAGGAACTCGTCACCGGGCTGCAGCTCGGAGGCGGGAATCACCTCGTTCACAGCGGTTCCGTCTGCACGGCGGACCCGGGTTGCTTCATCGGCGCCGAGGGAGAGCAGCGAGCGGAGTGCGTCACCGGCGGAGCGCCGCGAACGGGCCTCCAACCACCTACCGATTAAGAGGAAGGTAACGATCATCGCCGCTGACTCGAAGTACAGGTGCGGCATGGCGGAATGTGCGAGTCCGTGAATGCCGGTCATCCGCATGGTGTATCCGAGGCTGCCCGCGCCTCCCCACAAGAGGGCCCACAGCGACCATCCCATTGATGCGAGGACGCCCAGAGACACCAGGGTGTCCATGGTGGTAGATCCGTGGCGGGCGGCTCGGAAGGCAGCCCGGTGGAAGGGCCAGCCGCACCAGAAGGCGACGATAAGCGAGAGCGCCCCCGTCGCCCATTGCCAGCCGCGGAACTGCAGGGCCGGAACCATGGAGACGGCGACGATGGGAATGGAGAGAATAAGTGCGACGACGAAGCGCCGCCATAGGTCCGCAACGCGCGCGCTGGCAGCCCGCTGCGCTGCGGCTTCGACTTCTTCCGGGTCGATGCCGGTGCTGACGGCTATACGGCTGCCGTCTTCCTGCAACATGGTGCGGCGGAGCACGGAGGCGCCATAACCGGCGTTTTCAACCGTGGTCACAAGCTCCGCATCGGATAGCTGAGCGGCTTGCGGGCCGAGCTCGATATGTGCCTGCTCGGTGGCAAGGTTGACGACGGCGTCCACACCCGACAGCTTGTTCAGTTTCTTCTCTACCCGCGCTACGCAGGACGCGCAGGTCATACCGGTAACGGCCAGATCTACTTCGCCCACGATGGTGTTGATGGCAGGGGCGAGGGCGGTGTCCGCACCGGCGGTGCTACCAGCCGGGCCATGCGGCCTTTCAACCGAGCCACGTGGCCCACCAGCGGAGCCAGGAGTATCGGCGCGTTCGATGTCGCTAGTCTGTGCCATGGCGTTGTTAGTCTGCGCCCTTAGCGCACGATCGATTCCACGGTGTAGTGGCCGGCCTCGGATACCGCTTCGCGTAGGGCTTCGTCGGCGATGTCGTGGTCGGTGTAAACGAGGACTTTCGAGGTGCCGCCGGAGTTCAGCGTCACCGAGACGTTCCCGACGTCGGGCAGGGCTTTCAGTTCTTCGGTGACATGAGCCACGCAATGGTCACAGGTCATGCCGGAGACCCCGAGTTCGATTGTGCGGTCGAAGTCGTTGGTGGCGGTTTTCTGAGCGGCGGCGTCGGCTTCGTCGCTGGACTTGAAGAAGGGAAGATGGAAGGCCATGTGTAGCTCCTTATTCGCGCGGTTCGGCACGGATCATGTTGTGCGTCCTACCGCATATTCTGTACCCGGGCGTGGCACGGCGCGCGTGCTTTCGCTCCCCGCCATATCCGGAGACGCCGAGAGGGCGTCCATAGATTGCAACCCTGGTGTGGAGCGCTTTAGTCCCGGATGTGACGTGCGTTGCTTTTGGGTAGGTGGCCCTGACTCGGATGTGCTCCGGACTTCGCGGGACGGGCTCGCAGTGAATCGACTACAGGGGCGGGGTGGTGTCATCCGCCATGCGGGCGCGGAGCCAGTGTGGCGTATGTTCTTCGTCGCGTGGAAACGCGGCGAAGTCGGCGCGCCACGTCTCTGCGGGAACCTGTGCCGCCCACGCCGGTTCCTTGGTCTTATTCAGCGAGAGTTTCGAGCGCCCTTGCGAGGTGAACTCGAAGGTGAGGGAGAATGGCGCCCCTTCGCCCTCGCGGTAGGCGAGTGCCTTGATCTGGCCCGCATAGTTCATGATCGCCGTTGGCAGTAGCCTGACGGGGACCGTTCGTGCGCTGGGAGGCGCGGTCTGCGCTGCCCCGCTGCGGTCGGCGCCGTCGTCGGTGCGGCGTGCATCGCCTTCGACAGTACCGGCCTGGGCGGGTGTGGGAGCGAGTTCGGCACGCGCGGAATAGTGCACGCGCTTTTCAACCATTTGTACAGTCAGGCGCAGGGCTTGCCAGCCAGTGGGCGCGGTGTAGGAGATAAGCGCGAAGATATCGGTGAGGAGAGCCTGGATATCGTCATTCGTTCGTTCGCGTTGACCCTGGTTGGTGACGGCGGGGCGCTCGCTCACATCCCACTGTTTCGGCCGGGCTTGACGGGTGGTTTGGTCCTCCAGTTTCGCCACCGGTAGTACCAGTGTGTTGATTCCCTGCGTGTACCGTTGGAATCCCGCAGCGGCGGCCAGCGGAGAATCGATCAGCAGGGACGCCACTTGGAGCACGACGTCGTCGCCGTCACGTAACGCGCGGATGGCACGTACGGGAATTCCTTGCACGCGGCCGAGTAGCTGATTCTCGTGCAGGTCAAGTTCATCGTGATATGCGATGCGTTTGGCCCACAGCCCATTGGGAAGCTGAGCGAATCCCTCTTCCTGTGTTGGCTCCGTGGGAGAGACCAGGGTGATGGCAGCGGGAGTTTCACCGGCGTCGTCCAGTTCGATCTCGGCTGGGAGTTCCGCCCAATTGCGGTGGGCGACTGGGCCGAGGACTTGGGAGGGAATACAGGCCGTGAAGTCACCCGTCGCGGTTGATTCCCATCCCCAGGCAATACCGTGGTAGATGCCAAGCAGTTCGGGTTCGGCGGTGTCGGGGTGGAATCGCCACAGGCGAGATCCGGCAGTCAGACGTGTCGGTTCCATCCACAGTAGAGGCGTTTCCACATCACCGGCTTTGGCGATGCCGGAGCCGTCAAAGGGCGCGAACTCGACCACACCGCCCAGGAAGGCATCCTTGTGCAGCGGTCCGACGGCTAGCCGCGTTTGAATGAAGGGGTTGTTCGGAACGTGCAGGATATCGATGGGCCGGTCCGCGGAGAAGGGGGAGCCGGGCATTCCGCAGTTCAAGAGCTCGATGAGGTCCGCGACCCGGGTGATAGAAGCGGCCGCAGCGGCGTCGACGGCGAAACCGCATACGTGGTCCAACCCGCGCGTCAGATATGCCTCCGTTTGTGCGGGCGAGAGGGCCAGTTGGTAGGTCAGGCTCATAGCGCATCCTCGCAGGAGCAGGGCAGGGGGAGCATCGTCATGTCGGATTCTGTGGGCGAAATGTGCATGGGAGATACCGTTTCACCTGCTGTGCCGGTTCCAAGCGGCAGGCCGCACTTTTGGGGCAGTGCCCCATTGAGTTCCCGATTGAGTTCCCGCAGTGATTGATCGCTGGCCGCAGCAGCGGATGTGTGGTGATTGTGCGAGGCCGAGTGCGTGACCTCCCAGCTGGAGAGGATCCGCATGCGTTCCTCGGTGGGTGAGCCGGGCTGCATGGTGTAAATGATGAGTGTGAGGGCGGGATCATCGGTAAGTGTGAAGGTTTCGTAGCCGAAATCGAGCTCCCCCACGAGCGTGTGGGTGAGGAGCTTGGAGCCGATGCGGCATAACCCAACATCGTGCAGTTCCCACAGGTTGCGAAACTCTTCACTGCGGGCGTTGAGTTCATCGATGAGGCCGATGAGTTCTCGGTCATTCTTTGCTTTGGCGCTGGCCGCGTGCAGGCTGGAGACGGTGGCGTGGCGTGCCTGGTCCAGATCGCGGTGGAATGTGGCTGCGCGCTGGTCCAGGAAGAGGAAGCGTGCATAGTTGAAGGTGTCACCACTGCCGTCGGCAGGTAGCGAATAAAGGAGCCTTCCGAGCCGATTCGCGCCGATGCGGTCCAGACGGTGATTCTGGATGAAGGCGGGTGTGTTGATTGAGTCAAGAACGCGGCGCAGGTCTGCCCGCAGGTTCTTCTCATCGGTGGTGCTGCGCGCCCGTGCTGAGCGTGGCGCTGAATCGGCCAAGTTGAACAGGTGCTGACGCTCGTCGTCGTCGAGTCGCAGCGCGGTGGCGATGGATTCCAGTACTTCTGGGGATGCGTGGGAGATACGTCCCCGCTCCAAGCGCGCATAGTAATCCGGGCTGACACCGGCGAGTTCCGCCACTTCTTCTCGGCGTAGTCCCGGTACGCGGCGTCGCGTTGACGACGGGTATGCGATACCAGCTTGCTGCGGACTGAGCCGAGCCCTGCGCGTGCGAAGGAAGGAAGAGATTTCCGCCTGACGATCCATACCTTGAGAATAAAGGAAAACGGGTGCGGGGAGCGAGGTGAGGCCGGCCGTTGCCGTGCGTTCTAGCTTGTGGCGGCCGGTTGGAATGTTGCCTGCGAGCGGAATGTTGCCCGCAAGTGGTAGTGGTCCGTGCGGGCTGTTCGCGATGCCTTATAGGCTGTGTTCTCGCCGATGAGCCTCCGTATCGTCGCGTGCCATACTGCGGATGAGTCCGATGAGGTCAGGTGACACAATCGCCACGGTGGCCAGCAGGCCGATGCACCAGTACGACTGCAACTGGTGTGTTGTTAGGCCGATGAGAACGAAGGTGGCGAAGAGCAAGGTGAGCGTCGTCGCGATGAAGTCGAGAATACGCAGCGCGGGATGTGCTGGGGCGGTTGGAGTATTCGCCAGCACTATTGGCCAATGGAGTCACCCGGAGTGAATCGGAGGGCGAGCGGCACGTGGTGCGGTAAGTGCAGCAGTACGCGCCATAGAGCAATACCCAGGGGCCGCTTCGCCGTGAAGCCGACCCCTGGGTGGGTGTAGTTCGGCCTTACGGCTGCAGCAGTACCTTGATGGCGCGGCGCTCGTCCATGGCCTTGTAGCCTTCGGCCGCGTCTTCCAGCGGAATACGCATGGTGAACACCTTGCCCGGGTTGATCTCCTTCTTCAAGATGCGGTCAATGAGGTCGGGCAGGAAGCGGCGTACCGGTGCGGGGCCGCCGTGCAGGTGTACCTCGGAGAAGAACAGCGCGCCGCCGTCGATCTCTTGATCGTGGCTGACGCCGACGAAGCCCACATGCCCGCCGGGGCGGCAGGAGGCAATGGCCTGATCCATTGAAACTTGGTTGCCGACGGCCTCGACAACGCTGTGTGCTCCCAGACCGCCCGTCAATTCGCGTACCTTTTCCGCACCTTCGTCGCCGCGTTCAGCGATAACGATATCGGCACCGAGTTCGCGGGCGAGCGCAGCGCGGTCCTCGTGGCGGGAGAAGGCGATGACCTTGTCAGCACCGAGGGCCTTGGCGGCGAGTACGGCGGAGAGTCCGACGGCGCCGTCGCCGACCACGGCAACGGTTTTGCCCGGCCCCGCTTCGGCGGCTACCGCGCCGAACCAGCCGGTTCCCAGCACATCGGAGGCGGCCAGCAGGGAGGCGATGATATCCGGGTCGTCGGGCTTCCCGCCGGGAACGACGACGAGCGTGCCGTCGGCCTGCGGGACCCGGGTGTACTCGGCCTGTGTATCGCCCATGAAGCCTCCGTTGACACAGCGGGAGGGGTAGCCGGATTCGCAGATTTCGCAGGTGTTGTCGGAGATGCAGAAGGAGCCGACGACGAAGTCGCCCACCTTCACGTTCTTCACGGCATCGCCCACGGCGGTGACGGTGCCAACGTATTCGTGGCCCATTGGGCGCGGCTGGTCAACCGGTTCCAGGCCGCGGTACGGCCAGAGATCCGAGCCGCAGATACAGGCCGCCGCCAACTTGATGATGGCGTCGGTTGGTTCTACGATCACTGGTTCTTCGCGGTCTCCAACCGTGACATCGCCGGGGGCGTTCATGATTACTCCACGCATTGCGCAGTCTCCTTTCCGGTGGGTGTGCCACCGATGTATGCCAGCGGTCTGCAGGCCCGCGAGGGCTGCGAAGGGCAGGCCGCATTACGGTTCTAAAGGTAAAGCAGGCAGACCCCGCTAACCAGGACCTGGCAGGGTAGGGGTGAGTGGAAAGGGAACACGTGCTGCGAGTGACCGGTTCGTCGGCGGCCGGTAGTAATGATGGTCTGTATCCTCGTCAGAGGGTTTACCCAGCTCGCTTCGGTAACTTGTTGACTATGGTACTGGCTGGATGTTACTGTAAAACCGTCCTGAAAGATCAGGCTGACCTTATCAAAATGGGTTGGTAAGGTCCATCGGTCAAAATGAAACGAGAGGAGAGACCAATGAAGGTCTTGCGAAAGTGGTTGGCGGCGCCGCTAGCCACACTAATGCTACTCAGCGGATTGAGTCTTGCTGCGCCCGCCGCACAAGCGGCACCGGGTTGCGCGTCGGGTTGGGCCTGCGTGTGGCAGAGCTACAGCTATACCGGGCAGTGGGCTGCCGCGAAGTCTGACGGGCCGCTTAGCGTTACATCAGACAAGAACGGTGTGGCTAAGACAAAGTCAGCTTCCGCGTGGGCGAATGGTCGGCTCTGCAAGCATTCATACTTCCAGGATGGCAAGGGTAAAAGTTTCCGCCTGGACAGTGAACAACTAGTCAGAACTAACTATCGAGATCCAAACCTGTCCAACGGTGCTGGGAAAGGAACGTACGCGGGCGAGAACTGGAACGACCGAGTCCGAAGTGTCGTATTCTCCGGCGGTCCTCAGTGTAAGTAATTGTGTGTGGGAGGGTGAGGTGGGAAAACTTTGCCCTCCCACGCTAAATCGAAAGGAGATTTACGGTGAAATCGCCAAATCGGATTGCGGCGCTCCTTCTGGCGGCGTTGGCTTTAGGCGCAATTGGTCTGGCTGCCTGTTCGTCCGATTCGTCCAACGACAGTGTATCAGCGACAACTCCGGTTGATGTGTCGTCGAAGTTGGCTGGGATGAATCGTAAGGCGGAGGTTGATCCTGAGACGGCCATAGTCAAGCTGCCAGTGGACTATGTGGAGCAGGGACAACCGGAAACCTCGGACTATATAATGACGGCGTATAGTGCTGCTTTGGCGAAGTGTGCGCGCGAGGAACTGGGTATTCCGTGGGTGGCGATTGAGCCGGATGGGTATTCGCCGACGGCTCATATGTGGACGAAGTATGGCCCGTGGACGAAGCCGGTGGCGGAGAAATTCGCCTTCGTACCACCGTTGGGAGATGGCGCGTTGATTGTCAACGGTTTTGTGGACACTCCTGAGGGATACGAACTTACGCCACTTCCGAATGAAGACCTTTCGGAGGAACAAAGGAGGAAGGTCTACGATATATGTGGGACCAAAACCGAGGTGCAGAGCTTTAATGAAGGGGATTTATGGGTGTATGGTCCGGGCCAGGAGGCACTCAATGATGAGGCGGAGGCGGTGAATCGGGATCCGCGAATGCAAGCCTTAGTCGAGGAGTTGCACGTCTGCTACGACGAGAACGGTATCGAATTCGATGCGGATAGTCCATGGGCAGGTTTTGCTGCGGGTGCCGCTGCCTGGGATCAACCGAATCGGGAGAGGATTACAGAAGAACAGATTCAGCTTGCCTTGAAAGTGGTGGAGTGTAAGGATCAGGTGGATTTCACTCAGCGTGCGGCGGATATTATTGCGGAGCGGCAGGTGCCGATTATTGAGGAGCACGCTGATGAACTCTTCGAGGTCCGGGCCAATTGGGATAACAAACTAGTCGAGGCGAAGGAGTACATTGCATCTCACCCAGAACTGTTCGAACCTGTGTCCAAGTAGACACGGGCTTCCGTGCTCTGTTACTGGAACAAAGGAGGGGATCGACATGCATACCGTGAAACGAGTGGCGGTGTTGACTATCGCTCTTGCCCTGGGCGCATCGGCTGTGGCGGCGTGTTCGTCGGATGAGTCGGGTGGTGGCGCCTCGGGAAGCGCTTCGGTTGACGTGTCGTCAAAGCTGGCGGGGATGAGTCGTAAGGCGGAGGTTGATCCCGAAACAGCTGTGGTGAAATTTCCGGTGGATTACGTGGAGTTGGGCGAGCAGGAAGATTCGTCTATTTTGTACTCGGCAAGAGATGCTGCCGTGGCGGAGTGTGCACGGGAAGAACTCGGGATTCCGTGGGTTGCTACTGAGCCGGATGGGTATATGCCGACGGCTCATATGTGGCAACGCTATGGTCCGTGGACGAAGCCGGTGGCGGAGAAGTTCGCTTTTGTCGATCCGATGGGTGATGGAGCGCTGATCGTCAATGGGTACGTGGAGGAACCAGACGGGTATGAGTTGATCCCGTGGCCCAACGAAGGCATTCCTGAGGCTGACCGGAACAAGGTTTTCGATACCTGCAACTCCAAGCCGGAGGTGAAACGCTTCGACGACAACGACCTGTGGGTTGTCGGTCCCGGTCAACAGGCACTCAATGACGAGGAGGATGCGGTGGATCAGGATCCGCGGATGCAGGCTCTGTTTGACGAACTGCGAACCTGCTATGCCGAAAACGGCATGGAGCTTGACGAAGAACTGCCAGGCTATATCACCGCTTATCGAGACACGATTGATGAGGAGCAAATCGAGTTGGCGTTGAAGACGGTGGAGTGTAAGGACCAGATTAACTTCACTCGGCGTGCGGCGGATATTATCGCGGAGCGGCAGGTTCCCGTCATCGAGGAGTATGCGGACGAGCTTTTCCAGAATCGCGCCAACTGGGATGCAGCCGTGGCAGAGGCGAAGGAATACATCGCCTCACATCCGGAATTGTTCGAGCCGGTGGATAAGTAGGCGCGGGTTGTCCGAATCTGCTGGACCAAAGCTGGACCAAAAGGAGGGAATCCACATGTATACATTAAAACGAGTGGCGACGTTAACAGTAGTACTTGCGCTGGGTACTCTGGGTCTCACGGCGTGCTCGTCGGATGAGCCGGTCGATGACGTCTCCGATACCCCCACTGTTGATGTGGCGTCGAGGTTGGCCGGGATGAACCGCAAAGCGGAGGTTGACCCGGAGACGGCCACGGTCCGCCTGCCAGCGGATTATGTGGTGCAGGAGACGGAAGAAGAGGGGGAAGTCATCAGTGCTGCGCACGATGCAGCTGCGGCAGAATGTGCTCGGGAGGAGCTTGGAATTCCGTGGGTGGCAACCGAACCGGCTGAACTCTTGCCTACTGACGAGATGTGGAGTGACTACGGCCCGTGGACGAAATCTGTTGCGGAGAAGTTTGCCTTCGTGGAACCACAGAGCGATCGAAAGTTGATATTCAACGGTTACGTGGAGAAGCCCGAGGGATACGTCGGAATTGAAGACGCTCCTGGGCCGAACGACCATATCTCTGCGAGTCAGCTGGAGGAAATACGTGAGGCTTGTGTCGATAAGCCCGAGTTGCTGCGCTTTGATGCGTTCGAGTTGTGGGAGTACGGCCCCGGCCAAGAGGCGTTGAACGACGAAGTTGACACACGCCAGCAAGATCCGAAGATGCAGGCATTGCTTGAAGAACTACGTGTCTGCTATGTGGAGAATGGTATTGAATTTGACGAGAATCTTGCGTGGGTTGGTTTCGCTGCTGATGCTGCCCCGGCTTCGGAGAAGCCGAACGAGGAGCACATCACCGAGGAACAGATCCAGCTCGCCCTGAAGACGGTCGAGTGTAAGGATCAGATCAACTTCACCCAACGCGTGGCTGACATTATTGCGGAGCGTCAGGTGCCGATCATCGAGGAGTACGCCGATGATCTCTTCACAATCCGCGCTAAATGGGACAACGCCGCTGCCGAGGCGAAAGAGTACATTGCTTCCCACCCCGAACTCTTCGAACCAGTAAGCTCAAACAAGAAGTAACCCAGCACAGTAAGGTCACCCATGAAACGCAGATTCGGATGGATTGTCGTCACCGTCATTGCTTGCCTCGGCCTGGTGGCGGGTGCATTCGCGGTGGGGCGGTTTGTGCGCTCCCCGAATGAGGAAGCTATCGCGAACTCGAAGAATAAGCCAGTGGTTACCGCCAAGGTGGAAGAACGCAGTGTTCCGGCCGAGGAGATCAGGCTCACCGGCAAACTCTCCCTCGGTCGATCATGGAACGTGACCGTGGAGCCGAGTAATGACGCGGTGGCAGTGGTGACGCAGACCTATCTGGGTGCGGGCGACACACTCAACTCCGGAGGGGCACTCGCCAGTGTGGCAGGGCGCCCGGTGATTGGGCTGCAACTGCCCTTTGACCTGTATAGGGATATCAGCGGTGGTGATTCGGGCGACGACGTCCGCGAGATCCAACGCGCCCTGAAGAACCTCGGGCTGTACAACGGCGCCGTCGACGGCGAATACGGGCCGCGAACAGCCAATGCGGTAAAACAGATGTATGTACGCGCCGGCATGACGCCACCTGATCCCGTGCCGCAGGAGACCGCCGACGGCGGGGGAACGGCAGGCGGTACCGCCGGTGGCAGCTCAGCTGCTGGCGGTACCGCAGCCGGTGGGGCGCCGGCGTCGTCGGCGGATAGCCCTGCTGGCGGTTCAGGTGAGGCAAGCAGTACCCCAACACCGCGCGCGACCGCGTCTGCGGCAGCACCCCTCACCCCGGTGATTCGCAGCGAGATCATTTCGCTGCCCGCCGCTAGCGTCACCGTAGTGTCGGTTGCAGGGGTGAACACCCATCTGGGCTCGGACCAGCCGCTCGCGCAGCTGCGCAGCGGGCAGGCCTCGGTAGTGGTGCGCGTGGGCGTGGGGGATAAGGATTCCTTCACTTCCGGTTCTTTCGTTGATGTACAGGCGGCCAATGACACGAACGTTGTTGCTTCCGGCACGGTTGGTGGCTTCTCCGAGTTCACGCAAGACCAGTCCGCCAGCGGAAGCACAGTTCCCGGATACGACATGACGATTAACGTTGCCGACCCGAAGGGGATGGGGAATGAGCAGGACGTCATCGTTCGCGTCGGCGGTGGTGAGGCAACCAGTGGGCTGGCGGTGCCGGTGACCGCGCTGCGTGAAGAAGGCGGAGAGACCTTCGTCGTCATGAAAGGAACGAACAAGCGGGTTCCAGTGAAGGTCAAGATCGTTAGTGACGGGTACGCGATTATCGACGGCGGCGCGCTCAACAAAGACGACGAAATCATCGTTTCGGGATCATGAGCATCATCAGCCTACGCGGCATTCATAAGACCTACGATGTCAAGCCTCCGGTGCCGGTGCTGAAAGGCGTTGACCTGGACGTTTCCCCGGGGGAGCGCGTTGCCATCGTCGGGCATTCCGGCGCGGGTAAATCCACGTTGCTCAACATCATTGGTCTCCTGGATGAACCATCCTCTGGCTCCTACGAGTTGGCCGGGCGACGTACGCAGGGCATGTCCGCCAGGCGTCGCGACCGCTTGCGCGCGGAGATTCTGGGCTTCGTGTTTCAGGACTACCACGTGCTGGGTCACCGGACCGTGGCAGAGAACCTACAACTCAAACTGGCGATTAACGCGATGCCGTTCAAGGAACGCGGCCCCGCGATCGAGCGCGTGCTCGACGATGTCGGCCTAGAACATCGCGCCGACTCGCTGACGCGATTGCTTTCCGGCGGCGAGAAGCAGCGCCTCGCCATCGCCCGGGCGATGATCACCGGGCCGCAGGTGCTGCTTGCCGATGAGCCCACCGGAAATCTGGATGATGAGAACTCGCGTACTGTGCGTGGCCTTTTCGACGAACAGGCGGCGCGGGGGGTGGCCATTGTGGTGATCACCCATGACGAGCGTATATCGAGCTGGGCGGACCGGGTTTTGCATTTGGACGCGGGGAGGATCAAGTCATGAGACGGCGGCGGAGTTCCAGGAATAATGACGCTAACGTGCCCGAGCTGGCTGCGCCCTCACCCGCGGACGTGGAAGGAATGTGGCCGCTGGGCGCGCTCGCGGGCGAGAGTGACGGCGTTGATGGAGAAATATCCTCCGATAAGCGGGCTGCGGGCAAAGCGACTGCGGATACTGAACTCGGCGGAGAAGTGGCCAGCGACACGCGTGCCGATGGTGAGGCGACAGAGGTTATCGCCCGTGCGGATCGTGAAAGTGAGGTCGGAGCTTCCGAGGATCGCGAAACTGAGGTCATCGCTCGCGCGGGCCGTGAAGGTGAGACCGGAGCTCCCGCGGAGCGCGAGACTGAAGTCTTCGTCTGGCAGGATCGTGAAGGTGAGCATCGTGAAGATGAAACCGGTGCTCGTGCGGATCGCGAAACCGAAGGGGGCGCCCGTGTGGATCGCGAAACTGAAGCTGGCGGGGAAGCGGGAGCGAAGCGACGTCGCCCGTGGGGAATGCGAATCCGCGACCAGATAACCGACGTCGTCACCGAGCTCTCCTCGCGCCTATCCCGCGCCGTGCTGATGATCAGCGCGGTCGCATTCAGTACGGGAGCGCTTCTGGCGTCGGTGGGAATCTCGCAGAATGCTGCACATCAAGTGGAAGCGGATATCGTTGCGTCGACGACGAATCTCGTGGTGGTGACCGTGCGAGGTTCTAGCCTGTCGGTTGAGAGCGGAGATGACGTTGGTGATACCGATACGGGTACCGACGACGGCGATACCGGCGGTATGGCGGGTGGCGAACCTGCAGGTGGTGACGGTAGTGCCGCAGATAGTGAGCAGGCGGGTGGCAGCGAGGCAGGTAGTTCGCCCGTCGGCGATTCGAGCAGCGAGCAGGAGGATGGCTCGGCTGCGACCGCAAGCGATTCGAACGGTACTACTTCCAGCAGCGAGGCGGCCGCATCTACCGTGCGAAAGACATTCCCGGACGATACGGAAAAACGCCTGGAAGCGATCAACACCGTCGAGGTAGCCGGGCGCAGGCTCGATGTCAGTTCGGTTGCCGGTGAGGCCCGTGTCGGCCGGACCGCCATCGGTTTGGAAGAAAGCACGTCAATACAGGTTCGCGGGGTGACTAGTGGCTACCTGCATGCGGCAGACATCGAGTTCACGGGTAGCCAGGATTGGATGCTCGACGGGGAGCAGAATGTCGCATTCCTCGGCGCAACGGCTGCCGAGACACTGGGCATTCCGGTAACAGACGACACCCGAGATATCAGCATCCAAGTCAACGGTGCCGACTACTCAATTATCGGATTCCTGCCCGGTGAGCACGTGTTCTCTGACTCGGCCGTTATTCCTTACCAGCGCGGTTTGGAGATCGCAGGCAGGGATAACGAGACGCAGGTACTCATCAAGACCGCCCTCGGGCGGGAAGCCAGATATCCGCAGTCGCTCGTACTGCGATTCTTCCGGCGACGCCGGAGAAGCTCTCCGTGTCGCAGGTGGTGATGCATAACGATTTGCGCGGCGGAGTCTCCGACCAATTGACCCGGCAGGCCACCTGGATTGGCGCGTTCCTCATAATTCTTACCGTGCTGCTGATTGCCAACTCGATGATCGTTTCCGTGACGGCGCGTACCACCGAGATAGGCGTGCGACGGGCGCTCGGCGCATCACGATCCGCCGTGGCAGGTGTGTTCTGGTTCGAAGGCGCTGTGATCGGCGCGCTCGGTGGTTTGGCCGGGGCGGCGCTGGCGGCGATCACCATCACGGGGGTCGCGGCGTTTAACAACTGGTCGGCATATCTGAACCTGGGCTGGATCGCGCTTGGGCCTGTGCTCGGTATGGTGGTCGGAATTGTTGCTTCGGCATATCCGGCACTGCGAGCCACGCGGATCCATCCGGCCATCGCGGTGCGGGCAGACTAGGCGAGGCCACGGGGAGTGGTTGGTAGGTGCTCGTGAGGTGCAGGGGCCTTAGCGGGCGACGGTGGCGCTGGGCGCAGCGGTTAGGTGCAGGGTGTCTTAGCGCACGACGCACGCCGGTGGATGATGTAGGCACGTCTTCTGCAGCGATGTGATATGCGGAGGACATCGGCTGGCCAAAAGGCTCTTGCTGTGCCGAGTCGACGCCGCCGGAGTGGTGCCGAGTCGATTTCGCGGACGAGGTGAAGAAAGTGGCCGTGGGCGGTCAATAGGCCTTCCTGTGCAAGGGGCTTTCCCTTGCCAAAACGTTCTAGTGTGTGGGTGACGCCGCGCGGTCGGCGTCGGCGGCGGGGCGCGAACTGTTCTGGCCCTGCGGCGGAGCGTCAGAGTGCTGTGGCACTGAACGCCAGCGCCGCAACACCCGCCAGCGTCGGAACACCCAGTAGAGCGCTACCACTCCAACCGCAATTGCGACAACGCGGCTGAAGACGCCGACGTAATCCCCAACTATGCTCCAATTGGCGCCGAGTGTATACCCGGCGGTGATCAACACGCTATTCCAGATTGCCGAGCCGGCTGCCGTGAGCAGGGTGAAACGGAGTGGATGCATGCGAGTGACACCCGCGGGCAATGAGATTAACGAGCGGAACACCGGGATCATACGACCAAGGAAAACGGTCCAACTCCCGTGGTGGAGGAACCATGACTCCGTGCGCGTGATGTCATGCGCGTTGACCAACGGCAGACGCGTGAGCAGACGCAGTGCTCGTTCACGCCCGAGCCAGGCTCCCAGACCGTACAGTATCCATGCTCCGACTACGGAGCCCGCCGTGCACCAAAGAATGGCCGAGATCAGAGAGAGCTCCGCGCCTGTGCCAGCGGCAAAGCCAGCTAGGGGCAGGATCACTTCGGAGGGCAGAGGCGGGAAGAGGTTTTCCAGGGCGATAAGGGCTGCAGCCCCTATGCCGCCGAGAGCGGTCATCACGTCGACTGCCCAGCCGGCGATCCCAGTCAACTCGGCGCCTGCGCTGGCCGTGGTGTCAGATAGCATGGCGCTGGTGGTGGCGTGGGAAAGGGTGGTGCTGGCGGTCGCCTCAGAAAGGACGGTGCCGATTGTCGCGCCTGTCATGGGGTTCGTGAGTAACGCGTTAATCTTCTCTCCTCGTTCGTTCGGTGCCGCGCGATTCTCGCGACGGCTGCGTCGAGCCGGGCCGTGCGGTCCGAGTCCGGGTTAGCGGGCTTGCCCTCAGTTACGGCGCGGATGCCTAGTCATTATCCTCCGCTATTCTGGAGGAAGCCTGGAATGCCGACTGGGGAAGGGTGGCCTTGTGTTAGGTGCAGGTGGCAAGAGTGGACTTGAATGCAGCTCATCTCGCATGGGTGCCTTGCGTCCAGACGGGCTGTCGAGCGGGAGTAAACGGATGCCGGGATGAACGGGCGTTGAGCCGGATGGGCCTGATTCGCGCTGAGCCGGATAGGTGCGATGTTTACTGCGCAACAGGACAGGCCCAATTTGCGCTCAGCCGGATGGGCCCGTTGGGCGCGCTTCACTGCATATTGGGAATAACCCCTATGCCAGCCCAAGTGAAACTCAACCCGCCAGGCACTACCCGACAACGTTCTACCGCCCGTGGCCCAGCCCAGGTAAAACTCGCCCGCGCCATCCGTGCAGACCCCAAACCGTTGTCGGGTCACTCAGTCGACGTTGGGCCACGCAGTCGTCATCGGGTCACCTTCCAGGTCGGGCCACCTAGTCCAGGTCGGGGCGTTCAGTCGAGATAACCAACTAATCGGGCCGCCAGGCCGGTGTAACTGGCCGGTGTCAGTTCCAGTAGGCGCCGTTCGACGTCGTCGGGAATGCCTAAACTGCGGATGAAATCGCGCATCTCCTGCGCTCCGACGGTCCGGCCGCGGGTCAACTCCTTGAGCCGTTCATACGGATTCCCCATCCCCGTGGCGCCAGCGATGGATGCGGCGCGCATGGCCTGTTGAATCGGTTCGCCGAGCACCTCCCATGCGGCGTCGAGGTCGGCCGCGAGCCGCTGTGGATTCGGATCCACCCCGGCGATACCGCGGCGTAGATTGTCCACCGCTAACAGAGAATGGCCGAGTGCGGTGCCGATGTTTCGTTGCGTGGTGGAATCGGTGAGATCGCGCTGCATACGTGAGGTCACCAGCGTTGCGGCGAGCGTATCTAGTAAAGCACTCGAGATTTCCAGATTGGCCTCCGCATTCTCGAACCGGATCGGGTTGACCTTGTGTGGCATGGTGGAGGATCCGGTGGTTCCCTGCGCGGCGAGATTCTGATGGAAGTAGTCGAGTGATATGTATGTCCAAAAATCGGTGGCGAGGTTATGCGCAATGCGATTGAAGTGTGCGACGTCGGCGTAGAGGTCCGCCTGCCAATCGTGCGACTCGATCTGTGTGGTGAGGGGATTCCAGGTCAGGTCGAGGCCTTCGACGAAGTCGCGCGAGACGGCGGGCCAGTCGACGCTCGGCACGGCAACGTGATGCGCGCCGAAGGTGCCTGTGGCGCCGTTGAGCTTACCCAAGTACTCGGCGGAGCGGATGCGTTTGAGCTGCCGACGCAGGCGATGAGCAAACACCGCCATCTCCTTGCCGAGCGTGGTCGGCGTAGCGGTTTGACCATGGGTGTGCGAAAGCATGGGAAGCTTGGCGGTGGCGCGGGCCAGATCGGCAAGCTGCTCGGTCAGTTCCTGTGCGGCTGGTAACCACACGTTTTCGATAGCACCTTTGACGGTAAGCGCATACGCCAGGTTGTTGATGTCTTCGCTGGTGCAGAAAATATGGACGATTTCGTGCATGGCGGCAAGGGAACTCGCGCCAGTTGGGGGTGTGGGAGTAGGGGGATTAATGGTGGTGCTGCCTGCATCGTGTTCAAGGTTGCGGTTGCGCGATGTGGGCGTGTTCGTGGGAGGTATGGCGGAGCTTGATGGGGAGTTGCCGCGGTCATGTGGTGCAGGGGTGCCGACGGGGGCCGCTGGGTTAGTGGCTATTGTTTGGGCGGGTGGGTTAGTGGTTATCGCGTGGGCGGCTGTATCGCGGTGGTCAGCATCTGGCGTACCTGACGTGCTTGGCATTTCCAGCGTGCCTGGCATACCCGGCGTCGGCGTAGCTGGCGTGCCTGGTATCGCTGTACCTGGTGTAGGTGTGCCCGGCGTGCCCGATGTCGCCGTACCTGGTGTAGGCATAGCTAGCCGACGTTTGAGGAAGTACTCGACGGCCTTGACATCATGTTTTGTTTCGGACTCGATGGCGGCGAGCTCTTCGATCTCGGCCGCCCCAAAGGTCTCAGGGATTGAACGGAGGTAGGCGATGTCGTCGTCGCCCAGCAGAGGAATGCCAGGCAGCACTCTATGCCGGACGAGGTAGATAAGCCACTCGATTTCGACATAGATGCGCATGCGGTTAAGAGCAGCCTCGGAGAGGTAGTCAACCAAAGGTGCAGTGACTGAGCGATAACGACCATCGAGCGGGCCGAGGGCGATCGGCGGGACGACGTCGGCAAGGCGCTGGAAGCTCATGCAGCCATTTTGGCACGACGACGCGGGCTGTGGGCGCCGTGGCCGTGTGGTGGGCGCGCGGGTGCGCCTGGAGTCGGGCTGGTTTCTTCACCGCAGTGCGAGGGGTTCTTTGCCGTGCCGGGTGTTTTATGAGTCGGGTGGTGGGCGGCGGGTGTGCCGGGGCGGCGCGGATGGGTGTGCCGGGTGTGGTGTGGGTCGGGGTGGCGCGCGGATGGGTGTGCCGGGTGTGGTGTGGGTCGGGGTGACGCGCAAATGGGTGCGAATTGCCGCTGCTTGCCCCTGGCCTTGATGTTGCAGGTCCCTGATGCCGATGTTGTTTGGCCCTCGCCTTGAGAAGTGTAGGTGTTTTCAAGAAGTGTCGGGAAATGCGCGACACTTCTTGAAAATCCCTCTCTTTCTTCACCAGGGCGCGCGGGTTCCTGGCCGGGTGCGCGGGTTCTTGCCCTGGGCAGGGTTCTCACTGGGTCGCATGGGGCTCTTCAGCAGGGCACACGGGCTTCTTCGCCGGGGGCCGTCGTCTTCTTCATCCAGAACCGATGGGTGCTCATGCCCATCATCTTCCTTCTGATGTTCATGAACTGGTGGATCCTCTGGCGAACCGGCGATCCTATCTACCACCTGTTTTCGCGGTCTCACCGTGGGATCGAAAGCGAGAAGAGTAAGAGAATAGGCGCACTGTCGGCGTCGCAGCGCCTGGCATGGCATTGCCAAAAGGTCCCTAGCCAAGCCCCAGCGAAGCCCTGGCTAGGGTGTCGATCCCGTTCGTGTTGGCAATGGATGCCCGCAGCAAGTCTTTGCTCAACAGCCGAGTTTCACTCGGTCGTGGCGAGTCTTCGGTTGGATTCCTCGATGTGGTCTTAACGCGGCTTAGTCGAGCGGCGACCGGTGTGCGCTACACGCGTTGGACTTCTCGATGTGCTCTCGACGCGGCTCGGCGAAACGGGCGTGTAACGGCCTTGAATCTCGTGACCGAAGTCGAGAACTGCCGCATTCTTAACCCGCTCAGAGGTAGCCCCGTGCTTCCTCCACCGTCTGCACTCCGTAGGTGCCGCCGAACAGTGCCGCGTGGACGATGAGGATATGTAGCCGGTGCAGTCCAATGCGCTCACGCCAGCCGTCGGCCAGCGGAGACGTCTCGTGATAAGCAGCGTAGACTCGCTCGACGAACGGGGCGCCGAACACGGTCAGTTGCGCTAGGTCTGACTCGGCATGCCCGCCGTGGCTCGCAGGGTCTATCAATACCGCAACCGGGTCCGTGCCTGCCGTTGGGTGAGTGTCCCGTATGGAAGGTGTCACCGCGCCGCGACTGGCCGAGTCGGCGCTGGCCCAGAACACGTTGCCTGACCATAGATCACCATGCAGAAGCGCGGCATCTGTATGCACCAGCGCAGGTTGGGGAGCATCAAACATTCCGGAGTGCAGTCGAGCGGCTAACTTTTCGATCACCGCCGCGCCCTGTGCCGTGATTGAGCCGTTCGCCCTGGCGGCGGGCAAATACGGCAACAGTCGATCGTCGGCGTAGAACTCACCCCAGGTGCGTCGGGGCAGCGCAGGTGACGCTATCGCCCGTTTCGGGTGAGCCGGAAACGGCAATCGTTCCCACCCGGCCGGAGAGGTCCCCGCACGGTCCGGCTCAGGCGAGTTATGCGGAGAGGTCCCCGCACGGTCCGGCTCAGGCGAGTTATGCGGAGAGGTCCCCGCACGGTCCGGCTCAGGCGAGTTATGCGGAGAGGTCCCCGCACGGTCCGGCTCAGGCGAGTTATGCGGAGAGGTCCCCGCACGGTCCGGCTCAGGCGAGGCGTGAGGAACTGTCCGTTTAGTCGGCTCAGTTGCTTCGCTCTTAGACTGCGTAGCCGCAGCAGCCGAATCATGCTCCGGGCCCGCCGTGAACACAAGGGGGAGCGGCGCCTCGCCCATGACGCCGTCGTCGTGCACCCCTGTCGGGGCCTGCCCGAAAACCCGCTGCCCATCGGGGCAGAAAGCATGGGTAACCGCGAGAAGCCGCCCGAAGGTCTCGGCGGCGCGTGGCGAAGGCGGTGCCGCGGAGAGACGAGCCGTCTGCAGCGAAGTGGTGCTGCTCCCCATGAGACGCACAACAGGCGCGCCACCTGCCCGCGCGGCTGCAGCTAGTTCCCGCAGCCCAGCCGCTTCGGCCGCAATTGCGACGGCGGTGCCACGCTTAGTGAAGGTGCCGGTGCCGAAAGTGGAACCAGTGGACAGAGGGATCACCTCCAAACGAGAACGATGCCTTAGATGCGTTCGGGGATGTGGGACAGGCGTACAGGGGGATCTGGTGGTCGTCGCTCACCGCGTTGTCCTGTTATCAGTTCCTGCGGTATTGGACCGGTAAGAAGGCGTCCACCACCACGTTGACCAGGCCGATGATGATGCCGCCGAGCAAAGCCGCCTGGAAGCCGTTGACAACGATACCGATGGAGAGTGCACCGGTCAGCCACGACGTCAGGCCCAGCATTGCGGCATTCACGACGACGAAGAACAGTCCCAACGTCATGATGTACAAAGGCAACGAAAGGATGACGAGTAGGGGCCGCACAAGGAGATTAACGACGCCGAGGATGGCGCCGGCAATGACGTAGTAAATGACAATCTTGAGCGTGCTCCCGGAGCCAGAGAGACTGACTCCCGATAGTAGTTGTACGCATACCCACAGGCCGAGTGCGTTGACAAGTGCGCGGACAAATAGCTTCATCATGCTGCTAGCCTAACGATTTCCTGGTCGGCGGTAAACGCAACTGGCAGCGTGGGTGGAGGTGATCGCCCTGTCCGGGTGGTTGCGGCCGCTAGACCGGCGGTGACAGGTGCATGGCCCGGGATTGACACGTGTATGGCCCGGGATTGACACGTGCCGGTGTTGTGTGTTTACCCCATGAGAGTGTTGCGATGGCATGGTCCATGGCGGGGTAGGAGAGCTCTGCCCAGTTCGCACCACGTGAGGGTCGCGACGGCGAGCGGCAAGGTGTTATTGGGGAAGGGATGCTCGGTTTGCGTGGGTGGTTGTGACCTCCATCAGGGTAAATGCGCGGCGAACTGGTTAGTGGGTGTGCATGGTTGGCGGGTGTGGAGGATGCTAATGGTTGCGCAGGTCGCCGATGGGTGCGCGGGTCGCCGATGGGTGCGCGGGTCGCCGATGGGTGCGCACCTGGTTGGTGGACGTGCGCATGGTTTAGGAGCGGAGGATTGTGTTTTGGGCTGGCTTGTGGGTGTGCGGTGACCAAATCCCGTCCAAACGAAAGAGACTCCATCCATGCAAGTGCCAGAATCCGGATGATTCCGCCACTCCTTAAAATGAATCGGTCTAGATTAGCTTCGTTTGGACGGGATTTGGTCAGGTGGTGTGCCAGGAGGACTCTCGGCTCGGCCCAGTAGGCCGAGCCGAGAGTCTGCCACCTCAAGGAGCACACGCGACCGTGCGTTGCACAGATGCAAGTTCGCCGCATCTCGCGCTACCGCCGCGCCTCGCGCTACCGCCGCATCTCGCGCTGCGACCGCATCTCGCGCTGCGACCGCATCTCGCGCTACCGCCGCGCCTCGCGCTACCGCCGCGCCTCGCGCCATTGGTGCGTCTTGCGCTACCGCCGCCTCTTGCGCCACTACCGCATCTCGCGCTGCTACCGCCCCTTGCGCTATGCCAAACGCAATCTTCACTCCCACTGCGCGTTGGCCGGATCAACACCGTTGGCCGCAGCGTTCGCGTCAATGATGTCTTTCAGCCAGGCGGCAAGCCCAGGGGCGACCGCCTCGTAATGCTCCCGGAAACGCGGGTCTTCCACATATCCACGAGCAATCAACACCTGTTTGGCGTGGCTGGCTTCGAACCACTTCCCAATGAGGGTGCGGTGCCGCTCGGCCAACTCCGACGCTGCGGCGGAACCCGGCGTCACACCTGCTGCCATGGCCGCAGCAGCATCGCGCTCGAAGGCATCCGTCTCGTCGCGTACTTGGCGCCAGTCGTCTGCCGACATCGTCGCCTTGTATGCCTCGGCTGCAGCCCATTCCGGGGTCTGCCCCCAACGCTCCTCCGCCTCGCTCTGCCAGGCAGGGTCCCAATTCTGGCCGAGAATATCGCGCTGCTGGTCGGGTGTCAGATTCATGTTGTTGTCCTCCGCTTTCATGAGTCGTTCCACTGCACGAACCATCTCGTGCAGATGAGAGATGCGCTGGAGGAGTAGCTCGCGTTGCTGTGCCAGATGATCGGTTGTGTCCGTGCCTGGATCGTCGAGAATCTCGGCGATCCGGGCCAGGGGCATTCCCGTCTCCCGGTACAGGCATACGCGGTAGACGCGGGCGACGTCGTCTGCGGAATACAGCCGGTACCCGGACCACGAACGGAAGCTTGGGCGAACGACGCCCAGTTCATCCCAGTGGTGCAGTGTCCGCACGCTGATTCCGACCAATGCCGCAACCTGGCCCACCGTAAGTTCGTCCATACCTGCATCATCTCTCATGACTCCACTGTCATGCCTCCCGCCGCGTGAGGGTCAAGCCCAATGGGGCGGAGTTTTGAAGCGCGGCGGCCAGTGTGATCACTTGCTGAGCGCCAGCGGTTACTAGTCGAGCCGTGAGCGGCTACCTACTCACCCGTCAACAGCTACCCGCTCAGTCGCCGCCGCCGACTACCCGCTCAGTCGCCGCCGGCTACCTGCCCACCCGCCAGCGGCTTCATCCAGCGCTGCTCGCTAGCGGTCGCTCGCCCAGCATCCGGCCGGTTCGGCGGCGGACGGCACACCACGGCACACTAGTGATATGGATAACGCGGATAATGTGAGTCAGAGCTGGTTTCGGCCCGAGGTTTTGAGCCTGCCCGCATACGTCCCGGGGAAAAAGGGCAGGATACGGACATCGTCAAGTTGGCCTCCAATGAGACACCATTTCCTGCACTGCCACAGGTACAAGCCGCCGTCTTGGGCGCGCTCGGTGGCCTGAACCGCTATCCCGACATGTTCGCCGCCGACCTCGTCGCCGATATTGGCCGCTTCCACGAATGGCCCGACGACGGCGTCGTCGTCGGAAACGGCTCTACTACCCTGATTGAAAAGGTGCTCCAGGCCGTGGTGACCCCGAGTGGCGAAGTGATTATGGCCTGGCGGTCATTTGAGGCGTACCCGATTGCTGTGCAGGCAGTCGGCGGAGTGTGCGTACAGGTGCCGCTCACCCGCGACGGCGGCCATGACCTGCGGGCCATCGCCAGGGCCGTCACCCCGCGTACCCGCGCCATTTTGCTCTGCTCGCCGAATAATCCGACCGGAGTCAGTATCACCCATGCCGAACTTGCGGCGTTCCTCGACGAGGTGCCGGACAGCATCCCGGTGCTGCTCGATGAGGCGTATATAGATTTCGTTGAGATGGACGACGCCATCGACTCCCGCGCGCTACTCCCGCAACACCGCAACCTCATTGTGCTGCGCACCTTCTCCAAAGCGTACGGGCTGGCGGGACTGCGGTGCGGCTATGCGCTGTGCAGTGTGGATATGGCCACGGGGCTGCGCGCTGTTCTCACGCCCTTCGGCGTGAACTCTCTGGTGCAGATCGCTGCACGCGCCGCTCTCAATTCCCGGCCGGACGTTATCGCGCGTGTTGCGACCATCAAGGCGGAGAGGGAGCGGCTACTTGCTGCTGTTGCGGCGCAGGGGTGGGATATCCCGCGCTCGCAGTCCAACTTCCTCTGGTTTGAGTTCAGCGACCACAGTCTACGTTTCGAGCAGCTGTGCAACGAGGAGAAAATCGTTGTGCGGCGTTTCGGCGACGAAGGCGTGCGCGTCTCGATCGCCGAACCATCCGGGTCTGTGCGCCTGTTGCGCGCGTTGGAACGCTTTCGCGCCGAGCGCGGATGAGGCGTTTGCGCGGGCGAATGTGGCTGGCGCACTTTCCAAACGCTTTCGCGCCGAATGTGGGTGAGGCGTGTGCGCGAGCCCGTGTGCATCCCTTTTGGTGCGGCGGCCGGACGAGTAGTTCTCAGCGGTCGTGAGGCTGAGAAGCGACACTCCCATGGTCGTCACGTGGCTGAGCCGTCGGCAACGGTGGCTGGTTCGTGTGACGCCGCGGCGGTGTCAAAATCCCGTCCAAACGGCGCCAATCTGGATTGATTCATTTTAAAGAACGGCGGAATCATGCGGATTTCGGCGTCTGTCAAACCCGGGCGCTCTTCGTTTGGACGGGATTTGGACACCGTCGGCTCGGTGGTCGGCTCGGTGGTCGGCGACTGTGCCTGACTCCGTGGCGCCAACGCGTGGGATGTTGCCAGCACCCGCACTCGACAGTCCTCATCCGGCACTCGTGTGCCGCTGGCGAGTTAGCCACGCCCGCTCCTCTCGCCAGCTTCACCTCACTCCGTCCGCGGTGCCACTTAACTAGACACGCCCCATTTGACGAGCCAACCGGGCTCATCAGGCCAGCTATGTCACTCGGCCAGCAGCCACGCCCGCTCCACTCGCCAGTGCCCCCACTCAGCCACCTAACTGGCCAGCAAACTGACGGCGACCAGGAGAACCGAGAGCACTTCGCCCAGCCCGATCACCTTGACTGATATCGGATGTCCGCGCAGACCGGCGAGTGGTACGGCGGTGGCCCTTATCGTCAAAAGTAACCACACCCCGGCATGCCACCATGTGATGTGAAGGCTGCTATTGGCGATGGCCGCTGCCAGAGCCGCCGCACCACACCACACCGCATGCCAGGCAATGGACGCCACGAGGTAGCGGCGTGATCCCCGCTCCCGCACATTCGTCTTCACATACAGAATCGTGCCCGTGAAATACGCCCAGACAAACGCCGTCATTGCCCAGATATGCGGGGCTGTGCCGTGCCAGCTGTGTCCCGCCAGGTGATGCCAACCGTGCCCAGTCAAGGCGGCGTCGTAACAGACTGGAAGCATCAGACTGGCCGCGAGAACGGTGTCGACGCCGTTGGCGAGGGAGCGTTCACTGCGCCGCCACGCGGCCCACGCGGCGGCAGCCACCAGCGGTAGAAACAGCGGCACCCACCGTAGCAGGTAGGGGGCTGCAGCAGCGGTGGCAAGGCTGAGTAAGGCAACAGCGATCCCATAGGCGCGCACCGGCGGCCAATAGCGTGGCCGCATTCGCGAGCGTAGCCATACGCTCGCGGCGTAGAACAGGAAGTACCCAGACCACCACAGCGCAAGTAAAAGAACGTGGATCGCACGCCAACCTCCCGCGATAATGCCGAGGAGAGGCGGCACGGTGATCATGGGCCAGGCGCCGTGGTACTGCGGAATCCAGCCGGAATTGCGGGAGAGACGACGAAGGAGCATCGAGTGAAGTTCTAATTATGAAACTGTTAGGAGCACTCAAGCGCCTCGTGGCTACCGAAGAAACCGAAGCACGCGGCGCCTCAGAAAGTACGGTCTGCTGCTCGACGCAACTGGAATCCATGGCCCGATACTTCACTCCAACAAGTCACTCCCTCCGACTTGGAAATCGAGCAGGCGAAGCCGTTGTGTTTGATTGTTGTGTCGTAGTCAAGGGTCACCGACGTGTTGAGCTCGGAGTTGCAATCTGCGGTGACGTCGCCAATGCTTTCGACATGATAAGTGGCTGTCTTTCCCTCGCACCCGTCGGGAGAAGGATAGTCGTACACGTAGATTGAGCAGGAGACGTTGTCATCGGCGATAATGCAGCGGATGTTGTTCGCTGGTGTCGTGAACTCGCTTGCCTCAATGGCGTCGTCGGGAGCCGGTGAAGCGGGGGTGATCCAGGAGGTCTTCTCTGCCTCTTCAACCAGTTCGCTCGGGTTGTCAGTGTTAATTAGCAGGTAGCGCAGGTCAATCGCGTACTCGGTGTCGCAGGACGCACCGACTTTGCTGAGTGCATCACTGATAGTGGTGGAGGCGCTTTCCCCGGCATTCTCTGAAGCCTCGGCAAAAGAAATGAAAACTTCGGCGTCGTCGCTGGGGTCAGAACACGTCGGATTCTCCACGAGGCTAGTCAGTTCTGCGCGGGTGCCAAACAATTCAGAGTCATCATCCGAGAGGGGCGAGGTGGAGGGTTCGGCAGTGGACTCTGCCACTTCGGCGCCTGTGTGTCCACCAGGATTGGCGGCCTGTTGACCGGCACGTATCACCTTGATGTAGAACACGGACATCACGACGACGAGGAGAACGACCGCAGCGAACACAAGGAAATAGAACGGCCTGCGCGAAACCGACTCGCTTGGTGCGGCCTCGCGTTCAGGTTCGAAATTCTGCCCTATCCAGTCTCCAGTTGTCATGCCTCTAGCTGTCGCCTTCACTATATGTACGTATATTCCTCGCCGGATCTCCGAGTGTTCCGCACGGTGACTGCGCGCCGCGCGTTCCGGCTATTGACCGCCCGGACCCGGAATCCGGCGACGGTGCATTTCACGCTAGCGGAAGAGGGGGCCGCCCGGCTAGCGTTTTCGGGCTTCACTGGCGAATAGCAACAAAAGTGTTATATACGGCGTGAGCGAGGTGACAGTGTTCTGCTCCTCTGTATTTTCGCGTGGCTCGACCTTCGAACGGCGCTGCGATCAGCCCGACGTCGGCGACGCTAGCCACCGGTGGGAGTCGGCGCGGAATCGGCGCGAACTGGTGCCAAGTCGTCTGTGCCGGACGTATTTGAGTCATGCCCTTCGGGCACATGGGAGGCGTGCGTGTTGGACACATCGGAGTCATGCGCGTCGCGTGGTGGGGAGGTGGCATCGAAGCTCTCAGGTCTCTTAGCTGCTGTCAGTGGTTCTGATTGTTCCAGGTTTGGCGCGGATTCGCGAATAGGTCCACCAATCGCGGTGTGACTCCCCGTAGCATGCACTCCCGGCGGAGCGGGATAGCGCGTTCTCCCGTGCCGGACCGACCACCTCGTTGTGAACAAGAACCGCTGCTTTCACCCCGCTGGGGCTGAACGTGGAGCGACCACCCCGCTGGGGCTGAACGTGGAGCGACCACCCCGCTGGGGCTGAAAACGGGCCGCTCCGCCCCGCTGCGTCCAAGGGCGGAGCAGCACTCCGCCGTGCCGGAAGGTGGATCATCCCCATTCCTGCCTGAATTACGAGCGGCGATGTGTCACTATTTGGACACTAACGAATTGAATCTCCCGTTAAACACTCTCAAGCGCAAGCCAAAATACCCTCTGAACTGCGTGAGTATGCTGATATGTGATTTGTCAAGCTGAAAGTATGGGTATCAATACCCATACTCCTGCCTGGAAGGATTCGCGGGCTGCCTTTAGGCTGAGGTACTGGTAAGCGTCCTCGGCAAGCCTTGCTGAATTCACCGTTCGTGGTCTCACATGATGCGCCCGGCAGTGAACTCGCTCGAAGCCGATGCCGAGGCGATCGGTTCGGAGCCGTCTGGCTTCACGAAGGGAGACAAGGTGACCGAGAAACTCGCTGACGGAATGATCACCGATGAGCAGATGGCACGCGTGGGATCACTGCTTGATCGCGTGCGCGAGATTTTCCGCGGCCGGGTTGTGGGTCAGGAGGCGCTATACAACGCGCTTGTAACATCGCTAATGGCGCGTGGTCATGTGCTATTGGAATCTGTTCCTGGGCTCGCAAAGACGACGGCGGCGACGACGCTAGCAGAGGCTTTCTCTGGCACCTTCTCGCGTATCCAGTGCACTCCTGACCTGATGCCGAATGACATCGTCGGCACCCAGATCTATTCCTACGAGTCCGGGCGTTTTACGACTCAGCTCGGGCCGGTCCATGCCAACATGGTGCTGCTTGACGAGATCAATCGTTCGTCGGCGAAGACGCAGTCGGCCATGCTGGAAGCCATGCAGGAGCGCCAGACCTCCATCGGTGGTCGTATCTACCGCCTTCCCGAACCTTTCATGGTGATGGCAACGCAGAACCCGCTTGAAGAAGAGGGCACCTACGTCTTGCCGGAGGCGCAGATGGATCGCTTCCTTATGAAGGAGATCCTGGGCTACCCCGAGCCTAACGAGGAGGTCGATATTCTCACCCGCACGGCGGAGGATTCCTTCGGTCGGCCGGAGGGCGTGGAACCGATCTCAACCGATGACATCCTTTTCCTGCAGTCCATGACGCGCAAGGTGTACGTGGACTCTTCGGTTGCCGCCTACATCGTCGCTATTATCAACACCACGCGCGGCGGCGGCCCACGTCCCATCGCCGATATCGGCCAACGGGTGACAGTTGGTGCCTCGCCGCGTGGCGGCCTTGCACTGATGCAGACGGCTCAGGCGCGTGCACTGCAGGCTGGTCGCAATTACATCATTCCCGACGACGTCAAGGAGCTGCGTTACCCGGTTCTTCGCCATCGCATCGTGCGCACGTATGACGCACTTGCCAGCGGAGTCACCGCCGAATCGATTATCGACTCCGTGTTCAACGTCGTCCCTACGCCGTGAGGTCATCCCATGCCTGACACAGATTCCATTTACCTCCCGCGCCGCCGGTGCGCAGCGAACTACACCGCACCGCGTTGCTGCGTTCTCGGCTGCGGTTGCCCGTTGTCAGAAGGACTGCGGGTATTCTCGACGGCGCACATGCCTCGATTATGGCGGGGCATGGCCACGACTTTGCGGATCTGACCGAATACGAACCCGGCGACGATGTCCGCCGGATCGATTGGCGTATCTCTGCCCGCAATGATCGCCCGATCATCCGCCGTTTTGAACGGGAAACCGACATTCGCACGCAACTGGTGATCGACTCGAGCCGGGCGATGCGCGCCGTGGCGCCGTCCGGTGAACGCAAATGCGACATTGCCATGGAAGGCGCTGATCTTCTGGCTTTTCTCGCCGCGCAACGCGGTGACAGCCTCGGGCTCGTCGTCGGCGATTCCAGCGGCATCGAAACGCACACCGCAAAACACGGCACCGCGCATATGGAACGGTTGCTGCGCGCGGCGGCACGTCGCATCGCGGAATCGCATGGCGAGTCAACGCCTTCCGCGCTGTTGGAACGGGCCTTCGTCGTCTCCCATGTCCGTTCCTTGATGATTCTTGTCACCGACTGCCACTGGCCCGGCCCGGAGGATGAGAACACTATCCAGCGGATACGGGCACGGCATGAGTTGGTCGTTCTCCGAGTGGTTGATATGCCGATGACGCAGACCACGTTGGGTGCACAAGGCGCACATATCGACGCGTTGTCTGACATCGATATGGATGGCATTACACTGCCGGCCTACCTGCGTGAAGACGAAGCGCTCGCTGCTGCCATCGGCCGTGAAGACGCTCAGCGAGAGGAGCAGGCCGAGGCACTTCTGCGCTGGCACAAGGTACTGCAGGATCCCGTCAGCTCCAGCGCGGACGTGATGCCATCCCTTATTGCCCTGCTACGGAGGCGCCAGTATGCCCGCGGATGACCTTTTCCCTGCCGTGGGACCATCGGGTCCGGTGGTCATACTGTTTCTTGTACTTGTGGCGGTGCTCCTGTCGTGGATCTTCTTCATCCGCTGGCGGAAGAACGAGGCGAATCGGCCCGCTTTCGCCCCCGTACCACGATTGGATAGAGAGCGTTGGGTGGCCAGTGTTCGACACTTGGTGGAGTCGTCACGCGGTGAGGACGTGCGTGCGCAACATTTGGCTCTGGCTCGTCTCATGCGCGATATCACCTCGGAGCGGACCAGGCGGGATATGGCTTCGTGGTCCGTAGGTGATATGGCGCGTTATCCGCAGCTCGTCCCCGTCTCTCGGCTCATCGGCTCCTGGGAGGAACCGAGTTTCGCGCCCGAATCTGACGCCACAATTGACGCGTCAGCCCGCCAGGCAATCGAGGTGATTACACGATGGTAATGCCTTGGCTGATTCCGGTAGTGCTCGGAGTAGCTGCGCTCGTCGGCGTCGTGGCGTGGCAGCGGCACGCGGATAAACAGCAGCGCTCCGTCAAAGTGGCTCACACACTCTCCGCGCGCTCCAGTGAGTTGTTCCGTACGCGTTTACGGCGCTATCGGGCGGGAATTGTGGCTGCCCTCGCATGCGCTGCACTGGTCACTCTTTCCTCCTCCGTCGTCGCCGCCCGCCCTAGTTCAGCGGAAGTGCTGCAGCGAAATATGGCCTCGCGCGACATCGTCTTATGCCTGGATATCTCGGGCTCCGTGATCCAGTTCGACTCGCAGGTTGTGGAGGCGTTTTCCGAGATCGTGGATTCCTTCGAGGGGGAACGCGTGGCCTTGGTGATTTTCAATTCGTCGGCGCGCACAGTTTTCCCGCTTACGGATGACTACGACATGATTCAGGACCAGCTGGAGATCGCGGCAACCGCGCTCGACGTCGATATTGATCTGAGTACGGGTTACGTCTCAGAAAAAGATGTGGACGAGTACAAAGCATTTGCCGAAGGCACTCTTGTAGATAACTGGTTAGGGTCGTCTCTGGTTGGCGACGGTCTCGTTTCCTGCTCACGTGCCTTTGATTATTCGACGCAGGATCGCTCCCGTACCGTGATCCTGGCAACTGATAACATCGTCGAAGGGTCTGCAATTTTCGAACTGGAGGATGCGGTAGAGATCCTGCAAGACCGTAACATCCGCATCAACGGTTTGTTTATCGATCCGGACCCTGGCTCTTGGCTTACGGAATCGTATGCAGAGGAGATGGAGGAAGCAGTGACATCAGTTGGCGGGAACTTCTTCTACGCCGACGATGCCGATGCAGGCGACCAGATTGTGAAGGACGTGCAAGCTCAGGACGCCGCCGATTTGGAAATCGACGCGGAGACCATTGTGTCTGATCATCCGGGCATATGGCCGGTATTCGCACTCCTTGGAGTGGGCGGAATAATCGGGCTGGGTTGGAGGCTGCGTCTATGAGATTCACATGGTTATGGCCCGCTTTCATTGTGATTCCGGTGCTCATAGGGGGACTGGCGGTGTGCTTCCTCGGTTGGAGGAGGTCGCGCGTACAGGGGCGATCCGCCATTGTGGCATGGGTGCGCCGCGCACTCATGGTTGTGGCAGTTGCACTGTGCGGTGCGGCTCCGGGAGTCGCGGTGCTACCGACAACCGGTGTTGTTCCGGTTGAGGTGTATTTTGTGGTGGACCGTACCGGTTCGATGGCGGCAGAGGACTACAACGGCTCGGAGCAGCGTATGAACGGCGTGAAGTCGGACCTTTTGGAACTGCTTGAGGCTTATCCCAATGCGCGCTATTCGATTATTGCCTTCGACTCGTCGGCGACGACGCAACTGCCGGTAACAACCGATACCAATGCGGTGCGGTCCTGGGTGGATGTGTATGACCGGGAGGTGACTGCAAGCTCGCATGGTTCCAATATGAATCGTCCGGTTGAGAGGCTTGATGAGGTCCTAACTCGCTCCCAAGAAAAGAATCCGGACCATGTGCGCCTGGTCTACCTGTTCTCTGACGGGGAGACCAGAGACGATAGTGTGAACGCGCAACTCGATTACGGCGGCCTCGCGGATAAAATCGACGGTGGAGCCGTACTTGGCTATGGAACCCCCGAAGGCGGTCAGATGAAAGAGATGGAGTATGACGGGACCGAGGGGAATTATATCGAGGACCCCGATAGCAACGAGACTGCTCTTTCTCGGATCGATGAAGAAGCATTGCAGACGATCAGCTCCCAGTTGGGCGTGAACTATGAACATCGCACCGCTCCTGGGGGAGTGGAATCATTGACGGAAGACACCACCGGTTTGGTGGCAGAGGCGCAGGCGCGGCAGGAGAGTTCCATTTACAGTCCGCGTATATGGCCTTTCGGCCTGCTCCTCGCCGTGTTGGCGATGTGGGAGATCGCTGCGCTGGTTCCGCAGGTGCGTAACATGCGCGCGCTGACAGGTATTGAACGGCGCCGGGCGGGTGGCACGCTTGGTGGGTCCGGTGGTCCAGGAGGTGCGGCAACCGCTGCGGGCGGTGCGGCACTTGGCGCCAGTGGCGGGCGGATTAGTGGCCGGCAGTCCACGGCGAAGATGATGCGCGAGGTCCGGCGATGAGCGCGGGAGGTCCGGCCATGAACGGAATGCGTAGAAAGTACTCGGGCCGCGGCTGGCGCGTCGCGGATATTATCATCTTGTCCGTGCTGGTGCTGGCGCTGCTATGGACGAGCCTGATGTGGCTGTTCGCAGCCAGAGGAGGTTCGGCATACGGGAATGAGAACTACGACGGCGCGACGTCGTCGTACCGGAAGGCTGATGGGCTGACGCCGACACTTCTGGGCGAATGGCGTCTGCCCTACTCACGCGGAACAGTATATTTGGCCGACGGCGCGCCGGACACGGGTGTTCCCTACCTGGAGAAGGCCTTGGACTTGGTACCAAAGGCGGAGACGGATGCGTCGGGAATGGTGGTGGACCCGGACCACGTTCCCGAGTGCCAAGTGCGGCGGAATCTCTCCGTTGGTTATGAAATGCAGGGGGATGCGGCGGCTGATTCCGGCGATGCTGAGAGCTCCGCCCAGCTGTACGAGCAGGCGGTGCAGGCACTGCATCCCTGCTACAACGGTGAAGGGAACAGCGACGTCGAGCAACGGCAGGATGACAAGCAACAGGAGCAGCAACAACAGCAAGACCAGGACCCAACAGACGACCCCTCGAAAAACGATCCCGAGCCCACGGAGGAGCCGGATGATGGAGATGACGAACCTTCTCCTGAGCCGACGATGAGCGAGGAGGAAGAGGAATTGCAGAGGCGTAATCAGGAGGGTGAGCAGCAGTACCAGCGTCAGCAGGGCGATGACGATGGTAGCGGCGGATCTGGAGGAGTGAACTGGTGATGGTTCCTGAGTTGCGTCATCCTGGTGCGGCGATCATCGTTCCGGTGTATGACACGACGGGAGCAATGTTCGCTGAACATGCGCGCTCGGCCGAGATGGCAGGAGCGGATGTTGTGGAATGGCGTCTTGATTATCTGGTGGGAAGCCACGCGTCGCGTTCTCTCGCCGATGCGGTGGAGGCCATTCCGGAGGTGCTGGCCACCACGAGGCTCCCGCTCATGTTGACGCTGCGGACTGCCGGCCAGGGCGGTGAGGCCGACATTTCGCCTGGGCATTACGGAGTTATGTTGGCGGAACTGCTGGATATGCTCGTGCATGCCAAGGTTGAGCCGACACGGGTAATGCTGGATGTCGAGTTCTCGAATCCCTCGGCCACCAGTTTGGCGCGGCGCGCCCAAGAACTCGGATTCATGGTCGTGCTTTCGCAGGCAGAGTTGGCGGGCACTCCCGATTGCGACATGCTGGAGATGGAGTTGGAAGAGTTGCTGGAGGTTCCCGGCGTGGTCGCGCATCTTGCGGTAACCGCGCGTGGGGATGAGGATGTGCAACATCTGTTGGAGGCGACGCGCGCCGTCAGGGGGCGCTATGATCGCCCGATCATAGCGGTTGCGATGGGGCCGGAGGGGCTGCGTTCTAAGCGTGAGGGGTACCGTTACGGTTCTGCGGCGGCATGGGCGTCAATCGACTGGGGGCAGGGACTGCTTCCCGGCCAGATCTCGGTGGAAGAGCTACTGCGCGCCTTCGCAGAAGGCGCGCAGTGATTCACGGCCCCGGGATCTGCCTTGACGTGGCGGAAGATGCAGCTTCGGTGAGGGTGTGGACTGACACGGGTCGGCCTGGTTCGGTCAACACGTTGCGAAGAAGTGTCGCCCTTTTCAAGAAGTGGAGCATTTGTCGCGACATTTCTCGCAAATCCCTCCACTTCTTGACGCTTGGACAGGGAGCGGTCCGCCTCTCCATGTGTCGACGGCGACGGCGAGCCCGCCGCTGCCGGTCTGCTTCCCGTCTTCTGCGGCGTGGAAGGAAGGTGGGGCGGGATGGTGGTTCGAGGAAGTTTGCTGGCCAGGGCCGTACTCCCGCAACTCGAACGCGTTGGGATGGTGGTTCGAGGAAGTTTGCCTTCTGAGGTTCAGTTTGCGACGTGATCGCGGAGCGGGTGCTGAAGCATTAGCGAGTCAAGAGCTGCTGCATAGTCGGAATGATCTGCCGGTCACCGGTCAGCCAGCTGAGCGTAGCGACGTCGTCGGCGGTGACCCACCGCAGTTGTAGATGGTCCTTGCCGCGATGAGGGAATTCTCCTGGAGTGATTGTAGCGAGCCATAGGAGCATGACACGGCCTCCAGGTAGCGGCCAAGCGCCGGGCGGGAAGGCGCGGTACGGGATGCTGGCAGGGATTCGTGTCGTCCGAATCCTCTTCGAGAAGCAGGAAACGGGGCGCAGGATGTCGGCATGGGGTGGTGAGGAGTGGTGTTGGTTGTGCGTGTGGGTTCGTGAAGGGTGGTCGGAGCGGTCTCAGTTGTGCGAGAGTGTTCGCCGGTGGGAGGTGATGCGGTGGAGGAATTCGCGGGTGTAGTGGAGTGTGGCGTGAGTGTCGGCTGCATCGTCGCCGACGGTTGCGGTGGCGAGGCCAGCTGTGGAGGTACGGGTGATGCGTCTGGTTCCGGCGACTCAAAAGTGGATGGCGGTGTGTGCGTTGCAGCGGGAGCGACGGGAGGCCCGAGAATAATGCCGCAGCCGAGCTCCTCGCGAATTTCCCGCAGCAGGGCGTTCTCAGGGTTTTCGCTAGACTGGACTTTCCCGCCGGGGAACTCCCATCGCCCCGCGAGCTCCTGGGGGTAGGAGCGCTGCGCGGCGAGGAGCCGCGTGGGCGATTCGAGAGAGTCGACGATGGCAGCGCCGACAATCAGTGCTTTTGCCACAGGGGAATGTTACCGGGTGCTGGTGGCTGTGTATGTGCCGTCTGGTGTTGCTCGGGATTGCTGGGGACTTGAGGTGGTGGCGTATGGTCACCTGGCGGTCGGTCAGCCCGCGATGCCGTTGGGTGCTTGTCGTGATGCTGTATCAGTCATCTGGCAGTTGGTACCTCGCGACGCCACCGGGTGCTTGTGGCGATGCCGCATAAGCCACCTAGCCGTCGTTACCTCGTGACGCCACCGGGTGCTGGTGGTAGCGGTGGCTGTGAGTCCTCTGGTGGCTGGTGCCTTGCGTTGCTACGGGTGCCTCGGGGGCGGCTCGTCGTGTATGGGTTGTGGCGGGTGTATGGGTTGCAGAAAGTGTATAGGGTGCTTGCAAGGGTGAGAAGCGAGCAGGTTGCGTGGCGGATGCAGGTGACTCTTCGGCATCTGCACGCGTTAGGCTGCCCGGAAGCAGTCCGTGGGGCCGATGCGGGGGATGGAGTGACTGGCGCCGCCGGGGCCATTGACGGCGCGCTCGCGTCGACGCGATGCTCGCCGTCGACGCGATACATGGAGGGGCGGGACGCTCCCTGCCCACGCTTCAAGAAGTGGAGGGATTTGCGAGAAGTGTCGCGATAAATCCTCAACTTCTTGAAAAAGGCGACACTTCTTCGCAGCATGCGCCACCACTGGGAAACAGCCTGGTCGTCGGAGAGAATGCCCTGCACCTTCGTGCCTAGAGCCGTGACCGCAGCAGGGTGCTTGCTGCCGGGGCTTGGCGAGCGCGAGATATCGGGACTGAGGACTCGCCGTGATCACCAGTGGTTTCTTTGATGGCTCAGCGGATCTTGTACTCGGTGTCGCACTGCCGGACGAGCCGATTGTCGTGGGTGGCGATAATGACTAAGACGCCGGCATTGGCGCGTTCCCGTAGCAAAGAGCTGACGAGGTTGCGGTTGTCCTCGTCGAGTGATGCGGTGGGTTCGTCGGCGTAGATGACGTCGGCGTGTTTGTACATGGCGCGGGCGACTCCGAGCCGCTGCTTTTCTCCGCCGGAGAGCACTCCCGCGCGAGCGTCTTTTCGCCCGTCCAAGCCGACATGGCGGAGAATATCGTCCGCCTCGCCGCGTGCGAAGCTCTTGAAGGTCGTGTTGTAGGCGACGGTCTCATCTTCCACAATGCCATAGTCCTGGTAGATGAACGCGGCGTGCTGTGCCCAGAAGGCAGTGCGACGCTTGTCGCGCCAGGAGTTCGTTACCTGTCCGTTGATGGTGACCTCACCCGAACTGGGTTGCAGGATAAGCCCAAGGCAGTTCAGCAAGGTGGTCTTGCCGGAACCCGATGGTCCGGTCAGCGCCACCATGTGGCCACCATCCAGATCCAGTTCGATTCCGGTGAAGATCGGCGTTCCATCGATGGTGACGCCGAGGTCTGCGGCTTGAATGTGCATACTGTTTCTCCTTGCGGCTTATGTTGTACGGTTGATGGAGTGGGTGAAGGCGCGTTTCGCATTGGTAGCAAAGGCTAGCTCGATGATGAGCCAACCTAACGCTAGAACGAAGGCGGCGGAGCCGATGAGGTAGAAAGGTTCAGGAAAGCGCAGGAAGCGGCTGAGAATTGTGCCGATAGCGGTGGCGACGACGAGGAGTAGCCCTTCCTTGTGTCGTGGCGCTGCGGTGATCTTGCGGTACGGGATACCAAAGGTATGAGCAGCGAAGATACGGCGTTGCTGGTGGGCGGCCCAGAGCATGGCTCGCTGGGCGACGCCGAAGGCGATAGCACCTACCAAGAGGATGCAGGAAAGGAGGTAGTAGGAGGCTTGTTGGGCGAAGCGCTGTGCTTGTCCGAGTGCAAGATCGGCGATACTTTCAACCTCGGAGACATAGGGTTCAACCACAGTACCGGCCAATAGACTTCGCAACGCGGCCTCGTCGGTAAACACTAGATTGCCGGAGGACAAGGTTGCGCGCAAGAAGTTAACGTCATAGTCCTCTGTTACGTTGTCAGTGACAATGAGCAGAGGATGAGTTGTCTGAATGCTGGAAGAGCCCAGTCCGACGTCGGGTGGAAGGGCGAGCATGGTGCCCGAGTTGAGCTCGAAAAACGGGAGTTTGTGTACAGGTCTTCCAGGATTGAGAAGCAAGGGCATCTGGCCGTCTAAGAACTCGCGTGTGGCAGGCGCGAGACTTCCATAATCTACCCGTTGCAACACGGGCATGGCACCTTCCGGGGAATTGGTGATTGCATGATTGATCCACGCTTGGTCGGTGATGACAATATGATCAAAACCTTCAAGTTCAGCGTCATCTAGTTCTATCCCCTGGTCAATCACGTATGAGGTCATGAGGATGCCGCGTTGGTGGGCTGAGGCCAGAATGTCTTTGAGATTCTGTTCGCCTTCTTCTGTTGACAAGCCAGTGTCCGTTTCGTTCAAGGAGACGCGGACGACTCCTCGCATGGATGCCCATAGAGAGTGTTCGTCGGCGAGGATTTTGGTAGTGACCCAGGCTTGAGCGGTGGAGGGGAGGATTAGCATGGCGGCGCAGATCACAGTACCGGTAAGGAATGTCCCAGTACGCTGGTATCCGCGCAGCGGAATTGCGCGCCGGGCGACCATTTCCACCGTCGGGCGTGCCATGAGCGATAGAAGCAGCGCTACGAGCAGAGTCAGAAGGAAACAAGCCAAGGCGGCGAGTGCGATACGGCCAGCAAGAAGACTGAGATGACCCACCGATAGTTTCAGCGTGAGCCAGACCCCGAATCCGGTAAGGCCGACGGCGAGCCCGCTGCCGATGTCGACGGCGATCTGGCCGAGGTCTCGCGCGTGGATCCGCCAGTTCGGCACTCCGGAGAGCAGGCGGTACGTGCGGGAACGAGCACGGGAGACTTGCCAACTCAACACCGCCACAATAGCTAGTATGAAGGCGGCCATTACTCCGTTGCCAATACCGCTTTGTAATAAGAAGGAGGTCACTGTCAAAAGAGCATTGCGTCGACTGTCCCACTCCAACCGCACACCATTACTCGCTGCCCAATCAGCTAGAGCGTGCCGGAATGTGGTGCTACCTGCGAGAGCGAGTTCACCTTCAAAGGGGCGAGTGCCGAGTTCCGATGTGGAGAGTAAACGACCCGTCTTCCCGTCGAGCCACCGAATAGTCCCTCCATCTTGGACCGGTCCACCCGTTGCCGTGGGTTTCTCCCCGACGTAGATGACATCACGGGTGTTCTCGAAGTCATCGGGATCGGGTGTGGCCAGGTAGAGATTGCCGTGATGAGTAGCCGCGAGATGTTCCAGATCGCTGACAGTCGTGGTCCTTGAGAGACCTCCCTCAAGAGGCTGGAAATACAGTGTGGTATCCGCATTGAAGGGCATGCTGCGTTCTTGGAACTGAGCAGCCTGCCAGACTGAGATACCACAGAACACTGCTAGAAACACAGATACGAGACGAATAGTAAGACGCAATGACAACAGAACACTCCCTCATCTGAGGGCGGTGGACTGGAATCATGGTGCGCCCCAGTCCACCGCGCCGATAAGTGTCAGTGGTAGAGGCTACTTGCAAATCCAATAATTATAGCGGTCTTTCGCCCATGGGTGCTGGACGGCCCAGAGTTCAGCGACGGACTTTTGATGAGCTTTGGTGCGGATAGATTCTTTAGTGCGATTATCCATCCGCACGGTCGAGCCGTGACAGCGGCCTACTGTGTAGTAAGAGCGGACCCTGGCGTTCCAGAATCCATATTCCCACGTCCCCCCTTCGACTGGATACTGTTTCAAGGGCCGTAGGCAAGCCATGCGGGCTGGATTTGATCATCGGTGATCTCTGACTGTGTTGTTGAAGGGACGGGGTTGTCGCTAGTGGTTGTTGCCTGTGCAGGAAGCACCATTGTTCCCAAGGCAAGAACGGAGCTTGTGACTCCTGCGAGGATTCGATGTTTGATTCGCATCGTATTCTCCTTTGAACCCGGTAGGTGTGGCGCTGCTCGTCAGCGAACCATGCTTGCACGCTAACCGGTTACAGAATACTATCGCGATAGTAGGTTGCGCGCAAGTGAGTGTTCGTAGTGGCCGCATTCAAGGGAGGGTCCGCACCGCGCGCCGTCGTTCGAGGTCTTTATGTAAAGGGTATCCAACGGTGTGACTGTGGCACGTTCTCATGGATAGAGAGCCACGTCGTTGCAAGGTGGCAAGCCACCGGTGATAGTGTTTGGATATGAGTGAATCGTATGCTGAGCAGTCCAACGCGGCTGGCGCGTTTCCTGACCAACCGCGTGGCGGTGATGCGTTTGCCGACCGGCCGAATAACACCGGGTCGTTTTCCAGCGGGTCGCGCGATGGTTGGGACGCGGCCTCGGGTAGCGGTCGGGGGTCGATGCCCCGCTACGGCGAGCCCTCGGGTCGGTCGTATTCACAGGCTCCCTATCCGAACGCGCAACATCCTTATCCGTACGAGCATGACAAGACGCTGACGGTGGTCGGCTTGGTGCTGGCATTCTTCATCCCCTTGGCTTCGATTATTATCGCGGTACTTCAGCTCAGCGAGTTGAACCGGTCCAACGCGGTCAATAGAGACACGCTGGTGCGCATGAATAAAGCGACGCTTTGGATCAATGCTGTCGTGATGTTCCTGGCCGTCATTGTGGCCCTGGCGATTATGTCAGCGGCTTAGCGTGATTGCACATGATCGGCGTCTGCCCCCATTAGTTCCTCGCACCGCTGACCTCCAGGCTGTCAGCGCCCTGGTGTGCTTACTACTTGATCGGCGCTCCCGCCCTATCGGACGGTGAGATATGTGGGTCGATTTGGTGGGCATGAGGGGCGACATGTCAAAGAGTAACTCGGACCTCGCGAAAGACAGCGGCCGTCTTTCGGACTGCTGCTGGCCCGACCGGCGCTGATTTTGTCATTACGGTCCCGACCGCAGCTAGCGGGACCAGCGGTCACCGGCAACTGACTGCGATCCGTAACTAGCGAGACCCGCTCCGAACTGGACCAGCAGTGATCCGCAGCTAGCTAGACTAACGTTGGTCGGCAACTAACTGCAACCCGCAGCTAGCGGGACCAACGTTGACCCGCGACAAGTTGGACCTCTGCGGGCATGGACAGGATCCCGCAACAGTCGATGCAGCCGTTCACGGAGCAGTTGCGGGAGTTAGCGGCAGAGTTCGCTGGCGCAACGTCCCTGCCCCTGTCCGCGTTGGGTATCGTGCAGGATAATCCTTCGTCGGCGGAAGCGATCTATGCGGCGAAGGAAGAGCTGGTGATTGAGACGACCGCTGCGAACCGTATCTACGGGTACGCGCTAGCCCGTGTCTATCAGAACGCGGTTATGCTGCGTGATGGTCTGTCTGAGCCGTCTGGGGAGTTGGCTGGTCTGTCGACTCGGTGGCGGAACCCGGCCATGCCGTCCACTGTGTCCCAGTCTGATGCGATGGTTAAGCAAATCTCTGCAATACCGGCGCTTGCTGAGACTGATGTCGCGTTGGAGGAGTTGGGGTATACGGCTGAGCAGATCGCCCGTATTCGCGCTCAGATGGCACGATCCCAAGCCAAGCAGACCCTTATGGAGGTCCTGGCTGACGCTGACACTACTACCAGCGGTGATGTTGGGGGGTGCCCCTATGTGGTTTGTCAAGCGGCGGTGGGTAGTTGCTGTGCTGGTTGGGGGTCGTAGAGGGAGCCGTCGCGGATCATGGCGTATAGGGTGAGGATGCGGCGGTGGGCGAGGGTGAGGACGGCCTGGTTGTGGTGTTTTCCTTGGGTGCGTTTGCGTTCGTAGTAGGCGCGTGATGCGGGGTCAGAGCGCAGTGAGGCGAAGGCTGAGAGGAACATGGCGCGTTTGAGGCGCTTGTTGCCCGCGTGGGAGACGTACTCGCCCCGGATGGAGGAGCCGGAGCGCCGGGTGACGGGGGTCAGGCCGGCGTAGGAGGCCAGGTGGGCGCCGGTGGGGAAGGTTCTGCCTGCGGTTTCGGCCAGGAAGATGGCTGCGGTCCTGGCCCCCACCCCGGGCATGGAGGTCAGGACCGGGTAAAGAGGGTGGGCCTCCACGAGGGCCTCGACCTGGGCGGCGACGTCACGCCTCTGGGCATGTAGGGCGATGAGCTGGCGGGCCAGGTGGGGCAGCACCACGCCGGCCGCGTCGGTGCCAGCGACCACGACGGTCTGCTTGCCCAGGGTACCGGTGATGGCCTGCGCCCAGGCGGCATGGCGCTTGGCGCCCTTGGCTTTGAGCTTGGCGTCGATCCGCGCCCGCCCGGCCTTGCGCAGGTCGGCGGGTGTGGGCCAGGCGGCGATCACCTCCAGCACACTGTCGTGTTCGAGCCACTTGCCCAGCACAGTCTCGAGGGCTGGGTGGATCTGGGTGTACAGGCCCCGGATCCGGTTTGCGGTCTGGTTGACCTGCCGGGCCAGGTCCAGGTCAAACCCAGTCAACATCGACAAGGATGCGGCGTCCTCATCCGAAGTGCTGATGGACCTGAGCGTGTGGGGCATGGTGCGGGCCGCCTCGGCGATCACGGCCGCGTCCTTGGCGTCGGTTTTGGCGTTGCCCGGGGTCAGGTCCGCGATACGGCGCATGGACAGGCCGGGCAGGTAGCCCATCATGATGCCCATGGCCTGAGCGACCGCCACTGCCAGGGCACCGATCGTCGCTGGCTGATCCACAGCCACCAGGACCCGACCGTGCTCACCGAGCCGTTGGTAGATCTCGCGCAGCCGGTCCTCGCTGTTGGGCAGGGCCTTGTCGAACAGCTTCTTCCCATCGCCGGTCAGGGCCGTGGCCCAGTGCTCGGCCTTGCCAACGTCGATACCGACGAAGACCTCCACATCCTGAATATTCACCTTTCCGCATCCTTTCGTGCGTTGTTGGGTCAGCCTGTCAGGCAGACAGCCCCGCACCCACGTTACGAAAGGACTCGCGTCAAGCGGTCCGTTCCCCTAATCAGCGATCACCATCCGCCCGCCACCACCGGTGACAACATCCCCCGGATCATCAAACGACAGGGACACGACATCATGCCGGAAGCGGCTGGCCCGGTCCCAGACCACCCGGGACCACCAACAAGGTAACGGGTGAAGACGTGTGACGACGCTGCGGGACGTGCAGCGCCTGCGCGGGGCCACAACACGAGTCACGCGCTTAGCCCGGCAGGATCTGCGGAGATTCTGGGCACGTCTGGATTTGACCCAACCGGAGCTTGTCCGTGAAGCCCTCATTACCTTCATGCCTGTCTTGGTCGACCGGTATGGCGACATTGCTAGTACGGTCGCGGTTGAATGGTATGAGGATGTGCGTGAGAAGGTTGCAGGACTGCCACGCTACGCGCCGGTGATCGGCAAGAACATCCCCGATGAGGCCATCGTGGAGACGACCAAGTGGGCGGCCGGGCACCTGTGGGGTGACAACCCGGCCGATACGCTCCGTGTCCTCAACGGCAGTATGGACCGGTGGATGAAATACTCCCAGCGGGACACGATCCGCCGCTGTATTGCTGGGGATCCGTCCAAGCCCCGTTGGGCGCGCGTCCCGCAGGGCGCTAAAACCTGCGCTTGGTGCACGATGCTCGCCTCCAGGGGCTGGGTGTACACGTCCCCGCAGAAGGCAGGTGACGCCTCCCATCGGTTCCACGACCACTGTGACTGTGAGATCGTGCCCGAGTGGGATAGGAGGGCCGTCCACTTGGAAGGGTACGACCCGGACCGGTACTACGCGCTCTATACGGAGGCCCGGGAGGCTGTTGGCGGGCCGAATCCGAGTCTGAATGATATTGCGGAGCGGATGCGTGTATTACATCCCGAGCAGTACACGGACGGGAAATGGCCGAAGTTGCCTACCGGGGCCAGCTCGGACGGGACGCTGCAGGCCAGCGTGTATGAGCAGTGGAGGCGCGACATGGCATTCGTCCACCCACCCGGTGCGGATACGTCACGGTTCAAAATCCCACCCGAACGCATGTCAGAAATCCCGGGCGGCTGGCCCTCCGACGTTCCACCGCTACGTGTCCGAGAATGGAACCACATCCTCTACGGCGATAAACGCGGCGGCGGACACCTGACAGGTTACGGGTGGACGCACGACCGGCCAGAGTTCCCTGCTGACTGGACACCGCAGGTCATACGCGATGCCACAGAAACCGTGCTGCGCGAGAATCCTCTGATACACCGAGGAGGACCCGTATACCGCAGTGATGGCACTGTCAACGGAGTGTCATTACTCGTGTATGTAACGCGGAAACAAGGTAATCTCTATATATCTGGAGTGTTCCCAACCTGAGGAACGAGGTGACACATGGATCCGCTGCAATTGCTCAATGACATGCTCTCCTATCAACCTGACATGGAGGACGTCATCCATGAGATCGCTGAGCTAGACCCATCCGTCGCTATCCGGTCACTGTTGGACGCCTTATATGACGACCGGATCCAGATCTCTCCTGACCTGCTGCATCGCCTCGGTGAGTATTGCGATGGTAGCTACTATCTAGAAGAGAGCTACCGTGATCTTGCTGAGTTGCAGAAAGAGCTAGCGGCTGACGCCGCCTAATTCACTCTGCTGGTTCTGGCTTTAAGCCCGTACGGGTTAATGGACAGAATGTGGGTCTGTTGTCGGCGTGTTGGGGTTATTTTTGGTGGTGTCCGGCCCAGCCTTTGTGTATTGAGATGTTGTCTTCCCAGGGTGTGTGGGTGTTGATGGTGGTGTCGATCTCGACTGGTCCGTCGTGTTCGGGTGTGGGTGTGGTGGTGTTGGTGGTGTTGGTGGTGAAGTTTTCTAGTGGTTGGGGTGTTATTGAGCGGGTGTAGAGCCAGTAATCGATGGCGGTGAGCATGTGGTTGTGGCTCCAGCCGCGGTGGGCGTGTAGGAAGGTTTTTTGGGGGTGCGTTGATGCCGCCTTCGAGTGGGTTGGTTGTTGATGCTAACGGGTCTGATACGTCAAGGTCAGGGTCGAGGAAGGTGAAAAGAACGCCGTCTTTGATATAGCGGTCGAGGGAGTGGACGATGGTGCGGGTGTGTTTGTGGGTGTACCACCACTTTTTGTTATGACGGGCAAAACTCGGGATGTGGCTGGCTGGGACTTGGTCGCGGTAGGTTTTCTCAGCTAGCCAGTCGTCGTAGAGCTGATGGAAAGCGGCTAGGCCCTTTTGCCAGGTGATGGCGTGGTCGGGGGTGGTGATCGTGGTCAGGTCGCGTCCCAGGCGGTAGAGGGCTTTGTGGGGCTCGGTTTTGGGGCGTGTGGTGGTCACGCGGCGGATATTGCGTTGGATGTGGACGAGGCAGCGTTGGATACGTGTGGTTGGCCAGCAGGCTCTGATGGCTGCTAGGGCGCCTGTGCCACCGTCGGTGGTGACGACCATCGGGGCGGGAATACGGGTCAAGAGTGCTTCGTAGGCGGCTGTGGACTCGCGGTTGCATAGTTGGTAGGCGATCACGCCTTGGATGGTTGAGGCGACAAGGAGGCAGTAGCCGTAGCCGATATAGGTTCCATCGATGAAGACCTGGTCATAAACCTGCCCGGTTGTGCCCCAGATGGGGCGGGTATCCCAGCACCAGGCATGGGTACGGTCCCAGGTACGAATCGAGCCGCTCAGGCAGCGTTTGGGGGCAGTGTCGGTGACGTAGTCTAAGAACTCTCGGAACTGTTTGTTCCGTGCTTGCCGATCGCTGCTAGCGGTGAAACTGTGCTGGCATTGCTTGCAGTACCAGCGTTGCGTGCCGGCACTGGTGGTGCCTTTCTTCTTGCACGGTCGACAGCAGATAGGGCATAAGCGGGCATGGGAATGGACAGGCTTCACACCATGTACATATCCACGGAAAAGTCAAGCAAGGCCAAACCTTAAACCCCCAGACCTCAACAACCACCACTTTCACCCACCACACCAACCCAAACCCAAAGTATTAGACCCACAATCTGTCCATTAACCCGTCAAGCTCCCGAGACCTGGCAGCGGCGCCGCCATGTACTGGTCATAGGTGGCGGCGACGGCGTCGAGCTGGCCGAGGACACCGCGACCGACTAACCTGCCCTTCCCCTGACTATTCCGGCCCTATCCTTCCATGCGGGAGGATAGGGTCGGCTTTTCATGCCTACTATTCGATGAGTGGCACGGCCGGTGCAATCGCGGCCTCCATGGCTTCCGCCGCACCGGCCCACGCGTCCTGGGACAAGTGCCCATACGTGTCCACCGTCGTCGTGATCGACTCATGTCCGAGTCGGCGTTGGATCACGGGCAGGGGTACACCGGCGGCGATGAGTGTAGACGCGTGAGAGTGCCGCAAATCGTGCAGGCGAGGACGGACGGCGAGCCCCGCTGCCTCACACGCCGGATGCAAATACCGGTGAGTCAAATGCTCCGCACGTAACGGGCCTGTGCCGCTGGCCGGAGGGAATACTCTGTCGCCGTCGGCGAGACCGTCTAGGAGTGGTGTCATGATGCGCACTGTTGACTCGGGCAGGGAGATGGTCCGGTAGGCGGCCTTGGATTTCGGCGCCCCAATATACCGGCGGCCGCCGTCGCCTCGCTTCCATGCTCGAGAGATCCTCACAGTAGGCGGCTGTGCTTCTAGTGAGAAGTCTGCTTTGATGAGCGCGGTGGCTTCACCCCAGCGCATGCCTGTCGTATACAGCAAGACGATCAGCGGGTGCAGTTGTTCTAGCAGGTGTGTGAGCATGCGTGTGAACTGGTCAGGTGTTAGGAAGACCATTTCACGGCGTGGCTGGTCATCAGCGATTTTCACGCCGCGAGCCACATTTGCTGGGATGACGCCCTGTTGCACCTGCCAGTCAAGCACGGAGGACAGGAGTCCGTGCGCGTTCCGGATTGTCTTCGTCGCGTATGGCTTCCCGTTCCTGCTGGTCTGGTGGCGTTGCCACGCGACCCATTCTTCGACGTGCCGACGCGTGAGGGCTTGGATAGGGAAGAAGCCGAGCCGGGGAAGCCAGTAGCGTTCCGCGACTCGCCGGTACTCCCAGCCCGTCCCGCGGGCAGTGTGCGACTCTATGTGGGTGATGTAGTCATCCAGGGCTGCCTCTACGGTGATGATCTGGGGTGTCGTGGTGGTGACTTCCCGGATTCGTCTGGCGTCGGCGCCGCCGACACGGTCAACTAGGTCAGCGAACTGGTAGGCGTCTTCGATGCTTTCGAATGATTCGTTGACGGGGTTGCTGTTGGGGCGGAGTCTGAAGCGGACCCGGAAGACGGGGGTGCCGTCGGATCGTATATGAGTGTGTATGTGCGCCATCGTCACCTCACTATGCCAAACCCACCTGTGTCACGGGCTGTGTCACGCAGCTAAAAGCCTACCACAGAAACGTTGCTATGACGCGGCAAAGTCAGAGCGGGCGACGGGAGTCGAACCCGCCTCTGAAGCTTGGGAAGCTTCCATTCTACCGATGAACTACGCCCGCAGAATGCTCTACTGATGGTACCGGTTGACCGGCCCGGGAGCAAAGCGGGCTGCAAAATGGCGCGCGTCGTGCCACAATCGGAACGTGCTTCTCTCTGATCGCGACATTCGCAGTTATGTAGATGCCGACCGTATCTCGGTCGAGCCGTGGGACCCTGAGATGATCCAGCCGTCCTCGGTGGACATTCACCTCGACCGCTTTTTCCGACTTTTTGATAACCACAAGTATCCGGTTATCGACCCTGCCGCCGACCAGTCCGGTTTGACTCGTATCATTGATGTCGATGCCGATGGAGAGTTTGTTCTGCATCCGGGTGAGTTTGTCCTCGGCTCCACTTTCGAAGTGGTGACCTTAGGCGACGACGTCGCCGCCCGGCTGGAGGGTAAGTCCTCCTTAGGTCGCCTTGGGTTGCTCACCCACTCCACCGCAGGGTTCATCGATCCGGGTTTCTCTGGCCATGTGACCTTGGAACTCTCGAATACGGCGACCATGCCCATCAAGCTTTATCCGGGTATGAAGGTCGGTCAGCTGTGCTTCTTCCGTCTTTCTTCCCCTGCGGAGAGCCCGTATGGGCACGGGCATTGGGGTCCCGTTATCAGGGCCAGCGCGGGCCGACGGCGTCGCGCTCGCACCTCGGTTTCCATCGGGTCGACGTGGGAAACCAGCCGCTGGATTGAGAGACGGGCACCGAGGTGGGTGCCTTTCAGGCGTCGGTCCCCGGTCGGGCGCTGGTGTTGGGCCTGCATTTCCATTCCGGGCGGCCGACCTTGTTGGGTCGGTGTCAAAATCCCGTCCAAACGAAAGTCGGCCCATCGAGTCGACCTGCGAAATCCGCGAGATTCCGCCATTCTTTAAATTGAGAGATTCCACATTGTCATCGTTTGGACGGGATTTTGACACATGACAGTCAGAACCGCTATGTGGTTGACGGGTGCCAGGTGGCGGGTCTGTCTGGCGTGTGGGATGTGAGCGGCGAAGAGTTGGACGCCCGGCTCGCCGTATGGTCCACGCGGATACAACAACAAGAAGTGGGCACGTGGGCCGGGGTGCGGCGAGTTGGCATGTGGGCCGGGGTTCGGCACGACGAGGTTCACGGGGTGCACTCGCAGTTGGAGATGACGATCTGCCGGGTACGCGGTTTCGACGCCGAGGAAATGACAGCTGGGAGGGTCCTGATTCACGGCCGCTAGGCATCGATTCAGCGCTGCCCGAGCGTCGATTTAGTGCCGCCCGAGCGTCGATGCCGGAGGCGCTGCAGCTAGTGGGCCGGTGAAGAAGGTTCGTTCCCGGACGCAGTTCCACTAGACTCCTTCTAGGAAGTGAACGGCAGACCAGATCAAGGATGTCAACTTCTAGGATGTCAACGGCAGGCCAGCCACCTGGCTCGCCGAGAGAGGACCAAAATGGACATCGGGTGGAAAGTAGTCAGCGCCGGTGCGGGTATCGTTTCCGGACTTGTCGCTAACAAGGCCGTTGATGTGCTGTGGAAGGGTGTCACTGGCAAACAAAGCCCGCGAGAAGACGACAATCTCATCGACCCGCTGCGAGACGTGCTGATCTTCTCCGTCATCTCGGCAGCGGTGGGCGCTGCGATCAACCAAGTCGTTATCCGCCGCACGGCGAAGTGGTATGGCATGGACCGCGCGTTGGCGGCCATAGGTAAAGGTGTGGCACAAGCGGAAGGCTGATGCAGTCACCCGAGCGGGGCGGGTCTGAGTTCACCCGGTCCATCCGCGATCAATACGGACTCGACCGTACTCACAGCAAGCCGCTGTTGATATCCCGTCTGCCCGTCGTTGACGTCCGATCTTGGCAAAGTTGATACCCGACCCGCCGTCGTTGATATCCGGCCTCGGCACGTTCGACGTCAGACTTCCGCATGGTCGACATTCGCCCTCCGCTGAAAGCCGTCCCCGGCACGAGCGAAACCCGACCTCAGCGTGATCGTCTCAGGGCGTACCGACCGGAGGTCTCCGCCCACTCCGTTTTGCTACGATGGAAAACACGACAGGGGAGCGCCCGAAGGGTGTCCCGGAGGTTGCAGTCGAGGTGTCAGCGCCACGGCCGCAACCCGGGACCCGCAGGAGAGCGCTGAGAGTGCGAAAGCAGACCCTCGAACCTGATCCGGTTCATACCGGCGAAGGAAGTCGAGTCCTTCTCTCCCCACCGCAAAGGGTGTGGTGGGCCCTCCAGAGATGGAGGAGAACATGTCACGTTCCCACCGAGCGGTGCTCGCCGCTCTTACCACATTCACGTTAGCCCTCGGAGCCTGTTCTGCCGCCGACCAGCGGTCGAATAATTCCGGCACGGACGGCACCGCCCAGAAAACCGTCACGATCCTGACGCATGATTCCTTCGCCCTACCGGATGAGCTCGTGCAGCGCTTCGAGGAGGAGTCCGGCTACACGCTGAAGACCACATCGCCCGGCGACGCCGGCGTCGTCGTCAACCAACTGATTCTCACCAAGGATCACCCGACGGTCGACGGCGTGTACGGTATCGATAACTACTCGGCCCACTCAGCTCTTAACGAGGGTGTGCTGGTCGCGTACACTTCCGATCACCTGCCTGACTCTGCAGAGCAGTACGTGCTGGACGATGCCCTCACGCCGATCGATATGGGTGACGTATGCGTGAACGTGGACCATCGCTGGTTCGCGGATCACGGCATGGAAGAGCCGGAAACCTTAGCCGATCTGGCGAGGCCGGAATACGCGAAACTGCTGGTGGTGGAGAATCCGGCGACGTCGTCGCCGGGTTTCGCCTTCCTCACCGCAACTATCGCCGACGCGGGGACCGACGGATACCTGGACTACTGGGCGCAGCTGCTGGAGGGTGGCGCAAAGGTCGACGACGGCTGGTCGGACGCCTACTACACCGACTTCTCCGGAGCAGACGGCCAAGGCGACTATCCGCTCGTGGTGTCATATGCGTCGTCGCCCGCGGAAACAGACGGAGCGACCGGATCGCTGGAGGCCACCTGTACCCGCCAGGTGGAATACGCGGGCGTGGTGGCAGGGGCGACCAACCCGGAAGGCGCGCAGGCATTCATCGATTTCATGCTTTCCGACGACGTGCAAGCCGCTCTGCCGGAGAGCATGTATATGTACCCGGTGAACTCCATGATCGACCTGCCGGAACAGTGGGCGGCGAACGCATCCCTGGCAGAGAGCCCGCTGCTGGTGGACCCGCAGGAGGTGGCCTCCCAGCGGGAGACTTGGATCAAGGACTGGACCGAGCTGTTCGAGAGTCGGTCGTAAAGGCCATGACGAAACCATGTGACGCAAGAGTGCAGGCTCGTACGGTTCGGCGTTTGCACTGCCGAAGCGGCTCACCGTGGCAGGGCGCTACGGCTTGCCGACTGCGGGAAGGCAGTGCGCGCCAGCTGCGGTGCTTCAGCGCTGGATTGGGGCCGGGATATAGCGCCGGACACCAGTTAGGCCGTAACGCCTGATGTCGGCGAGAATCCTGACGCGCATCTTCTGGGCGCTGGCCGCGCTGGTACCGCTGGCTTTCCTGGCGGTTTTCTTCGCGTCGCCGGTGCTCGCCATGCTCGCAAGGGGATTCTTTGCCGACGGCTCCCTGAACTTCTCAGCCTTCGCCGAGGTGCTGGGCAGCGGCCGCACGTGGCGCATCGCCTGGCAGACGATATGGATGGCGCTCGCGGGCACCGCAGGATCCGTGGTGCTCGGGATTCCGGCCGCCTATGTGTTATACTGCTGCCGTTTTCCGGGCAGGCGCCTGCTGCGGGCAATTGCCACCGTCCCCTTCGTACTGCCCACCGTGGTAGTTGGTGCGGCTTTCCGCGCTCTGCTGGGTAAGGGCGGTCTTTATTCCTTTGCGGGTTTGGATGGCACGCCGAATGCTGTGGTCTTGGCCCTGGTCTTCTTCAATCTTTCGGTAGTGATCCGCACCGTGGGCACCATGTGGCTGAGCCTGGATCCGCGCACCGCCGAGGCCGCCCGCACGCTCGGAGCGCGGCCCTGGCGCGTCTTGCGCACCGTGACCCTGCCGACGCTTGGGCCGTCAATCGCCGCTTCCGGTGGATTGGTATTCCTTTTCTGCGCGACGGCGTATGGCGTCGTGCAGACGTTGGGCCGCCCGGGCTACGGCACACTAGAAACGGAAATCTGGGTACAGACCTCCACCTATCTGGATCTGCGCACGGCGGCGGTATTCTCCTGCCTGCAACTCACCGTCGTCGTATTGTCCTTGCTCATCTCGCGCCGTATGAGCCGAGGAACGGATGTCGCCTTGCGGCTGCGCTCCGGATCGGAGCACCGGTTGCGTCGGCCCGACCTGCCCGCCCTAGTCGTCACACTCGTGGTGATCGCGGCGCTGCTCGTGGCACCCATGGCCTCCCTCGTGGTGCGATCCTTGCGGCGGGACGGTCAGTGGAGTGTGGAGAACTATCGCCTGCTCTCCACCTCTGGTTCCGGCTTCACCGGTGGGGCCACGGTGCTTGACGCGCTGAGCCACTCAGTGCGGATCGCCGTGGACGCCACCTGTATTGCGCTGGCAGTGGGGATTCCACTTGCACTGGTGCTTTCGCGGCGGGTGAGGTCCCGCAGGCTGGCACGCGCGCAGGCACTACTGGACAGTGCCGTCATGCTGCCGCTGGGAGTTTCGGCCGTCACCGTCGGTTTCGGTTTCTTCATTTCCTTGCAGGGGCCACCGCTGAACCTGGCGGGCAACGGCATGCTGGTGCCGCTTGCGCAGGCTGTTGTTGCCCTTCCCCTTGTGGTGAGGGTGCTTGTGCCGGTGCTTCGGGCCATTGACCCACGCCTGCGCGAGGCGGCGGCAACGCTGGGCGCCGGACCCGGCCGGGTCCTTGCCACCGTTGATTTTCCCTTTATGATTCGAGGTTTGGGGCTTGCCACGGGCTTTGCCTTCGCGATATCTCTGGGCGAGTTCGGGGCCACCAGTTTCCTGGCATCGGCCGATTACATGACCTTGCCGGTACTTATTGCACGGCTGCTGGGCCGGGCGGGCGCGAATAACTACGGTATGGCGATGGCCGCCTCGGTTATCCTCGCCGTGGTCACCGCCGGTGTGATGGCATTATGCGAGAATCTGCGGCCACGCGGGATAGAAAGGAGAAGCGCTCATGGATTCTGAGCGAGGCGGTACGCCGCCCACGCCCGTTAAGGAGGGGCGATCCGCGCCACCGGTCCGTTATGGGTTGGAGTTGCACGACGTCGTCGTGACGTATCCGGACGGCTTTGAAGCAATTCATGGAGTTAGCCTCTCCGTCGACGACGGCGAGATCATCGCGCTACTCGGCGCCTCCGGCTCGGGCAAGTCATCGCTGTTGCGTGCGATTGCCGGGCTGGAAAGGGTGACCTCCGGTCAGGTGTTGATGGCGGGCCGTGAGGTAACTCGCCTACCTGCCCATTTGCGCGGATGCGGCATGGTTTTTCAAGACGGGCAGCTCTTTCCCCATCGCAATGTCCGCCGCAATATTGCCTACGGGTTGGAGAGGCCTCGGTCTTCAGGGGCAGAGGAGGAGGCGGACTTGCCTGCCTCCGGTCGGGAAACCACCAGACCGGACGGCCAGCCTACTTGTGAAGCTGATTATCGCGCTGCGGGGTGGTTGCGGCGGCGTCGCCTCAGGCGTTGCTCCATCAACGCGGAAGTGGATCGACTCTTGGAACTGGTCGGCTTGGCCGGATACGGCGAGCGTGCCGTCACGACGCTGTCGGGAGGGCAGGCACAACGTGTAGCCCTCGCGCGATCACTTGCCCCACGCCCTGCGGTCCTGCTACTGGATGAGCCACTTTCCGCATTGGACCGCGCATTGCGCGAGGAACTCTCCGCCGAACTGCGGCGGATCCTGACGGCGTCGGGAACATGCGCGGTGTACGTGACGCACGACCACGAGGAGGCCTTCACCGTGGCGGACCGTGTGGCGCTGATAGACGACGGTCGTATCACCCGGGTGGGAACAGTGGCGCAAATCCGAGGCGAGCTCTGACATACGTAAAGCAAGGAGTCTGCTGGCCGGGGCACGAACCGGTTTCATTGAGGGCGAGGTGGGCCGCCAGGCCTCTACTGCCAGTCGGCGCACGCGAACCGGGAAATACACACACGAGCAGCGAGGAAGAGAGCCCGCCGCAGGTAGTCGGAAAGACCTAGATTTGATGACCATCGTCTCACCTGGTGCGCTGTTAGCCGCACGCCCGATTATTCTGCGGAATACCATTGGCGCCCAAGACTTAGGTCCCCTAGAGTTAGACTATGTTGGTCCGGGAGATCACCGCAGCTGAAGTCGCCACATGGGCGCCGCGCGCGGTTGATCATATGACGCGAATTCGCGAGGCGTCCGGCGCATTGCGCTGCGAGGTCGCCGAGCTTTTCTCTGCCCGGATTCTCAAGACCTTTCGTGTGGGGGTTCCCCGCGGATCGCGTATCTTTGTCAATGACAATTGCACGCAGTGGCTGTGGGTGAAAGAGCGCCCGAAACTCGCCGTCGTCGACGCGAAAATCGACGCCGACCCGCGCGGCCAATGGCGGGAAACGCTCCGTACCGTACTTGATGGCCGGGAGGCTGAAGTCAGCTTCTATCCCGGTGACCGGAGTGCCGCCGCGCTGTTCGATGGCGTGCCATACCGAGAGGTACTGCGGCATATGTCCGTGTCACTGCCACGGCTCGGTTTCGTTCCCGCAGAGGGGGCAGAGGCAATCCATCTGCGTACCATGGGCGCGGGCGAACTCGGCACCTTCCTTGACGCTGTGTGTGAGTCACTGGGGCGGCATGAGGCAAATGTGAACCCGGGCAGTGATGCTCGCGAGCTTGCCGCGAAGAACCTGGCCGAGTGTGAGCGTCTGCTTTCCGACGGCGTCTCCACGCCGGGGCACGAAGTGTGTGCGATCTGCACAGATACGCGCACAATCGGCGGCATATGGGCGGAAATCGACGGGCATTGCGCTTTCCTATGGAATCTGTACGTGTATCGCCCCTATCGCGGGCACGGGCATTCACGCGCCGCGCTCGTTGCACTGGCCGAGCGGCTCAAGGTTGAAGGCGTGCGGCATATCAATCTGCGTGTTGTGGCGGATAATTTCGCGGCGCAGGCCATATACGACTCGGTCGGCTTTGCGCTCACCGAGCGAACCGTGATGCTGGAGCCTGCGCGTATGAACGTCGACGACGCGGGCAGCAGCGGTAGTGTCGCAGTGCCGGGCGACGTCGCAGTGGGCTGAGAACCCGATCCGGTTCGGGTACAGACCGGGCTGTTGAGTATGCGTCGTGGGGTCCGGGGACCCAACCATCGGGTATGGACTGCGTTGTCGGGTTCGGACCGCGTCGATTAAGCCCGGCAGAGTCCGGCACGCCGGGTTCCTTCCGGTTCGTTAGGCAAGCCAGTCGAGCCATTCCGGCAACTGCCGCTGCGCCTGCTCCCATCCGGCGTCGTAATTTGCGCGTAGCTTTTCCACGTTCCGCTCGTGGTTGGTGACGGACATTGCCTCCGGGAAGTACAGATAGGCCTGCCCACGGCGCTCCAGTTCCAGGAGCTTGTCCCGGCTCCGGTTGTAATTGCGCCAGCGCGTCATCAGTGCATCCGCCACCCGCGGATACTGGTGGAAGTATCGACGGTAGAACTGCGGGTTACGCGGGGACGCTTACGGTAACCGCGCGGGCGGGTCAGAACGACGAAGAAACGTTCATACCCATCCGCCATTGCCGCGTCCAGAGGAATCCCACCCGAGGGGCCGAGCGCGCCGTCGACGTACAGCTCCTCGTCGATTTCGACCGGCGGCATGAGGCCAGGCATGGTCGACGAGGCCCGCACCTTCCGCATGAGATCGGGCTTATCGGCGATGTCGTCCTTTGACCAGTACACCTCGCGGCCGTCGGAGACCCGGAAGGCGCCGATGCGCGCGGCGGCCGTGTTGTTACGAAAAGCGTCGTAGTTGTACGGGAGCGCCTGGCCCTCGTTGCCGGTCTCCTCGTAAATGTAATGTGCGTTGAAAAGGCCTTCGCCGCGCAGAAACGTGCCGAGGGAGCCGAAATTGGGATCGTCGGCGAAGTCTACAAAGCACTCCTCGGCCCGCTTGGCCTCCCCAGCCAGATAGTTGGCGGTGTGAGAGGAGCCGGCGGAAATGCCTGATACGTGTGGAAACTGCAGGCCCTGCTCAATGAGGGTGACGACCACCGGTGCGGTGCCGCTGGCACGCATGCCGCCCCCTTCGAAAATGAGGGCTGTCTCCTCCAAACGGGACATGGCTGATCTTCCTTTCGCAGACTTTCAGTGTAGTTCACGTGAGGCCGATGGCAAGAAGGTGTGATTGACGAGCCTGTTAAGCCGTCCTCATCGTCTAGGCTGAACATGTGAGTCAGTCCCCCACCGGGCGCCGACGCGGCGCCGTCGTCGATCCACTTTATCCCGGCCGTACGCGCGAAATACGTGTTCCGTTCGAAGAGCCGCTTGAGCTCCGGGCAGACGGAAGGTGCCTGGTGCGGCTGCTGCGCACCCCAGGGCATGATCTTGAATTGGTGCACGGCTATCTGCTGGGGGAGGGCCTTATATCGGGGCGCGATGACGTTCGTAGCGCGCGCTACTGCGAGGGAAGGAGCATCTCGGAGGGCGCCGGGTGCGCCGAGAACAGTTACAACGTCGTCTCGGTAACGGTCAATGACGCAGCGACATTGGCGGCTGCGGGTTCGGTTACCGCCGACGTGGGAGTTAGCTCCTCTCAGTGGAAGGTGCCGGGGCCGGCTACATCACCGCAAGGGCGGGTGAAGCGTGCTGGAGAGAGTTCCGTTCTTCAGAGCATCGCGTCGGGGGACGGGCGTGAATCCCCTGCTGGGCCGGATGCGCTTGACGACGTCGCAGCACGATCAGGCGGGTTCGACGACGTCGTCGCGCCGGTGGCGATCAGGGAGGACGTGACCATTGTGGAGGCGGCACTGTTGCGCCGCATCGTCGCCAAACTCGCGCAGGAGCGCGTCTACTCGGCGGCATCGCTGACACTGCCGGGAATCTCCACGGTACGGACCGATATACATCTGGGGCAGGCGGTCGACAAGGCGGTGGGATGGGCCGTGCTCGCAGGTCTTATGCCACTGGAAGGTGCCGTACTGGGAGTGAGTGGCATTCCGGATATTCACGTGATGACCCGGGCAGTTCGAGCAGGGCTACCTATTGTGGTGGGTATGCACCCGCCTAGTTCGTCTGCCATCGACATGGCGGCGGAATACGGCGTGACTTTGGCTGTGGTGCAGGACGCCGCACCGGAGCCGGATGTGGTGGTGTTGACCGTCGCGGACCGGGTTGAAGAGGGCCCTGTAGAAGGGGAATAAGAGAGCCTTGAGGGAGGGGACTAGGCCGCCGCGATTACTACTGGGAGTTGTGGCCGAACGGCTGGTGTGGGGATACAGGGAGCTGTGGTAGAAAGACCGGTGTGGGGAGCGCTCCCCATTGTTTCGGCTGTCATATCGGAAGCGAATATGACAGGATAGCCATATTATCCGCCAACAGTTGCTACCACTCGGTTGGATACTTACCGGTACCCGTCCGGGATGGCGTTGGCACTGCATTTGCAGTGGCAGGCCTGCCGCGCGAGTCGGGCAGCAGCCCGTGGCGGATGGACAGCGCAAAACTAGAACGAGGTGAAGGAGCTGACGTGGGTGGACTCATCGTATTCTTGTTTATTGTCTTCGTGGCGATCATCGGGGTCACAACGCGGGCCTTGGAGAATAACAAGGTTGATCGAATCCGGGAAGCGAGCACGCGGCTGGGACTCGAGTATGTTGGTACCGACCGCGATCTTGGCAGATACCTCGGAAATGAATGCAACGTCGATAGACGCGCAACGGCGAAGTATGTTGTAACGCGCAGGGGCAGGACATATGGGGTGCTCCAGTGGACAACTGGATCTGGCAACAATCAAACGACACATCGGCGGCCGTTCTTCACCGTGGCAATTGACCCGCTTTTTCCCAGGACGCGTATCAAGCCGGAGGGATTCTTCAACTTCAAGCACAATGACATTGAAACGGCGAGCGAGAAGTTCAATGTCGACTGGGATATTCGCTCGGATTCCGAGCCCTTTGCCCTCAGTTTTCTGGTTCCCGCGGTACGCGACTGGATGTATAGCGCCCCCTTCCGGGAGCTGCATCTGCTACCCGGCTTGATCGTGGGTCTTGGCGGGGATGACTACGAGGTTGAGGAGTTCGGTCACCTCGAGCGGCGCATGGTTGAGCTGTGCCAACTAGTGCCGCCACATGTGTGGGGAGATTACCCGCGTCCGCTCATTGACGACGTCGCGCCGGGCGAGCCGGTACCCTACTCGGGCGATTTTGGAGGCTATGACACGACGTATTACGAGACTGGCAGCATGGATTCCCCGCCGGTCCCCAGCCCTGATCAGCTTGGGCAGGCCACGGCGTATGCCAATGAAGTCAACGGTGTGCCCACTAATCCGGTGGATATCAATGATGCTGATGGCGTGCCGGGGATATCCGACGTGCCCGGGATATACAGCGGTTCCAGCCAGACGACCGCGCAGCCCGTTCCTGATGCGGCCGAGACCTTTCCGACGCCGAGTTCGCCCTCGGTTGGGCAAGGCAGCGCGTGGGAATCCGGGCAGGGGAATGCTTGGGCGGCCGAAACGCCGAAGAGGAAGTGGCGTGGCTCGAAGCGAGGTGAAGGTAGCTGCCGTGAAGCCGGTTCGGCGTGGGCGAATTGAGACCCAGTGCCGTGCGCGACTGGGGTCAGGTGCTTAGCGACGCAACCGCTTGTGTAACAAGGCTTCTCGGATCATATTTGCTACGATGATCGGTGCGAGGAGAGTGCCTTTCAAGCGGACCCGTCGTGGCGTCCGCACCCTGCGGGCAATCACTGGGGATTGGAGTGTGACCGATGGTGAAGCCGGACCCGATGGTCGCCTTGGCGAGTGTTAGCTTCAACTATGGACGTCGGCAGATCCTGCACGATATCGATCTCGCCGCATCGCGTGGGGTGACGGGAATCGTTGGTCCGAACGGTGCCGGAAAAACTACCCTGCTCTCGGTGATATCGACGCTGCGGCGGGCGCGTTCGGGTAGCGTTACGATATGCGGTCATGATGTCAGCACACGGAGTGGTATGCAGGCGGCGCGTGATCGGCTGGGTGTGCTGCCGCAGAGTTTCCGCCTTGTACCGCATATGCGCGTGGAGGACACCATCGCTTATGCGGCATGGTCGCACGGGGTGCCATCTTCCGCGGCAAGAGAACGGGCAGGTGAAGCGGCCGAACTGCTGGAGATATCCGATCTGCTGCAGCAACGGGTGGGGCGGCTCTCCGGTGGTCAGCGGCAACGGGTAGGAATTGCGGCAACCATCGCACATTGCCCCGAGGTGCTAGTGCTGGATGAACCAACGGTTGGGTTGGACCCGGAAATCCGCATGGGCTTGCGTAGCGCTCTCAAGGAGATCGGGCGCGACACATGCGTGATCCTCTCGACTCACCTGATTGAAGACGTAGCGATTCTTTGTGATCACATGGCAGTGATATCAAACGGCCGCGTCAAGTACACCGGATCTCCCAGGGACCTGGAATCACAGGTCAATGTGGAATTCGCGGGAGAGCAAGGTGTTATGGGGTCACCCCTAGAACTGGCATACTTAACTATCTTGAGTAAAGGCGCCGTATGAGACGAAGTAACTTGGGTGTCATAGTCACTGGCGTTGTGCTGGCCATCGGCGGCGTGCTGGTGCTGGGTATCCAGCACCTCGGTGGGTTGTATGTGTCTCAGGCCATCCTTTCGGTGGTGCCGCTGGCAAGTCTGCTGTATACGGCTCCCGCCTTGGCCGGGCTCGCCTGCCTGACTGCCTACTGGTATTGCGATAGGAACTCTCCACTTGCCTCGCCCGTGGCTACTCGGGCTGCTGGCGGGCAGGCGTTGCGCGAGTTCGGGCGTTTCGCGGTGCCGGTGCTGCTGAGTTTTACTGCCGCTGCTTTGATTGTGCCACCGATACTCGCTACCCGGGCTACCGGCGGAGAACTTGACTGGGTTCGTATGGCGACGGCTCCGGTCGGGCTTCTTCTTGTCAAGGCACTCGGCTTCTTCTTAGGTCTGGCAATCGCACGGTGGTGGGCAATTCTGCTTTCCATCGTGCTTGGCGCTGCGATGGCTTTTGCTCCACAACTATTGATGAGTGGATTGAGTGGAAGGAACGGCTTTTCCGGTGAAATGGCGCCGTTGGCATTCTCCGTGATAGGTGGTCAGTTGACTCAGCGCGGTGCGGTGAGTCCGGCGTGGTGGGGAATGGAAGCCTTGGTTCTTGCGGCCGGATTGCTTGGTGTCATGGCTATATTTACATGGCAGCGTATGGCGGCCGGGTATGGCAGACTTCCGGCAATAACAAGCCTCGGCGGTTGCGTGGTTGCCCTTGCGGTGTTGGTGCTGTGGGGATCGCGTTGTCCGCGAGTCACCGCATTCTATGAGGTGGACGAGGTTGTATGCTCCTCGACGACGGCTGGCACAGAGGTATGTCTTGCTGCCGAGGAAGCGCCCTTACTGTCAGAGGCAGTGGAGGATGTTAACGCAGTCGAGGAACAACTACAGACCGGAGGGGGAGAGGGATTCTCCAGTTATTTGCCGGTCGATATGCCGTCTCATGGCTACCACTTTTCTCCGGGGGAGCAAGAACAGACGCGATTTGAGATTGCGGCTTCCTACACGGGGCTCAATCAGTGTAAACCGGGTGCGTCGCTGGACTTTTCACATGCACTAACTCTGTGGGCAATGCAAGACCAGGAGACAATCGACAATCTAGCGGAAGACATGTACACGGAGAATATATATATACGCATGCTTTTCTCCGCGCCCGATAGTGAGGTTGTCGGTTCGTACCACGAGCACCGCGACGAGATTCTGAACTGCGAGTATGCTCCGCAACTGGAGCAATGAGAGGGGAAGCTGGGGTGGCGGCTAGCCCAAGCCAACGAAAGTACTGCAATGCATAGACTACGAGCACCAGTATGGCGTGTGGGCAGGCGTGTTATCGCCCCGCTCGTCGCAGTTCTTCTCGCTGCCCTGCTGCTGATGAAGTTCCCCGATGAGGTGTACTTCTTCGGGGAAGGCTCTCAGATTGTAGGGCGCCCCATTCCCATGCGGGAACTCGCCTGCTGGCTGCTTGCCTGGGCAATTGTTGCCGCAGCGGCGCCGCGCTTTCCGCTCTGGGAGGCGCTGGGCAAAAGGAGCCTGACGTGGAGAGCGCTTGCTGCTGCGGCTGCGGCACTGGTGTTGCCGGTGGGCCTATACCTGCTCGTGAAGATTCCAGCCGAACTCATGACGCCGGGTATGCCCGACCCGGTGGTTATCGTCGGCAACGTACTGGCTGTCGCCGCGCTCGCCGTCATATGCGTCTGTTTGGCAGGATTCGCTTGGGGATCGGTTCTGCTCCTGGTGTTGGTAGCGCTAATTCTGCATGCGCAAGCACAAAACATTGCACTCTGGGCGCTTCCCTTTACGTGGACCTTTGTGCGCAATGAATCAACAGGGGCTGGCTTCGACGGAAGTGTCAGATGGGTGTGGATGGCGGTGCTGATTGTGGCGGCGCTGGCAGTTGCCTGGTTCACTCGCATGGTACCGCCGTGGCGGAAGGGACGTCTGTAGGGCACCTTCTGATCGTGTCTCCGCGGGATGCGCGGGGCACCGCTATGCTCGGCGGTAGGGCGTGTTCGGCCCTGTTGCGTTGAGCGGCTCTGTTGCGTTGAGCGAGCATGTTCGGCTCCACTGCGTTGATACTGCGCGGCCATGCAAGGTGTGCGCTACCGGCGCGTTACTCGGCCCCGCGCTCTTCCGGGATGGCGTGCAGCCCGACGACGCAGGCCACCAGCAGCGCTAGCAACGCGATCCGCAGGGCGGAAACCGGTTCGCTGCCGCGAACCATTCCCCAGATGACTGCCAGTGACGCACCAATACCCGTCCACACCGAATACGCCACCGCCGTCGGCAGGCGCTGCATCGCCAGCGCCAGGCCAATCGTTGACCCGAGCAACGCCGCCAGGAACACCAATAGGGGCAGTCCAAAACCAGAGAGCTGGCCGAGCGCGTGAGCCCACACGGCCTCAAGTACACCGGCTCCTATCAGCAGCACCCATGCGCCGCCCGAGCCTCCGCGCTGGCGAGTTCGGTTCTTCCCGTCTCCTGCCCCTCCGGCGCCTCCTTCCGTGGTGTCGCCCGCGCCCCGGCGTCGCTGTTCGCGGAGTCAGTTTGCCGAATGCCACGGTCGGCAGGCTCGCTCGTCTGTGCCCCGGAGACGTCGTCGGACTCTTTGCCGGTGTCTGCGGTGCCGCAACTGCTGGTTCCGTCGTCGTGCATTCGTCCGCTAGCCTCCACCGTCACGCCGTCACCTTCAATCCGACGACGGCGACGATGATCCCGGCGATACAGCAGGCCTTTGTTACCGAGGCTCGCTCGGTGCGGGTGATGAACGCCCAGATGGTCGTCAGGCAGGCGCCCACGGCCGTCCACACGGCGTATCCTGTGCCCGCCGGGATTGTGCGCAGCGCGATGCCCAGGCCGGCCACGGATAGCGTGCTGGCGACCAGGAACAGGAGAGCGGGCCGCAGGCGGCGTAATCCATCAGAGCGCCCCAGCGCATGCGCCCACACGGCTTCCAACGTTCCTGAGCCGACAAGTATCAGCCAGTCCATTCGTCTCTCCTCGCTACTTCCGCGTTTTCACCAGAATCCCTGTTTTCACCACGGCATGACCTTGAATCTGCCTCTACCGCTCCCCAGATGGGCCCGACCGAGAAGCCGCCCAACAGGTCGCCGGATGATCCTCGGTCCGCCTAGGCCACTCCTGTTCGAGGTGTGCCCGTTGGGATGGCTCCACGGCCGGACGCGCCACCGCGGGCTACCCCGATGTGGGCTATTCCGACGCGGGATGCTCGAACGCGGACCGCCCGATTCCGGGTCACACCAGGCCGAAGCGCACCTACTCGAAGTATCCCGGCCCATCTTCCACCAGGCCGAGTCGCCCTCACTCGGGCCGTCCAAGCGCGTATCCCACCTGATCGAGCCACCGCGCCTCGGATGCGATAGCAGAAATCACGCCCGGAGCACCGGCCATTGGTATTACTGCAGATTCGGGTTGTAGCGCAGCGAATTGACCCGGCAGGAGCATTCGGTGGCGATATTGATCCCGGAAGCAAGTTTTCCCTCTGCGCGCAGTTCCAGCAGGCGGGGGACCACGCGGTCGCGTAGCGACCAAGGATCAATGGTATTGACGTAGATCTTCGTGCCGCCCTCGAAACCGGCCAAGGTGGAGGTGCGCCACTTGATGAGAATTCGCCACGGAATAGGCACGTCCACATCCATCGGGCGGCTGTACCACTCCTCATTGGTCGGGATGTGGGTGCCGGTGGCCGCGTGCATGGCGTGAACCAGATCCGATACATCCCGCACTTCGGCGGCACCGTGGTCCCAGGGCTGGCAGGCCGCCGAACGGCTCCACACCTCCAGCGTCGGATAGCGATGCCCGAAGCCGGCAATGGCAACCGCGTGCCGATTCTCCGCAATCACCAAGTTCTGGGAGGCCGCGTAATCGGGGCCCGCCTCGTTGAAGTAGTTCGGGTTGGCGCGCGCCTTCGGCACTTCGACGCGTGAATTTACTGACCGCTCATCAATGGCGACCAGCTGCTTATGCAAATGATCGAATGAGGCACCCGCCGGCTTCAGCCAGTTCTGGAACACTTGCACATACTTCGCGTAGCGGTTCTTCTCGTACAGGTCACGCATGGCATCAATGGTCAGACGCATGTACCACTGGTGCTCCTGAGGGTGAGCGTGCCTGCAGAGGCCAACTGAGACGTATCCGTGGCGCCGTCGACGAAATGCCGCCGTGCCACGATCAGATCATGTCCGCCGCCGAAGAATGACGCGGCCATCGCCGTGCGCTCGTTCTCCGGCAGAGCATCCCAGGCGATTTCGGACATGCCGGATGCGAAGGCCTTCTGGCGCAGCACCGACATTACGTGAGCGCGGCCCGCTGGGTCTGCAAGATAGCGGTCCATCCGTTCATGGCAGGCAACCGGCATTCGATAGTCATAGTTTTGCCGCCAATAGTCGAAGGGAACGATTTCAAAGAGGTTTGGAATGCGGCGGAACTCCCACGGTTCGGCCAGATCGTCAACCGGAATGTCCCGCACGATTCGCGCGTCGTCGCCATCGCGTACGATGCGTGCTTTCTCCGGCGGGGTTTCAAGAATCCGGTCCCAGCAGAAAGCGCAATTGTGACCGACTTCCTCTACCGGTTGCGGATTCTGAGGTGCTTGATCCAGCGGCCGGTTCGCGCGGCCCGGCACGGTCCATACCTCGGTGCCTGAGAACGGGTTGAGTTGTTTGATCGTACCGTCGGGCAGGCGCGTCAGCGGCGGTGTGAAATCTTCGATGCGTTGCGGCATAGTTCCAGATTAGTCAGAGTGACGGCTTCGTGGTACTCAGTTGGCGGATGTTGAATGTCAGGTGTTTGGCAATCCGTCAGACGACTGAGAATCTGACGGGGCAGTGGGAGGCTGGGTAGCCGGAGGAACAGTAGGCGCGGGTGCTTGCCGTGGCACTGCCGCAGGGGTGCCGCCGGTGTGGCTGAGGGCGCAGCAGGGGGAGAAACCTGCGCTGCGGGCGTCGGATAGGCGGTTGAAGGCGCCACTGCCACCGGAGAAGAAGGAGTCTGTACCCCGGCTGTGGAGGTCGGAGTTACCGGAGCCGGTGTGGAACTCTCCGCGATTCCAGCCTGCCGCAGAACTGCCAAGGCGTTGTTGAGCATTTCGGCGCGTACCTGCACCTCATAGGCGGAAGCCTGCAGTCCGCTCACGGAACGGAAATCGCGGCGGCCTCGTGTCATCCAATGTGACACGGCACCGAGTATTGCGCCGAAGAAGGCTCCCACAAGCAGACCGAATAGCAGGAGTGAGAAAAGGTTGGCCACCGGGCTGAAGATCATGAAGAACAAGCTGATGAAAAGGCCCATTGATGCGCCAGAAAGCGCACCCGAGCCGCCCGCCAGGAGAACCGTTTGCCTCCCCATCACCTGTTCAACACTTTCGAGATTTATGCCGACAATTCGCGTGTTGGCAACGGGAAAACGGGCATCGGAGAGGATGTCAACGATGCTCTCCGCGTCCCGGTAGGAACGGACTTCACGAAGAACCCGGTAATCGATGGGATTTCCTTGTGAAACGGCATTGAGTCTCATGTTTCACATAATAGGTCGGAATGCTGAGAGATAGATGAATGACGCGAGGGAGAATCGCAGGTCAGCGGTGTGACCGAGGGGAGGGATAATCGCAGGTCAGCGATGTGACCGGAGCGAGCTGCGTAACTGTGGCGATGCGGTACGAGTCGGGTGATCGCACGAACATCCTGAAGGTGGACGCCCCGGCCCAGTGCCGACTCCTCCACTATTCCGCGGGTGCCCAGTAAGGCAGAGGGTGTGGATCGGAGAGGGTTGGTCAGTGCGGGCGCAGCGGTGGGAATTCCCGTCTGATCGCTTCTCCCGTACCATAGGCCTGTGCGATTGCCACGTGAGATCTGGGTAATGGTGGGAGCAGCGCTGCTGGTGGCGCTCGGCTACGGGGTCGTATCGCCTGTCCTGCCACGTTTCGCAATCAGTTTTGACGTGTCTGTTACGGCGGCGAATGTGGTGGTGTCTGTTTTCGCCTTCTTCCGCCTTGTATTCGCCCCCACTGCCGGTCGGCTTATCGGTGCGCTTGGCGAACGGCCAATGTATATCTCGGGAATGCTCGTGGTGGCGGCCAGTTCTTTTGCCAGCGCCTTTGCCCACAGCTATTGGCAGCTCCTGATTTACCGTGGAGTGGGCGGTATTGGCTCAGTGACCTTCACGGTTGCGGCCACTAGCCTCATTATCAAGAACGCTCCGCGCGGTGCCCAGGGGAGGGCCTCGGCCGCCTACGGTGGCGGATTCCTGCTGGGAGGAATCGCCGGACCGGCCATCGGTTCGCTTTTGGCACCGCTGGGAATGCGCGCCCCGTTCATCATTTATGCGGTAACACTGGTGCTCGCTGCATTACTTGTGGCAATCCTGACGCCGCGCCAGCAACTGAGCGATACCGGCAAGGGCGACGTCGCACAGCGCGAGCGCGCCGATCTAAGCACAACACTGGCGCTCCCTCTTTATCGCCGTTTGCTCTTCGCCAGTTTTGCCAATGGCTGGACGAACCTTGGTGTCCGGGTCAGTCTGGTTCCCCTCCTGGCTGCCGCGCTCGCGGGTGCTCCGGAGTGGCTGCCGGGAGCTGCGCTTACCGTTTACGCCGCTGGAAACGCGATCTCCCTGCTTATGGCGGGACGTATTGCGGATCGACGAGGACGTGCCGCCGCCATCTCCTTTGGACTGGTTGTATCGGGGTTGTTCTCCGTCATGCTGGGCTGGCTGCCATGGCAGGCTATGCTGGTCTGCTGTGTTTTCGCCGGGCTTGGCGCCGGTTTCATCCAACCGGGCATGCAAGGGCAAATGGCCGACATTTTGGATGGTCGGGAAGGTGGACGCGTGATCGCAGCCTTCCAGATGGCTGGCGACGTCGGTCAGATCGCCGGTCCGGTGGTGGCCGGATGGCTTGTCGACATTTCAGGGTACGGCCTGGCGTTCGCCTTCGCCGGTTCATTGCTGCTTCTCGCTTCCGGGCCGTGGTTGCGGATGAACTTTTCCTCGCGCGGAGCGTGAACTTCTGATAGGGCCTGTACCTCCCCTCGTATAGACAACGGTGGGGAACACGCCGTATTGACGTGTTCCCCACCGTCGGTTCACTCGTGGAGGCTTTTGCTCCTCGCGCTCAGTCGTGCTGCGAGTGATCTATGGGTGCGTTAGGCTTTCGCACTACGACGTCGCAGCACGACTCCGGCACTTCCCAGTAGTACGAGGGTGACTGCCACTGCGGCAATACCCGTCACATTCGCGCCGGTCTTCGGAAGTCGTGCCGTCTTCGGAAGCGCTGGGGCGGCCTGGCTTGTTGTCAGCGTCTCCTCTGCCTCACCACAGGTACCCTGCGAGATCACGTTGCCGTTGCGGTCGTACGTTGTTTCCACATAGCCATAGGTGGCCTGCTTGCCAGATGGTGTGGTGTACAACTCCGTCTTATACTCGCCCGCTACGCCGTCGTGATCGAGACGGCTCGTCCAGACCGGAGTGTCACAGGTCGGCGCGGAGTCCTTGGCCCACGTGTACAACTGGACCTCCGTATATGATCCCTGCGGGAACGATCCCGTCAGCGTCACAGTATCCGCGATCTTATCGCCGGGCTGCAATGTGCCACCCTTTTCGGAGAAGGCCTTAGTTGTCACCGTACCGAAGGTGGGGGAGACCTGCTCGTCCTTGTCCATATCCGACGTCGTGATCGCTACCGTACGCGAATCACCCGCGTAAGTTGAGACGACGACGTAGGTGCCGACGCCTAGATCCCAATCGATCTGGAAGTCAGTGGCACTAATCGTGTATTCGCCGTTCTTCGCGGGAGTCTCGACCGTTGCGAGAGGAGTCAGCCCTTCGGTAACGCCTTCCTTCAACTCAGTGTGCTTGGGAACGAAGTACAACGAATGAGAGATCGCCTGCGCATCCGCCTTCCAGCCTTCGATGCCGGCGAAAGAGGTGTGGTCTTCGGGCATACCCGTTACCGTGATGACATCTTTGATGCCGGCCTTGCCATTACCCAGGTCTTCCTGTGTTGCCTTCGAGGTGATATTCGGTGTCCACGGCGCCACGGTGGTTTCGGAGAGCTCGAAGAATTCGGATGCGTACTCGTTGATGTATGCGGCGTGCTCACCTTGAGCGGCCTTGTCCACATGCGCCTGGAAGAAGTAGAAGCCCTCCTCCGGGGCATGAATCGATCCCTCCGTATCCTGAGTGCCGGGGCCATTGAAGGCTAGCTGATAGGAGCCCAGTTTCTTGCTGGCGAATGCCGTGCCATCGGTAGTGGGTGCGGTGGGGCTGGCAAAGGGGCCGTACACATCGACCGTTGCAATAACAGGAACGGGGGTATCGGTGCCGGGTACATTCATCCAGTTGTCGGCGGATGCAGTAACCGTGTCAACCAATGCATCGCCCTTGTTGATCTTGGCAGACTTAACCGTCGTGGCAATCTGTGGGGAGAACTCAACGGTGGATCGCACGGAAGCCTTGCCGTTCAGCGACTCCTTTTTGTTCAGAATAATGAAGTTCTGTGCACGCTGATTCTGAGTGGTGGCATTTCCGATCACACCGGTTGAGATCCATGCCTGCGACGTCGGCAGATCCTTGACTGTGAGTTCGACGGCGACCTCACCGCTCGCGGTGGCGCGGATGGACTCGGATTTGGCCGAGCCGGAGGTTGTTCCGGTCACAGTCGTGCCACCGGTACTGTCGAACACTGCCGGCCCGGTGATTTCTAGGGTGTAGGTGTATCCAGAGAGCCAGTTGCCTGCCGCAGATTTTGCGCCGATATTGCCGATGGAGCCTGTAACACCATCAGGAAGGTCGAGGGTGGGTTGTACGGTGTAAGGACCACCGTACTGCTCAGCCCGGCTTGCTAGTTCTGCGGAGTTCTTCGCCGGAGACTTCAACTTGTCAGCATTGGTTGAAGCGTACGTGCCGTGCTCTGCCTGCTCGTACACACTCCCTTCGTACATTCCGGCTGCACGAATGATGGCGATCTGTGCTGTTGCAGCAGATTCGTCGGTGCTGATGTCAGCGGTGGAAGCGATGTAGGCCATCTGTCCGAGTTGCGTGGCATCGGAGATGGTCGCGCTCCTGTTTCCTCCTAGTGAGCGGACATCGAGTGAGTTCACCGGTGCTGCGGGGTTCATATGCCCTGAGTTACGGAGTTACTTGTAACAGATGCGGTACCGCCGTCTGCGGCACACATGTAGGAGTTTCCTTCCGGACCAACTTCGACGCCGGTGTGGAGCGACGAGCCGGTGAAATATCCGGCGCCTGATTTCCATCCGGGTGCTGCTGCATTTGCAGCAGGCAGAACCGAGAGGGTGAGAAGGCTGATGCTCGCGATCGAAACAATCCCTTCAATTTGCGTAACAAGATACTGTTCCTTTCCTTCGGGTCTGTGAGCGTGTGCAGCAGACCCAGTCCGTCGGTGGTCGCAAACCCGCTGGGATGATAGGCCACCTGTACGTGACAATAGAGGCTGGAACATGGCGGCACAATGGGGAGAAACGCCCATCCAGTACCCATTTGAAAAGTTGCAATACCGGCGCGTTTAGCGTAGGCTCAATTTTTTCTATCTAATGGGTGTAGTAGAAGTGGTTACCGCTCTTACAATCGGCCGAGGTCAGCTGCGCCGATGATTCCTGCCGCAGAGCCGAGCGTGGCGATCATGATCTGGGGAGTGCGCCGATAGGCGCGAGCAGTGAGCAGCTCCTCAAACGATTCTCTCGTGGGCGTCAGCAGTAGATCGCCCGCCTCGCATACCCCACCAGCAAGAACAAAAACCTCGGGGTCCAGTACTGCCGCGAGGTCGGCCAGCCCGCGGCCCATCCAATACCCGACGTTGTTGAAACAAGCGAGCGCACAGGGGTCTCCCTCTTGCGCGGCCTGCGTCACCATTTGCCCGGTAATGGCCTCGGCGGATCCACCGGCGAGCTCCAGCAATCGTGCGGCGTAGTTAGGTTTCTCGTGGGCTACCTGCCGTGCGTCACGCACCAGTGCGCTGCCGGAGGAGTACGCCTCCCAGCAGCCTATGAGCCCGCAGTTGCAACGGTGGCCGGTTGGTTCGAGGCAGATATGCCCAATTTCGGCGGCGAAGCCCGAGGCGCCGCGTATGAGTTGGCCATCGATAATAATGCCTCCGCCGATGCCGGTGCCAACGGTCACAACCGCAACGGACTGGGCGCCGACGGCCACACCGAAACGATATTCGGCCCACGCCGCCGCACTCGCATCATTCTCCACGACGACGCGTTTACCAGTTGCGTCTGCTACCCGCTGTGCGAGAGGGAAATTCCGCCAGGGAAGATTTGGGGAGAAGACAACTTCCCTGCGGTCTGCGGTGACGAAGCCCGCAGCGCCGATGCCGACCTTGGTGATGCTGGCAGCTTCTGGAAGTTCAGCGATGCAGTCGACGATTGTTTGCACGACGGCGTCGGCGTCATGCGCTGGGGTTGGCTTGCGTAATGACGCGATGATCTGCCCGTCACTCACCAGCCCGGCGGCGATTTTAGTACCGCCAACATCTACACCGATTGTCATGCTCATATGCATATCTTGGCATACTCTCCGAAGCCGCGGCGAGATGCCTGGTTTGCGACGTGGATCTTTCTCCAATTGGCGTTTCGGCGGTGCTCGGCGCGGTGCCGCCCTGTTCTCGGACTCTGTGCATCGAGTGCGGATTGCGCTGGGCAAGGTGCCGCATGACCACTCTCGGTGTATGTCTAGATGGCGGGACCGGCGCCCCCTCGCGCACGCATGCGAGCGCGAAAGGCTTCAACTTCGGCCGGATCAAACGGTCCCTGAGAGCTCCCGGCTGAGCCATCGTCGCGCTGCCAGGAGACGCGCAGAGAATCCCCCGCACCGAATCGTGCGACGTGAATGCCTACAACTTCTTCAAAATGAGCGACGTCCTTGGCGGGAGCCTCCATGTTCATGATCAGTGCCTCCGCGGTGGCCTGCAGATGCACGGTGACGGGCTTATCGGGAAAGGCGAGGACGCCGGAGTCCCCATCCCAACTGGTCGTGATGCGGCGAGCCATATGGGATACGAGTTGTTTACCGTAGCGCTGTGCTCGGTAGGTGGTAACAGTAGCGATCGACTTCATGTAAGGAACTCCTAACTTAGGAATATCATGCCTCGGTCGGGAGGTGAACGGAAGCGATGTCCACATATAAGACAGGAAGGGGCCGGTCCGATGAGATATCACAGGACCGGCCCAAGGTGGCGCGTCTCACAACGGCGTCGTCATGGGAAGCGAATGCTAGTTCTCCGCTGACTTGATGACCTCTCCGGCATGATCGGCAGCCACCCAACCAGAGGTGTACGAGAAGCCGCTCACCGTTCCGGGAACGTCAAGCGGGTACGAATCGCCCCACAGGCCCGCCGCCTCGGAGCCGACACAATAGAGCCCGGGAATGGGCTCGTGAGTGTCAGCAGCAATGACCTGAAGGTTTCCGTTGACGGCGATCCCTCCCAGAGAGATCAGGTTTCCGGGAGTCATCGTGACCGCATAGAACGGCGGCTCAACTACCTCGCGCAGGTACCTCGGATTTGTGTAGTAATCCGAGTCCGCGCCCGCCTTGCAGTGTTGGTTGTAACGGGCGATGGTGGCCAGGAAGGTCTCCCGATCAAATCCGATCTGGTCGGCGAGTTCTTCCAAGGTGTCCGCCATGTAGGCGGTGTCCGTCTCCACATCCTGCTTCAACTCCGCGTCCAAGTGGCTCAAAGCTGCGTGATACGGAATGAAGGTGCCAAGCGAGATGTCACTACCAGCGGTTTCCAGATGGCGCTTTGTGGCGGTGTCAAAGATCGTGTATGTAACCGCGTCAGGAGCTTGAGCAATGATATTCGCCGCATCGGCAAAGTTCATTGCAACGGTCTCATCGGTGAACCGCGAGCCGAACTTGTTCACCCACAGATAGGGTTGCGATCCGGCGCCGCTGATATGCGAGGTGATCTCCCGATCCTTGGCCACGGGCATCAGAGCCATCGCTCCGGTTAAGTCGCGCAGGCCGCCGATCTCCTCGACCATCCGAAGATCGTCACCGGTGTTTCCCGGCGTGCCCAGCTCGACGATCTTGCGGCCGTTCTCGCCGAAACGAGAGAAGGCGACGACGGCGTCGGGATCCGATGAATAACCTCCACCGGCAAGGATCACAGCCTTGGCTCCTATGCGAATGGTTTCGCCGTTGGAATCGAGTGCCTCGACGCCGACGACTTTTCCATCCTCCACGATGAGATGCTGCGAGGCTGTGTTGGTGAAGATTTCGGCGCCGTGCAGTTGCGCCTGCTTCTCCAGCAGCCTAATGATCTCTACGCCTTCGCCTTCGGCCCAGTGCATCGTTTTCAGTTCGGTGTCCTGTTCGAGGGCGTAGACAGTGACGTCCTCCCAGACCGCTCCCATGGCGGCGAGTTTGCGAATGGTCTCCGCCGAGTTGTGGACGAACATGCTGATCACATCCGCGTTTCCACGGAAACTGCTCAGCGCCATGTAGCGGTGGAAGCCCTGCTCCTGCGTTACGGTGATACCGCGCTTGGCCTGCTCCTCTGAATCGAAGGCCGCTGAGCCTTCGACAAACTGGCCGTGCCCGCCAATGCGGTCGAGCTTTTCAAGCAAAGCGACGCTATTGCCGTTGGTCGCGGCTTCTGCTGCGGCAAACATTCCGGCAGCACCGGCACCGGAAACTACAATGTCGTATTCGACATCGAATGTTGCGGACATGTGGTCCTCCTTTATTTCGGTCATCTTTGACTGAATTTGTTCGTGGTGCCCAGTCAATCTGCCCAGTGCCCAGGCCCTGTGCTGGCAACCCTGCCACTTCTTCCACCCCCGTCGGCGGCGTTGCCGGAGTGCCTTCGGTGGTAGTTGATTGTGCGTTACGCTGCCCGCTGGGCTCGCCATGAGCAGGCTGGGCAAGAGTCTGATCGGATATGTGGCCGACCAACGGATGGCCGATTGGCGGGCACCCTGAATGACATTGATGACGGCGGTGATGAGCCAATGCTGTCACCTGCCGTATGGTGTGGCCGTCGAGCGACGTTGTTCTCGCCGCGTCGGCGCGGCTCGGGCAACAGTCTCATGTGGCGGCTGATTTGTATTTTACCCAAGGTGGGTAGGCGTGGCAAGGGTCACGATAGAGGATTGGTGATGGCGCCATCGGCGGAGGTTCTAATCCAAGTGGACGTAGTCGTGGCGTCGTCGCCGCGCCATCGGAGTTGCCCGATTTGCGGTGCTCCGGGCGGTCTGCATGGTGCGTCAGGCACGGCGGCTGGTCATCGTATTTCAGGTGTCTTCCGCGAGCTCATCCGGGAGGTCGAAAGCAGACGGTAGGTACTGGCGTTCCAAGGTTATCGAGACTTCAACGGTCGCCGACCCACCATCAGAAGCCGGAACAGGTTCACTGTCTGAAGTGATCACGCAGGAGAACTCTAGTACGAGGTTAAAGATCTGGTGGGAGCTTGGGCCGACATGTATGGTCACTTTCGCGTATCCAGCAATATCTCCTCCGGCACCGAGTGAATCGCGGAGTTGATTGGCAGGAACGAAGCCGACGATACTTTCTTCTTGCGTATGAGGTGATTCGGTGGCGACGGTTGGCAGAGCCATCCCCGTTTGTGGTGCGCTTGCCTCCTGACCGCTGCAACCTGCGAGCAGCTGGCCAGCCATGAGCGCACATACGAGGAGAGTGAGGTGAATTCGCGAGTGGCGGGTCATGGGGCTCAAGCCGTAGTTGGGTGACGCTGATGTATATCCAGACTAGCCGAGCAGGGCGCAGGCTGATCAGTTGTCTCCGGAGTCGGCTGGGTCTCCCGCCGCATCCAGAACCGCGGCGGGGATTTCGAGGTCAACGTCAGGGTCGCGCTCTGCCGTTGCCCTAATGGTTGTTTTGAGGCTGTCGTTTCGGTTGATCACGTGATCGGTTGTTTCGGTGTCTAGTTCTATTGTCCACTCGTACAGCTCGAAGGACTCTGCATCAACCGAAAGCGTCAGAGTACCGGGAGAATCTGATTCTGCCGTGACATTACCGTCAAAATAGCTACTGAAAGACTCGGGGGTCACTTTTCCGGTGATGGTGTAAGAATCCTCGCCGTCGCGGGCGACTTCCGCATCGGCGAGCATAGCAACCCAACTGTAGGCGACGCCGGTGTCCAGCACAACGTCATTCAGCGATTGGGGGCTAATGGAGGCGATCTCGTTGGCGGACACGGTGGACGAACTCCACGTACCAGAATCAAAGGAATAGACTGTCGCGGTCTCACCGTCGTACTTGAAGTAACTGGTGGTTTCGGTTGGCTGCGCTTGCCCATCGGCTTCGCTTGCTTTGATTTCCAGTGTCTGAGTGCTGCTATCGACGCGGATATCAATGACACTATCGATAGATCGCGGTTCTTCGCCCACAGCTGTTGTTACCTCGCGGGAGATTTCTAGGTGAAGATTGCGATCCTGCGTGAGATGGGTGAAGAAGGACTCCCTGTTCTGGGAGGCCACCTCTTTTGCCTTCGCGACGATTTCTTCGTCTGTTAACTCGCTGTTGATCTCACTGAGCGTAGTGGTCGGACCATCAGTGGTTGTTGAAGTGCTGGTAGTCGCTTCTTCTTGAGCGCTGTTGCCGCATCCGGAAACAATCAACCCGGCGACGGCGAATGCGGCCAAGGCGCGATATGGGGTGCGTCGGTGTTTCAAAAGGGTCTCCTTAGCCGTAAGTTCTTGATTGTCGCCGTGTTGTCGGCTCCGTCGGTCTTTCGGGGCCAGCCCGAGCCGGGCCGCGGTGGACGGGCGCGCTTCGTCCGAGTGTCGCGCATTGCCAGGAAAGCGTTGAACGTGCTGCGGGAATTACTTGTCGTCAGAGCTCGTGCCGCGTGCCGTACCAGCAGCTTCCAGAACCGCGGCGGGGATTTCGAGGTCGACATTCGCATCGCGTTGTGCGACCCATCCAACTTCGATGGTCATATGCGCGCTCTCTCCTTCTGTGCTTACATCGATTGACACGTCAAGCGTTAGCTCGAAGACTTGGTACGACGAGGCATCCGCTGTAACCGTGAGCTCTGCGGATCCGCCGTCGATATCGAGGTCGCCAGACTCCCTAAAAAGTTCGGCAAGGACGTCCGGCGAAATCTTCCCGCTGATGGTATAAGAGTCCTTATCTGAGGTGACGGTTACGTCCTGAAGGTTGAAGAGGTAGTCAAGTAGATCTGCCGGATCTACATCCTGCCCACTGAGATTGAGACTATCCAGGGAGACGACCTGCGATTGCCAGCTTCCGTACTCGTCCGAGTACAGCGTCATACTGTCTCCGTCAATCTGGCCGTACATAACGGTATGCGCAGAATTCGACCTGGCGCCCTGCATCTTGGAGTCGACCGTCATATGAAGGAGCTGCGTATCCGCGTCGCCGAGAATTGTGGCGTCAACGCTAAGACTCGTCTCGCTGTCATTGGCCGGATTGACGACGAGCTTCGTGTTCATCTCGAGCTCCGCGTCCTCATCAAGCTCGGTGTAGTTGAGTGCGGAGCGTTCTTGTGCGGTTTCTTTGACGCGGTCAAAGATTTCTTGTTCGCTCTCCGTTAGGGGCGGAGTACTTGAACCGCAGGCTGCAAGGGCAAATGCGCCTACGAGTGCCAGTACCACTGACACGAGGCGGGAAGAATGTGTGTGTTGCATGGGGTGCTCCGTATTACTAGCTGAGTGGCGGGGAGCGGGGCCCGGCAAAACCGAGCCCCGCGAGGTGGAAATCCGCTGCCCAGGTGCGTTCGTCGCCTCGAAAGGCAACGAACGCGCGGCCCGGATCAGTTGTCGCTAGAGCTTGAGTCGCCCGCACCCGCGGTGCCGGCCGCTTCCAGCGCCTCGGCGGGGATTTCGACGGTTTCGTCGGCATCGCGCTCGGAGGTCATGTTCATATTCATCACGATGTTCCCTGATGAACCGTTGTCTTCGATATTCATATCCATTTCGAGCGTCAACTCGTATATCTCGAAGGTTTCGGCGTCAACAGAGATTGTCAGCGTACCGACGGACTCGGCGTCCGTCTCGTAGTCAAACATCGTCTTCACCAGGGAGGGATCGAGATCGGTAGTGAGGGTGTATGAATCCTCGCCTCGTGTCACCGTCGCCTTGTCGATGCCATCGACGAGGGTTGTGATGGTCGCAAGGTTAGTGGTTCCTTCACCTGCTTGGCTGATCTCATCGGCACTGACGGCCGTGGTCTGCCAGACCCCGCCGTTGTTTATGTATGCAGTGAGAGTGTCTCCCTCGTACTGGAAGTAGCTGGTCGTGTCAACCTGCTGATCGCTGCCAAGATTTCCCTTGACACTCATCTCCATCGTTTGATTGTCGTTATCCGCACGAGCATCCAGGGTGACAGTCATTGACTGTGATGGTATTCCTTCCCCTGTCATTTGCGCAGATGACTCCATGTGGACATTGAGGTCCCGGGTGATCGAGTTGAAGGAGAGCTGCTCGCTCTGTTCGGCAGTTTCCTTGACCTTGGCGATGATTTCTTCATCGGTGAGGTCATCATTTGCGGCATTGTTCGCAGATACGGTGGCATCTTCGGAAGTGCCAGCGGTCGTCTCCTTGCTGTTCGAGTTGTTACCGCAGCCCGATAGTGCGAGTGCGCCTGCTAATGCGACGGCACCGAGCGATGTGAGAAAACGTGTGTGAGTCATATTCACTCCAATTGATTCGTGTGACTGTACGTTCTCACGCTAACGCTGATCGCGAGAGTTGGCTATGGGTATCATTCCCCACGCCTTCAGCGCGACATTCTCTGAATCCGCGCGTATACTACGCCCCACCTGCTCTCAGTGGAGTCATGGCTTCATGCGCTCCGCTGTCGGAACGATCACCAAATCCGACTCGATGTGACGGTCCTCATGTATCTGCGTCAATGTGGATGGAATATATGGGCGAGAACAAAAGTTGAGCTTAGTAGACTCAAGAATGGCCCAGTCGGTTGGACACAAGTCCGCCGGTGGTTCAGACTTGAAGGGTGCAACCGCCGAGGTTACTTATGCAGCCTTCGGCCGGACGACCCGCGAATACAACGTTAAGGGCGCTTAGACTTGCCGGTTTAAGCGCCAGCGGGCGCGGCGAGCGCCCCGGATAGGAGAGAAGATATGGCACGTGCAGTCGGTATCGACCTTGGCACAACGAATTCCTGCGTCACCGTCCTGGAGGGTGGCGAACCCACTGTTATCGCAAACGCGGAAGGGGCGCGAACCACGCCCTCCGTCGTCGGCTTTTCGAAGACGGGCGAAGTGCTAGTTGGCGAAGTAGCCAAGCGGCAGGCGGTGACAAACGTTGATCGGACGATCTCCTCCGTCAAGCGCCACATGGGTACTGACTGGAAGGTGGATATCGACGGAACAACCTATACACCGCAGCAAATCTCGGCCTTCATTCTTCAGAAGCTGAAGAAGGATGCGGAAGCATACCTGGGCGACACGGTGACCGACGCGGTTATCACCGTTCCTGCCTACTTCAACGATGCGCAACGGCAGGCCACCAAGGACGCCGGAGCTATCGCCGGTCTAAATGTACAGCGTATTGTCAATGAGCCGACCGCTGCCGCTCTGGCCTACGGCCTGGAGAAGGGTAAGGAAGATGAGTTGATCCTCGTTTTCGATCTGGGTGGCGGTACCTTTGATGTCTCCCTGCTGGAAGTGGGTAAGGACGACGACGGCTTTTCCACCATCCAGGTGCGTGCCACCTCCGGTGATAACCGTCTCGGTGGTGACGACTGGGACCAGCGCATTGTTGATTGGCTTGTGGAGCAGGTCAAGGCCTCCTCCGGCGCCGACCTGTCCAAGGATAAGATCGCGCTGCAGCGCCTGCGTGAGGCCGCCGAGAAGGCGAAGAAGGAACTCTCTTCCGCCACGACGACCTCGATCTCGCTGCCGTATATCTCCATGTCGGATTCCGGTCCGATTCATGTGGATGAGACGCTTTCCCGTGCGAAGTTCGAGGAAATGACGAAGGATCTGCTGGAGCGTACAAAGCAGCCTTTCGCCAATGTCATCCGTGACGCCGGTATCAAGGTCTCGGAGATTGACCACGTGGTGTTGGTGGGAGGTTCTACCCGCATGCCGGCCGTATCAGATGTGGTCAAGGATCTGACCGGAGGCCGGGAACCGAACAAGGGTGTGAACCCCGATGAGGTCGTCGCCGTCGGTGCCGCTCTGCAGTCTGGTGTTATCACCGGCGACCGCAAGGATGTACTCCTCATCGACGTGACCCCGCTATCCCTCGGCATCGAGACCAAGGGCGGCATTATGACTAAGTTGATCGAGCGGAACACCGCGATCCCGACGAAGCGCTCGGAGACCTTCTCCACCGCAGAGGACAACCAGCCATCGGTATCCATCCAGGTGTTCCAGGGGGAACGCGAGTTCACCCGTGACAACAAGCCGCTGGGCACCTTCGACTTGACCGGCATCGCCCCGGCGCCGCGCGGTATTCCGCAGATCGAGGTTACCTTCGATATCGACGCCAACGGAATCGTGCACGTATCGGCGCGTGACAAGGCGACCGGCAAGGAGCAGTCGATGACCATCACCGGCGGCTCAGCCCTTCCGAAGGATGAGATTGACCGCATGGTCAAGGAGGCCGAGGCGCATGCCGCCGATGACGCCAAGCGCAAGGAGGACGCGGAGACGCGTAACCAGGCGGAGCAGACGGTGTACTCCATCGACCAGCTCCTCAAGGACAACGCGGACAAACTTCCGGACAGTGTCTCCACCGAGGTCAAGGAGGCTACAGACAAGGTACGTGAGGCACTCAAGGGTGACGACACGGATGCCGTACGGACCGCGCTGAATGAGCTCAACGAGAAGTCGCAGGCTATCGGTCAGGCATTGTACGCACAGACCCAGGCCGAGCAGTCCGGTGGATTTACCGATGCCGGTCAAGCGGGGCAGACCGCCGGCGCCGAGCAATCCTCGGATGAGGAGGTTGTGGACGCGGAAATCGTTGACGACGAGGATAACAACAAGTGACTGTGAATAACGGCAATGATGAGCGGACGCCCGAGGAATGGGAGCCGGTAGATGGTTCACCGCCGGACGATGCTTCTCAGGGCGCGGAGGAAGCTCGCGCTGCGGATGGGCAGAAGCCCCTTGCAGAGGAAGCTACTGCCGAGCGCGCCGGTGAAACCACCGGCTCCGCCGCCGCGGCCGAGTCTGCCGAGGAACTAACAGACCCACTCTCCGAAGCCATGGCGACGATCTCTTCGCTGGAGGAGCAGCTTGCCCGTGCGCGCGCTGACCACTACAACCTGCAGCAGGAGTACCACGGCTATGTTCGACGCTCCAAGCAAGAGGGAGTGCAGCGCCGGGAAGAAGGCATCTCCGCCGTGATTGAGACCCTGCTGCCGGTGCTGGACGATATCGAACTCGCACGCCAACACGGTGACCTGAGCGGTCCAACCGGGTTGATTGCGGAGAAGGTTGAACAGAGCCTGCTAACGAATTATGGGGTTGAGCGCTTCGGAGCCGTCGGCGACGAGTTCGATCCGCAAATTCACGAGGCGCTGATGCATGAGACATCCGCGGAAGCGACCAGTGAAACCGTGGGGACTTTGATTCAACCGGGCTACCGCTTGGGTGACAAGGTACTGCGAGCAGCACGTGTGGGAGTGGTTTCCCCGCAGTGACAATATCCTGATTGTGGCGGGCCCAACGGGGTCCGCCACAATGGACATGAATGATGCACCGCCGGGCACGCCGAGCGGTGGACTACCAAGGAGGTGAGGTGTAATGGCAGCGAGTCAGGACTGGATTCAGAAGGATTTCTATAAGGCCCTCGGGGTGTCGAAAACCGCCTCCGCCGAGGAGATTAAGAAGGCGTACCGCAAGCTTGCCCGCCAGTATCACCCGGACCGCAACCCGGGTGACAGAGCAGCCGAAGAACGCTTCAAGGAGATCGGCGAGGCTTACCAGGTCCTCTCCAATGAAGAGGACCGGAAGCAGTACGATGCCATCCGTGCCTTCGGCAGTGGCGGGCCGCGATTTGCCGCCGGTGGTTCCGGGAGCGCCGCGAACGGTGGATTCGAGGATATTTTCTCCTCCATGTTCGGCCCGGGCTCCAATGTTCGTTTCTCCTCGGGAAATGCCGGAGGTGTTGGGCTTGACGACATGTTGTCATCAATGTTCGGAGGAACGGCACGAGGCCGCTCGACTACCGGCCGGTCCCGAGGTTTTGGTTTTGGATCCAGCCGTCGGCCTGAACGCGGCAGCGATCTCCGCTCGGAAATCTCCATTACACTGCGCCAAGCCGTGGCCGGGACGACGGTCAAGGTGCAGACGGCGCGTGGCAATTCCGTGACAGCCCGGATCCCCGCCGGGGTTCTTGATGGTCAACAGATCCGTATTGCGGGCAAGGGCGGCGAGGGCCGAAATGGTGGGGAGAATGGTGACATTATCATCACGGTCCATGTGGAGAAGCACCCGGTTTACGAGGTGCGTGGCAAGGACGTGTATGTCAATGTGCCGGTTTCCTTCGCGGAGGCTGCTCTCGGCGCCACGGTGGAGGTCCCGACATTGGACGGAAAGAACGTGCAAGTGAAGATTCCGGCTGGATCGTCTACGGATAAGTTGCTGCGCGTCAAACGTAAGGGGCTTCCGCAGGGGCACGGTAACGGCGATATGTACGTGCGGCTCAAGGTGGCGGTGCCCAAATCGCTCTCTGACGAGGCACGCCGGGCAGTGCAGGTATTCGCGGCCGCCACACGTGATGCCGATCCGCGGGCGGAGTTCAAGAACCTAGCGAGGAGCTGATGACTCATGGCTAGTCGAGATGCCGCGATCCTTACCGTGTCCGTTGCGGCGCAGCTGGCAGGAATGCACCCGCAGACACTCCGGCAGTATGATCGCCTAGGCCTGGTTCCCGCCCGCCGTACCCGTGGCGGTGGCCGGCGCTATTCGCTGGCCGACGTCGACCGGCTCATTGAGATACAGCGCCTTTCCCAGGAGGAGGGCATCAACCTCGCCGGAATTTCACGCATTATCGATCTGGAAAACGATGCTGCCAAACTCAGGAGGCAAGTGGCGCGGCTACAAAAGCAGGTCGCGGAACGCGATGAACTCCTGGAGCGGTACCGGATGCTGGAACACCGGGTGTTCGCTGCCGCTGCCGACGGCGACGTCGTCGTCGTATCCCATCAAGAGGAGTTGCGACAGCGCCTCCGGCAGTACAGTTCCGGTGCTGAGCTTGTGCTTTGGCGTCCACGCTTGCCCGCGCGGCGGCGGGAACAGGACAATGACGACCAAGTAGCTTCATAAGAGTTTTCTCATCTGCTGCCGACGCGCATCTCATCCGTGCCTGCTGTACTTAACAGTACAAGGCGACAATGCTCGCGTGTGGTAGAGAAAGAGAGGGCAGACGCATGGGACTCGAAAGGCGACGCCTGAGCGTCATCTTGACCGGAATTGCTGTCCTTGGAGCGGCTGTGGGGTGGGGGCTGTATGCCATGGCCAATGACTCAAGTCCGACGGTACGAGAACCGGAAGTCGTCGTGACGACTCCGGCATCACCGTCAGCCAGTACGGAACCTGCCTCCGCTCCGAGCACGGAGACTACAACAGATGCCCCTACGGACTCGCTGAGCGAGGAACCGGCGGGTGCAACAACGCAGAACCCTGCACAGAGCCCGGCTCAGAACCCAGCTCCGGTAGTGACGAATAATCAACCCGTTGTTGTGAAGCCGGCGGCACCCGTGGCAGTCGATGACGACGATGATGACGACGTTGATGACATCGACGACGATGATGACATCGACGACGACTGAGTTGCGGTAGGGCCAGGCTTCCGTGGTAGCCGGATTGGCCGAGCGATTGCTTGTCGATCAAAGGGCTCCGGGAGCCTGGTGGCCGCAGCGGGCGTAGTGGTGATCGGTAGGCGTCAGCGCAATCGGTAACCCATACCCCGAACCGTCTCGAAGCGTTCCTTGCCGAGCTTGTTGCGCAAATACGAGACGTACACATCCACCACATTGGAGCCGGGGTCGAAATCAATGCCCCACACGGCGCTCAGGAGCTGTTCGCGGCTGAGTACCTGTTGCGGATGACGAAGGAACATTTCCGCGAGGGTAAATTCGCGCGCGGACAGGTCAACCCATTGGCCATCCACCTGGGCGCGGCGCGTCAAGAAATCCAGAACCAGGCCGTTGTGGCTGAGGCTGGTGCCTCCAGGCTCCTGATAGATGCCCTGTGCTGGTTCGCTTCGCAGACGCACACGAATGCGAGCGAGGAGTTCTTCAAAGGAGAAGGGCTTGGGCATGTAGTCGTCGGCTCCGCCTTCGAGGCCTGCCACACGGTCGGTGACCGATGAGCGTGCGGTCAGCATAATCACCGGTGCGGTGACCCCCTGGCCGCGTATACGTTCAAGGACTTCAAAGCCATCGATATCAGGTAGGCCAACATCCAGGATGATGAGGTCGAACTCTCCGTGGGTTGCTAGAAGGGCAGCCTCCTCGCCGGACGCCGTTGATTCGGAGGTGAAACCTGCTGCCTTGAGACCCTTGGCGATGAATGAGGCGATTCGGACCTCGTCTTCCACGATCAGAATAGTGCTCAATTTAATCCTCCTCAGATTGTGGTGATCGGCAGCCGCAGGGTGAACAAGGATCCCTCTCCTAGAGTGGAGGCGATGTGCAGGCTGCCGCCGTGAGCGGTGACAATAGTCTCAACAATACTCAGTCCCAGGCCGGAACCGGGAACCGTTCGCCCGGCCGTGTCGACACGGCCGAAACGTTGCCGTACCCGTTCGATATCTTTCGGGGCGATTCCAATTCCCTGGTCACGTACCCACAGATGTACCTCATTGCCATGAACGGCAGAGCCCAGGGCTACCGGGCTGCCGGGATTGGAGTATTTGACTGCGTTTGCGGCGAGCTGGAGCCATGCTTGGGTGATGCGAATGGGATCGGCCGAGGTCTCGATGTTTGCGGTGCTTTCCAAGCTCCACGGACGTTCGTCTAACGCGCGGGCCTTCTCGAAGACTTGTTCCGTCAATTCGGCAATCTGGCAGGGGACAGTCTGTACGAAGTCCGTTGTTGATGCACGCGCGAGTTCGAGGAGGTCGTTAACGAGGACGCCCATACGGTCGAGTTCATCGAGGACTAGCGCCCGGGTTTGTCGAACATCTTCCTCATCGTGCGGATCAACAAGTTCGAGATGCCCGCGGACCACGGTGATTGGCGTGCGTAACTCGTGTCCGACGTCGTCCAACAGTTCCCGCTGGCCTTCGACGGAGCGTTCAATACGGTCCAGCATACGATTCATGGTGACGGCAAGCGCCGCCAAGTCATCGCGGCCGCGCACTGGCACGCGAGTCTTCAGGTCGCGCTCATCGATGGACTGTGCCGCTTTACGAAGATCCTCAATGGGCCGGAGCAGTCGATCCGCTGCGAGCCAGGCGAGGACGGCGATCAGTGCCAGTGTGATGAGTGCCGTAACGCCGTAGAGCAGCATCGTGTTGCGGAACTCGCGCAGTGACACCCCGAGATCGATAACGTGCAGAAGAGCCCCGTGGTCGGCGCCAACGCTGATCGGTGCCACTAAGACGATGTACTCGGCGGACCGAGTGCGTATCGGTTCGATGATGGCAGTATTGCCGGAAACATAGGTGGCGACGGCGGAAAGTAGTTCCTGATCGTCCTCAGGTCGTAGTTCGACATCCGGCGAGGCGACCCAGGCGATGGTCGTTCCGACGAAGCCGAGTTCTCCCTCAGCTTCGCCCATAATCGACCGGCTGAGGAATGTTTCCAGTGCCTGTGAAGCGTCCATGAACTGCTCGCCGGTGGCGGGATAGATGCCGCTGGCCGCCTGGCTGCGGAACTGGTTGAGAATCCGCTGTAGCTGTTCGGTGGCGTTGGCACGAATGTTGTGTTCCTGCAGGACGGTGACTACCGCTCCCGATGCCGCTAGCGCGATGCCTGCCAAGAGGACCATGGTCCACATGATCCTCACCCGGATGGAAGCAGAAGGCTCGGCGGCGCGCGCCTGCTCCGCCGACTCGACGTCGGCCTGAGCGGGCCCACTCGGTCGGTTCCTATGCCGCGTAAAACGCCTGATTGCTACTCCTTTCGGCAGGCCGAACTCGGGAGGTCTTGCTACCGGTGGTCATCGCGTAGATACCGGTCAATCCACTCGGGAAGCCACGCCTGTGCAGGTGGCCGAAATGCATGGACAAAAGCAAGACGTAGACGCGCGGAACGCAAATAAGCGTCAAAGCGCGCGGACGTCGCTGCGGAACGTGCCACTGCGTTATCGAGCATATCAAGCACTGCGGTCGCAAACGCGGGAGTATACGAATGGCTTGCTGCGGATGCTTGCGAGGGAGTGCTGCTGGAGAGTCTCGACGATCCGATATGTGGACGCGGTAGGTTACTACTGATTAGCGCTCCCAGTTCCACATGCGCGCGGAGATTTGCGAGGTCGAGCGCCGCCTCTGCGGCACAGGCCGTATCTACGTCAAGAATTCCGAGGGTGCTCCCGTCCCAGAGGATCTGACCATCGTGCAGGTCGCGATGGGAGAACACCAGCGAGTCGCCATGGTGCTGCAGTGCGTCACAGACCTGGGCGACGGCGCGTCCGAGCCGGGGAAGCTCGGGAAGCGCATGGAAGGCCTGTGCCCAACTGAACCAGCGATGCAACACCGCGGCCTCGTCACGGCCGGTATGGATGGTGAGGTCGGCGAGATCGGTATGAGCGGCCATGTTCGGCCACGTATCGCAGAACTGGTGCCAAGCCTTTCGGGCGTCGTCGCCGACGGTTCGCAGGCTGACACCGGGAAGGATAGTGAAGACTACATTGGCCGCAGAACTGCTGATGACGTTGGCGCCGCGCAATCCATAGCGAGAAAACACCTGTGCCGTCGCGCGCGTCTTCTCCGCAATGGACTGGGCGCGCCCCGGGCGTACCAGTTTGATCACCTTCCCAGGGCCGACGACGACGACACGGCGGCCCATTCTGTGCACGACAAGCCGTCCGGGCAGACTCGGGGACAGCTCCGGCAGAGCGGGGTCGCTGGCGTAGGGGAGGAGTTCGACGCCGCCGTCGTGGCCGATACGTCCCGCGCGCAGGCGGTCGCTATCCCTGCGTTCGAAGATGACAGACCCATCATCCCGCGGCCATGCGCGCTCGACGCCGCGCAGTGTGAATAGAGTCCCCAGAGCAGTCTTCACAGCAGCGCCTCGATACGCCCAATCCGGTCGGCCATGAGCTCCCGCCACGCGGGGTCTGCGCCGCGCAGGGGATCCGCCACTCGAGCCAGCAGCGACCGCAGAAGCATGGCGCGTAAGGCTTGCGCGGGTAGATCGCGCAGCGGGGAGCGCCGATGCTGTTGCCAGCCATCGCGGTATCCCAAAAGCAGGGCCTCCTCGGCGCCGTCGTCGGCAACCGCGAGATACGATCCGATATCGAGACTGGCCGGTGCCACACAGAGGCGATCAAAATCGGTGATCCAGAGAGCGCCGGAAGCTCGGTGCAGCAGAAACTGGTCGGGGAGGCGTCCCCGTGTGCCAGAACCAGCGGTAGCTGGGGCGGGCGGGGTAGGCGTTGCGCGATACCTCGCAGGCGCTCGGCCAGTGGTTTGTCGAGGGCGTCCAATACGGCAGCATGCGTTGCTGCTTGCCTGGCGCCGGTATCGGAGTCCCATACCGGCAACGCGTCTCGCTGCGACTCGGGCAGGCGCCCGGAGATGGCATGCAAGGTCGCCAGGAGTCGACCGGCCCGATACGTAGCGTCGGCGTCGTCAACAGCGGATAAATCGGTATCTCCAACGAAACGTAGAACGCTGATATGCGGGTCCTCTCCGTCGTCCAGCCGAGGAGAAACGGCCAGATGTTCCGCCAGAAAGCCGTGCATCCACCGGTTCAGTTGTGTCGCCTGCGCACTGATGCGCACCACTTCTTCGCCGCGGTGTATAACGATTCGGCGCAACGGGTTATAACGCAGAATGTCGCCAGAGATCCCGCCTGGAAAAGAGCGGTTGATGTACTTGGCCAGGCGCGGATCGGTGGCGATCTCACCGGTTTCAAGCAGGATGTCGTCGGAGAATTGCTGGGTGCGTGCCGCACCCCCAGGCGTTCAGCCCACTGTTGGGCCCGTTCGGCCTTCGGATGGCTGCCAGGCCAGAGGAAACGTGCCCACCCCACTGGGGTGCCGGTTGCTTCCTCCGCGAAGGAGGCGGCGACACTCACATTCGGTTTTATGCGTACACGTGTGGCGTGAACCTGCTCGCCGATCAACTCACTGAACCGATCTTGATCGAGGATGTGGGCGAGTATAGCCGCGGTGGTGTTGTTTGGTGTGCCAGAGCTGGCGGATGTGTTGCCTACTAGAGCGTTCATATCTATCCTCCAATATGGATCTGGTCGGCCTGGCGTCCACTGGCATTGATCCAGTCGCGGAATACTCTGTTATTGGCGAGCAGATCATTCGGCTTGCCGTCCAGGAGGACGTAGCCGCCTTCAATCCAGACGACGCGCGTGGCGCGCAGTGCCACCTCGGCGTCGTGAGTGACGGTAAGAGTGGTGCGACCACGGCTGAGACTATCAATCGCGTTGAGAACTAACTCGGCGGACTCCGGGTCAAGACCGGTTGTTGCCTCATCCAGGATGACGACTGGGGTGTCGCGTAGCAGGGCGCGCGCGATGGCGATACGTTGGCGCTGGCCGCCCGAGAGAGTGTCGCCGCGCTCGCCTACGATGGTCTCATACCCATCGGGTAACTCCATGATGAAGTCGTGCGCATGTGCGGCGCGTGCGGCTGCCTCCACTTCGGCGTCGCTGGCATCCTGGCGTCCAAGCCGGATATTGTGTTTGATGGAGCCGGTGAACAGTACCGCATCCTGGTGCAGCAGTGAGACACTGGAACGTAGCTTAGCCAGATCAAGATCCCGCAGCGAATAACCATCGAGTGTTACGCGGCCGATGACGGGGTCAATTGCGCGTACGAGCAGCGAGACAAGCGTTGATTTTCCAGCTCCCGACGGACCGATGATTGCCACGTGCTCGCCGGGAGATATCTTCAGGTCGAGACCATGGAGGACTTCGTGACCGTCGTATTCGGTAACGACGTTTTCAAAGGCAACTTGGCCCGTAATCCGACCTGGCCACAGAGGCCTTTCCGGCGAGACCACCTCGGACTTGGCATCCATAAGATCGGCAACGCGTTCTCCGGATGCACTGGCGCGGGCGATTCGACCGGTGTATTTCGCCATGTCACGCAGAGGTTTCATCGTTGTACGCAGATAAGTAGTGAACAGTACCAGCTCCCCCGGTGTCATTGCACCTTGAATGACCCGTATTCCGCCGCCCACCATGACGACGGCGGTTGCTAGGCCAACGATGACATCGGTGCTGCGTTCCAGCCGGGCGGCCAGACGCAGTGATTTGACGCCTTCGCTTAGCGCACGCTGGTTGGCTCCACCGAAATGCCCTTCCACCTCTGCTTCCAGACCGTATGCCTGCACGATCCGGATCGCGCTGAGTGCCTCCTGCGCAGTGTTGGCGAGTTGTCCTTCGCCCTTGCGCGTCCGGCGTGCGGCTGATGTGATTTTCTTCGACGAGCCGGATGATACGGGGATGAATAGCGCGATAGCGGCGACGACAGCCAGCGCTAGCAGCGGGTCCAGGACGAACATGATCACAAGCATCACAGCCAGCGTCGTCATATTGGCTAACAGGGGAAGACCCGCGGTGATTGCCACCTCCTGTAGGCGTGCGACATCACTGACAATGCGTTGCACGGTGTCCGCACTGCGATTATGGGCGTGGTACTGCTGTGAGAGGCCTTGGACATGATGGAATACGCGTGCCCGCAATGAGATGGCAGTACGCGATCCGGCCAGGGCAAAACTCGTGGTGGCCAGATAATTCGTCGCCGCTCGGAGGGTAACTATGGCGATAAGGAGAAGACCGCAGATCACCAGACTGGTTACCGTTGCTTGGCCCCCGCATTCTCGGAACCGCGTGAAACGGCTATACCGTCAATAACGATCTTCAAGGGCCAGGGCTCCATGACGCGAAAAATCACTTCAAGGAGCAACGCCACCGTTCCAGCGCCGATAAGTCCCTTTTGATGTTTTGCCTCTGGGGCTACAAGGCGGAGGGTACGCAGAGCCGCGGCACGGCTAAATCGCTTCGCCATCAAGCGTCTCCTTTCTTCTGGTACGCATAGAGGATCGGACTAGCGTCTCCGCTCGCGTTGTTGCTGGTAGCCTGGGTGTTGCCGACGGGGCTGTTGCCGACGGCCGGTGGGGCGACCGCATCACTGTCTGTCTCATGCAGCCCGGCCAAACGCAGAATCCGATCAACTGCCACACTCCAACTGTGCTGGCGTTCGGCTCGTTGGCGGGCGAGACGACCGAGTCGGGCGCGCTCCTGCGGGTTAATCGCCAGGTAGTCCAGTGCCGCCGCGAGGGCGCGTGGGTCGGACGGTGGAACGAGTAAACCCACCCCGCGTAGAAGTTCCGGAAGCTGACCTACCGCAGAAGCGACCACAGGCAGACCGGCGGCCAGGTATTCGTGCACCTTAAGTGGGGAGAAGTAGTGGTCGGCGGCACGGCGTGGTTCCGGGTAAGGAGCCACGCCAATGGCTGTGCCAGCCAAGTGTTCCGGGATTCTTGCGGGAGAGACTGCCCCGCGGAAATCGGTGTCCACACGCAGCTGGCGTGCCAGCCGTTCCAGCCGATCACGTTCCGGCCCGTTCCCTATGATTCGCAGTCGCCAGGGTCCCTTCGCCACGTTCGCTGCCCGTAGCAGGTCGGCCACGCCGTGCCACGGCTTAAGGGTGCCGACGAAGGTGACGATTGCAGGACCTGATGCCTCTGGCTGAGGTCGGATCCTTTCGGTATTCACACCGTTGGGCACGGTATGTACACGAGTGCTTCCGGTGTGCGTATGAACCCAACGCTTTACCGGGTCAGACACGCAGATAACGGCCTGCGCCGCAGCGCATTGGCGCCGCAGCAGTTCCCATGCGGTGTCCTCGTCCTCCAGTTCGCGGTGTGTACGTTGTTCGTCAATCAGGGGTGCGTTGACCTCCAGCACGCCAACAGGCGGGACGTCGTTGGATGGCAAGTCCCCGCCAACAGGCGGGACGTCGATGTCGAAGGGCGCACTCCCATCGACTGGCGGGACTCCCTCCTCGTCTCGTGGAGTTCCGTTGGCTGTGCGCTCCCCGCCCTCATGGCGGTTCTTTCCCCACTCGCCGTCGCCACACAGGATGGCAAGCACGCTGGAGAACAGAGAGTACCGTTCAAGAATGAGATCAGGCATGCCGTTGGCGCGAATTCGCTCTGCGATCCGCGCGGAGGCACGCTGCTGGGCGTGCTCACGCTGTGCCGTGGTAGCGGTGTCTTCTAGGGCGTTCTCCTCCACCTGCAGATCGGCCAGATCGTCTGGGACCTCCCCGCCGCGCCGCAGCGCATACACGACGACGTCGTGCCCGCGCCGACGTAGTTCACGGACTACTTCCTGAATATGAACCGACGCCCCCTTGGTGCCGAAGACTTCGATGCCGGGGTCGACACACACGTAAGCTATCCGCATCAGTGTGACTCCTCTCCTGAGATCGTGGTGGCAAGCTCGGCCATGTCGTATGCGGGTGCCTGGCTGGCAGATACGCCACCGTGGGCGCTTGGTGTGCCGTTGGACGCAGCGGCTGTGCCGTCGTACACACCGGCTGTGCCGTCGTGCACACCGGCTGTGCCGCTGTGGGAATCGGCAATGTGGCTGGCCGCACTGGCCACATCAGCAGGAGCGCTAGAGGCGGCCGTCGTCGCTGGAACTTCGGGGAACTCCGGGGATTCCCAACCCGCTAGAACCCGTGCCTGCTTGCGACTGTCGAACTGCTCTTCAATCAGGCGTCGCGCCTGGTGAGTGAGCAGCTCAGTATCAACACGCCCGTGCGCCAAGTCCCGCAGGACTCCAGCCAGGGCGACGGTGTCTCCCGGCTCGAGCAGGATCCCGGTCTCGCCGTCGCGCACCACCTCGGGCAGGCCACTGACATTGGTGGCGATAACCGGCGTTCCGGTTGCCATGGCTTCGAGGATCACCGTGGGAAGGCCATCGATGTTCCCGTCTGTGGCGCGGATACATGGCGCGGCGAAGACGTCGGAATCCTCGAGCAATTGACGCACTTCATTCTGGGTTTTTGGTCCGAGAAGATGAACATGTTCGGCGATTCCAAGTTGTTCGATCTGTGTGGCAAGTTCGCCGTATAACTCGCCGTCACCGGCGATTCTAACGTCGAGTTTAGTTCCGGCTAGCAATGCCATATGCGCCGCCGTTATCAGGTCAGCGAATCCCTTCTTGGGTACAAGTCTGCCGACGGCGGCTACCTTCAGTGCGTTGTCATCTGACCGAACCAGGCGGGCTGTTTGCTGCCGGTAAGGGAAACGAGTGAGGTCAAGTGCGTTGTATTGCAGAGATATCTGAGCGCCTGTGCCGCGTAGAACCCCGCGTAGATACGCTTCGTTAAAGCGGCTGATCGCCACCACACGATTGGCTCCGCTGCACACGGTGCGCAGCCACACCGGGTCAACCGACTCATGAAAAATGTCCTTGGCATGGGTGGTGAGGGTGTATGGAACTCCGCTGAGCCGCGAGGCGATCCAGGCGATTCGCCCAGCAAGGGAGGCAAAATGCGCATGCAGGTGGGTAATGCCGTCCTGCCGTACCTGCCGCGCCAACCAGGCGCCCTGTGCTACTTCATCGGCGGGCAATTCGGATAGCTTCGGGAACAACTCGGCGAAACGCCTGATTAACGAGGGTTCGTCGAGGGAATCGGTGATCTCCTGCCACATCTCCGAGGCCTTGTGCGGGCGCGGTACCCATGTTACCGGAGCATTAACCTTGGCTATCTCGGGGTGAAAACGTGCATCAGTGGTGGAGCGCAGCGCGTAAATGCTCAACTGCTCTCCCTGGGCTTCCCGCGCGAGCATCTCCGTGACAACAAAAGTTTCGGAGAAGCGCGGGTAGACCTTGAGAACATATGCGATGCGGCTCATCGTGTACCTCCTACAAGAGAGTCGGACAGCAACAGGTCGGCTGCGTAGCGTGCAACATGTGCCAGTCCGTTACGTTTAATAGATGATCGGTCAATCTTTCGGGTCACGGCGTCGCGTGCCCAACGGGACAGAGCCTGGGCGGTGATTTCCTCGGAACGCATCATGTCGGCTGCCCCGATGCGGTTGAGGGCGGTGGCGCGAATGAGTTGTTCGAGTCGCGGCGTTTCGCGCGGAACAATAAGAGCTGGGGTCGTCGTTGCCAGTGTCTCGCATACCGTGTTGTAGCCACCCATGGAAATCACGGCCGCGGCACGGGCTATGTGCGTGCTTATCCCCGGTAAGGTCTTGTGGACTTCCGTTCCCACGGGCGCGAGCGCGCGAACTTCGGCGAAGTCGACGTCGTCTAGTTGCGGTCCGGCGACGACGACGTGCCGGTGTCCGGGTGGGGGTGTCAGACTGACAGCGGTTCGGAGCAGGTGATACCCATCGGAACCTCCTCCCACCGTGGTGAAGACGTAGGGTTGGGGTATCTCTTGCGCCTCCCGGTCGCTGATGCTACGCCCGGAGGCGAGATAGCCCGTGTAATGGGCGCGATCAGCTAGAGTGGGCGGGACTTCACGAGTACTGATGGAGTCATGGACTGCCGGATCGCCATAGATCCAGACATGGTCAATGATTTCTCCTAGTAACTGCGGGTCGCCGCGTTCCTCCCACTCTGCCTGTGCTACGTCGGGTGTATCGAGAATATCGCGTAGCCCAAGTACGACATGTGACTCGGGGTGCATGGTGCGCAGGCGAAGGAGCGGAGCACGCAGCTCGTGCCACACCCCGAAGATGTGGCGGTCGATAATCGTTATGTCCGGCGCGAAGTTCAGTAGCGCTGCATCGAGCAGTTCCGAACGAAGTGCAATGAGTTCCTTCGTTGGACCGCGCAGATGGCGCGGCTCGTATCCATGCCGCCCTTTTGCCACGCCGGGGATAGTGACCCAGTCGAATCCCTCCGGTAGGGGAAAGCCTAACTCGGGCGAAAGCCCAGAGATGATAAGACCCGTCAGATCGCGCCCGGTTATGGTCGGCACATCGCGTACGAGTTGATGTGCGATAGCGAGATTCCGCCGGAGGTGGCCCAGGCCTTGCGAATCATGGCTGTAAAGCACAACCTTGTGTGGATCACGCATTGGTCTTCCTCTCTTTCGTGTACGTTTCTAGGTTTACAAGCGGCGGAAAGAGGGGCATGAGCACCGGATGAGAGAATTCTCAGAATGTAACAACAGTGCAAGAAATGCAAGATTTGTGAAACATAGCGAGAGTAGTTGCGAGAGGATGGCGGCGAAAGAAGTAGAGACTACAGTTCACCTCGGGTGCTGCGCTTGAACGAATCGATGGCTACCCGCGAGCGATGATGCAACGCGTCGCCGGGGCCCGGAGAATCAACGTCGCATACCGCGAGGGAGTTGTGGGCAAGGATTACCCCTTAGCAGACGGCGTGGGTGGTGACCGCCATCGGTGTATTTGGTGTGTGCATGGCCTGCCTGGGGTTCTGGGGATTCGCCGCTTGTGAGGCTGGGAGTGTTTGGGCTGCAGGGACGGGGATGTATTTCAGTCTCGAGGGTGGCGGCCACTGATGACAACCGCCGACACTGGCTTGGGCGTGTGCCTTTGGTTGCGGTTTGGGCGTGTGCCGACTACTGCTCGGATGCATCCCAGCTGTCAGGCTGATCTACGCCTGCTATAGGGGTTATGTGAAAGGCTCAATATGGCATCGCGTCTTGTCCATCGCCTTGGTGTGGAGTTTCTCAGCACCTTCTGACTTGTCTTTGTCGGCTGTGGAACGGCGGTTTTCACGGGTGACAGGGTCGGCTACCTGGGCGTCGCTATCGCTTTCGGTCTCTCCGTCCTCACAATGGCATATGCAGTCGGATCTGTTTCGGGCGGCTATTTCAATCCAGCAGTCACATTCGGGCTCTCCGTCGGTAAGCGTTTTCCGTGGAAGGATGTGCTGCCCTACGTCTGCACGCAAATCGTTGCAGGCTTGATTGCTGGCGGCATTCTCTTCGGTATGGCGAAGGGACGCCCAGGATTCGACGTTGCGGTGGATGGCTTCGCAGCTAACGGCTATGCGGATCATTCGCCTTCTGGATACGGGTTGCTTGCAGCATTCCTTGCGGAGTTCATCCTTACTGCCGTTTTTCTCTTCGTCATCATGGGCACAACCGAGAAGCGCGCCCCCAGCGGCTTCGCCCCGCTGGCCATCGGGCTGACCCTGACGCTTATTCATCTGGTGTCAATTCCGATCACGAACACCTCGGTCAACCCTGCCCGGTCCATCGGCGTGGCCTTTGAAGCGGGGAACGCCGGTCAGCTTTGGCTGTTCATCGTCGCTCCTCTACTTGGTGCAGTGCTCGCGGGACTTACGCATGCGGTGATCGTCGGTGACGAGGTTGATATCGTGGCGACGGAAAGGCGCGCTGAGATAACGGCGCTATGCCACGGTTGGCGCGCGTGGGCATGACGTGGTTAGTGCCAACGGGCATGACGTGGTTAGTGCCAACGGGCATGGCGCGAGGAGCGTCGCGATGCGCGTGACCGCGCTTTCTAGGCGTGAGTAGCCCAAGAAGTGTCGGATTTTTCAAGAAACTCCGCGAAAAACCCGACACTTCTCGACATTCCCTACACTTCTCGGGCCTAGCTGACCAGCCAAGCCGGGCCCAGCCAGCCAACCAAGCGCTGCCGCACTCGGTTGGTGCCCGTCGGTCCTATTGTTCCAGCAGCACCACGGGCTTGATCAGATCGGCCGGCTTCTCCTTCATGAGGTCCAAGGCTTCCGGCAGGTGATCCCAGCCTTCGAAGACGTGACTGGCCAGCGGGCGAACATCGAGCTTCCCGTTGGCCACCAGCGCGCCAAGCTTCTCCATACGCAGCCTTCCGCCCGGCATCAAACCGCCGTTGATCTTCTTATGGCCCATGCCTACACCCCACTCGGCACGAGGGATCCTGACATATTCCCCGCTGCCGAGATAGTTCACGTTGCCGATGGTGCCGCCTGGCTTCAATGAACGAATTGCGGAATCGAAGGTGTCGACCGTTCCTCCAGCAACGATGACCTTATCAACGCCTTTTCCGTCGGTACGGGCAAGGACTTGATCCTCAATTGGTCCGTCCTTGTAGCTGATGAATTCATCCGCACCATATTTTTTGGCCACCTCGACGCAGCGGGGGCGGGTGCCGACGGCAATGATGCGGGAGGCGCCCCGCAGTGCCGATCCGGCCACGCTCATAAGACCCACTGGTCCGATACCAATCACGAGGACGGTGTCGCCGAATTGGACATCCGCCAGTTCGACGCCGTGCAGGCCGGTGGGAACCATGTCGGAGAGCATACAGGCGTCAATGAGGCTGATTCCCTCGGGCATATGTGCCAGGTTGCCGTCGGCGTCGTTCACGTGGAAATACTCGGAATCAAGGCCGTCCTTAATGTTGGAGAACTTCCACCCGGCCAGCATGCCACCGGAATGCATAGAGAAGCCGGCCTGCGCCTCCAGCGAGTTCCAGTCGGGGGTGATGGCTGGTACGAGGACGCGGTCACCGGGCTTGAAGTCCTTCACTTCGGAGCCGACTTCGACGACCTCGGCGCAGCCTTCGTGGCCGAGAACCAGGTTTTCGCGTGGTCCTACTGCGCCCTCCCATACCGTGTGCACATCGGAGGTACAAATGGCGACGGCGAGAGGCTTGCAGATCGCATCATTGGGGCCGCAAGTGGGGCGGTCCTTCTCGATCCAACCGACCTCGCCAATCTTGATCATGGCAAAAGCTTTCATGAGTCCTCCCTGTCTCTTGTCAAGCTTTCTTTGTCTAGTCTTTGTCTAGTCTTTTCTTGTCAGGTTTCTCTTGCAGAGCGAAGTTGGTATGCCGTCCGGGCTCCCCGAGGCGTGAAACACTCCTCCTGATTGGGAGACCGGCGCAGCATGCCATACCGTCATTGTTCGAGATGAATGACGTTCAGGGCAAGAGGAAGAAGAGACCGACTGCCTGCCACGTAGAACACGAGGAATCCTCCGACAGCCGATCAGATACCAGCCTGACCACACGTTCCCGATACTCCTGCGAATACTTCCTTGGCCTACTCCTATCCTCTCAAAAGCAGCTAGGAACAAAACCCAGGACGCTTCAAAAGGCCCTTTGTGGGTGCTGGTGGGTGTGGTCGTCGGGTGCGGTGTTGGATTGCCGACGACGGCGGGGCGCCCCCACCGGTCACTGCGCTGCTGTCGGGTGATGTGTTGCTCGGGCTATGGATCTGCTCCGAGTTATTCTTGTGATTCTGTGAAGAAGCCGGGCACCGGTGAAAAACCCGGAGCAGATCCATAGTCGTCGAATAGATATACGACCTGACTTGTGCCATTCGGCGTGCTGTGGTGTCGTGTGGTATGGGGTAGCAGGATTTCTAGGGTTTGTGGGGTGATGGCAATGGTTGCCCCCCAGTTTGGGATCGACTACGAGGATTCCTCGGATTCGTGGGGCGATGGTTTGGCGTGGAGTTCAGCCACTTTGCCGCTAGGAGGATTCCTCGGATTCGTGGGGCGATGGGGTCGTGAATGGTGCCTGCTATGGGACCGGCTGCCACATCTGATGCTGCGTCTTACTGCATGCTAGAAGCACGATTGCCTGGTCTTACTGTTGTGTCAAGAGACCCGCGCGATTTCTGCTTTGTCGGCGTCGATAGGTACGCAGTTACGTACCACGGGCAGGTAGTCACTCATTCCATTCGGGGCGACGATGTAGGTACTCAGGAGAGTTGCTAGCGCTCCGCAAAGGTTATGACTTGCTCTTCCGCGTCGACCGTCGCATCTACGCCGAATGGGAGGATGCATCGCGGTTGGGCGTGCCCGATATTGATATTGCAGACAATCGGCAAGTCGGGAGTGTCAATCACTTCCACCAGCGCACTCTTGTATTCCTCGTCGTAGGTCCTATCCATGGGCTTACCGACCAGCACGCCCGAAACGACGTCGAAAACCCCGGCCTCTCGCAGGAAAGCCAAGGCTCTCCTGTATTTCGTCGGGGGCATCTTCTCCTCGCTGGATTCGAGAAGAAGAATTCTTCCTTCCCAGTCACCGGCTCCGGGGAACAGGTGGTACTTGCGGCAGAGCTCGGGCTCATCGGGATAGCGGTTGCCGTCGAAGATGTAGTACAGAGAGTCAATGCATCCACCCAGTATTTTGCCGGAGAAGGTTGCGCGCCCCTGCAGTAATTCGAACCCGCTATCCGCGTGCGATGGCGCCTGTGTGCCAATCTGGTCGGGCCCGAAACTTGCCCTTTCCTCGTACCACACGGTGCTTGGTCGGATTTCCCGGATGGTGCCGCTCGTTAGCAATTCTTCGAAGTATGTACGGCTGTAGGGTACATCTCGGGTCCGAGTTCGCAGATATCGCTGATAAAACTCTGACCGTAGAACGAGCGCAAACCCACCTTGTGCAGCATGAGGTGGTTGATCGTCGTGTCGGAGAAGCCGAGAAAGACCTTGTCGCGCACCGCATCTTGCAGTTGATTATGGTCGAAGAGGTATGGCAGTAGGCGGTAGGTGTCATCACCACCGATGGCGCAGAGGATCATGTCGATCTCCGGATCGCGAAATGCCTGCAGGAGATCGGCTGCCCTTTTTTCTGGGTGATTCTTGACGTAGTCCAGCCCCTTGAGTGCGTGGGGCATGAACCTAACGGTGAGTCCGTAGGCGCGAAGCCTGCGCAGTCCGATCTCTACCTCGTGTGAGATGAAGTCTTCGCCCAAGATGCCGTTGGAGAGGCTGACAATTCCAACCGTTCTTAACATCTGGCTCTCCCATCGGGCGTGCTACGCGAGCATAAGTAGATTTTGGGAGAGGATACCACAGGGCCATTAGCCGCGCGAGGTGGGACGTCCGCGTGTACCAGGAGGGAGTGTTTTGGCCGAGCCACCACCCGTACAGTGGGACGTCCGCGTGTACCAGGAGGGAGGACGGTGCTTGGTCCCAGGTTGATCCCATTAGCCGCGTGAGGGGGACGTCATGTGAATCTCTATGTATTGGTGGTGCCAGATGGGCAGTGCCGGTGCCCGGAACGGCAACAGCGCAAGGGATGAAACAACACCGCGAGGGGCGAAAACATGGCGGAAACGCTCCGTAGCGTCAATATTCGAAGTGAGAGCATCACAGGAAGCGCTGGCTGGTGGGGAAGAAAGGGGTGCAGGCTGGCGGAGAAGAGCAGCTAGCACAAGGCGCTGGCCCAGAAAGGAAGATCCTAACTCCGTACCAGCAAAACAAGTGTCTCAACATGGTCGGTGTGCGGAAACATATCGAAAACACGGGCACGGATGGGAGTGAAGGCGGGCATGGCGCGGAGATCTCTCACGAGTGAATCCGGGTTACAACTCGAATATAGGACCGCGCCGGCGTTTGAGTCGTTCAGCCAGTGGGACAGTTGCCCGATTCCGCGTCGAGGTGGATTGACGATGACGAGCTCGGGAGCGGAGCCGGAGGGTGCTTGCGAAGCATCACCCTCCCTGAAGTCGACGTCGTCGCTCAACCCGGCGTCCGCGGCAGCAAGCTTCGCGCCATGGACGGCCGGGCCGGAAATCTCAACGCCGGTGACGCGCCGCCCGGGGCGTGCGCAGTACAGGGCAAAGCCGCCCACGCCGCAGAACATATCCCACACGGTGCGTGGAGCGAGGTCATCGGTCCACTTGCGGGCAGTTTCATACAGTCCCCGGGCAACGGCGGTATTCGTCTGGAAGAAGGACTGGGGCGGAAGGAACAAGGTGATGTCACCCAGCTTGAAGGGGAGTGCGTTGGCACTCCCAAGAACTATTTCCTCTTTTCCTTCCGGCACGGCCTTGCGTTCGGGAAGTAGATTGGCGGTGACCACCTCAAGATTCGGAAACTGATCGCGCAGCCAGGGCAGGTGTTTCCGTATCCGGACAATCGGTTCAGTAGAACGCAAAACGAAGCGAATCATGAGTAGCCCGGCGGGAGCTCCAGTCACGATGATGTTCTTGAGTTCACCCCGTCCACTCGGCACGTGAAAAGGGGTGAGCTGCGCACGGCGTATGAAGGCGGATAGGACGGGGAAGGAATCCGCGACGGCAGCTTCGTAGAGTTCACAGCCGGTGAGATCGACGCCGGTGAAGGTTGGCGAAAGGATTCCCAGGGTCGGCTGCTGCACAGTGCCGCCGATCATGAGTTTCGCCTTATTGCGGAAGTGTGACTCGGCACTTTCGAATGGGGGCAGCCAGTTCAGGTTGGGCCACCGGGCGAGTGCGTCGCGCAATGCCGAGTCTTTGGCAGCGAGTTGTGCGGCGTAGGCCTCTCCCATTCGTGTGCATGAGTGGCATGAACCGCGATCAAAATAGGAACACTGCACGCAGTAAGGGTAGCGGATCGGGGCCCACGCTGAGCACCTTCGAGAACTGATCGGACAAGGCGTTGATGCTCGGTGTGGTGATTGCTTCGGAGGGCGATGAAACGGGACGCCGGGTCGCGTTACACGCGCCGGGCGGGATTATGCATGACGGGCTTGCGTCACGGGCGAGGGCTTGCGTCACGGCGAGAGCTTGCGTTATACGCGCCGGGCTGCGTTATGCACGGCAAGGAACGATCAGGAAGAATGTGGAACAGTTGTGGTGGTAGCGATAGGGGATGTCATATGGTCACCGAAACTTCGAAGACGCAACGGAATGTCGTCGCCGAAACAGCCGCCGATAGAGCCCTCGCCGCGTTGCAGGGTCTTGCTCTCGGTGATGCCCTCGGTATGCCGACGCAATCGATGAGTCCGCGGGAGATCAGCGATGCCTACGGGCAAATCACCGGGTTGCGCGACGCCGTCGCCACGCAACCCATTGCGCCGGGGATGCCCGCCGGATCGGTGACCGACGATACCGAGCAGGCGTTACTGCTTGCCGATCTCTTGCTCTCAGGGCGTGGGCACATTGATTCCCGGGCCTACGCGGATACGCTGCTCGCCTGGGAGGATGATATGCGGGCGCGTGGTTCGCTGGATCTGCTTGGACCGTCCACCAAGGCCGCATTGGAGCAGGTTCGCGCGGGAGCCGATCCGAATGAGACCGGACGGTACGGTACCACGAATGGTGCAGCCATGCGCGTCACGCCGGTGGGCATCGCCTACTCGCTCGCTGATCGGGAGGCCTTCGCCGCTGCGGTGCGCGAATCCTGCGTCGTTACACACGACACTCGGCAGGGATGGGAGGGAGCGGCTCTGGTCGCCGCCGCAGTCTCGGCTGGGATCGATGGTGCGGATGTGCCGGAGGCGATAGATATCGCGCTCGATGTGGTGGCATCACTGCCGGGCTACGGCTGGTGGGCACCGAATGCCTCGGTAGTCGCTCGGGCACAAGTGATGTTGCATGCCAGTTCCACCCTGCATGGCGCCGAATTGGCAGACTTCCTGCGCGACGTCGTCGGGACATCCGTTGAATCAACGGAGGCCATTCCGGCCGCATTGGTGCTGGCACGCGAGTACGCTGATGCGCCGCTGGAAGGCTTGTGCCGTGCCGCCGAACTAGGAGGCGATACGGATACCATCGGCGCAATGGCAGGTGCAATTCTTGGAGCCGGAACCGGCACCGGTGGGCTGCCGGCTGGCGAAGTGGGCGCCGTCGTCGCGCAATCGGAACTCGATCTGGTGGGTATTCGTGACGGGCTGATGGCGATTCGGAAGGCGGGCGTGCGGTGACGGAGGGGCAGGATATTCGGCACTCGTGGACGCACGCCGATGCCTCAGCGGCGGCTTCAGCGGGGCGTCGCACTGATATCAATATCGTGCTGTACGAAGGTTTCACGGCACTGGACGTGTTCGGACCGGTTGAAGTGCTGGGTGACGTCGAAGACTTCCGCCTGCGCTATGTTTCGCTTGCGGGCGGCATTGTTACCAACCGCCAGTTGATTCGCTTGGAAACAGAGGCGCTGGATACAGTGGCGCGCGGCCAGATTGTGTTGGTTCCGGGAGGCCTTGGCAGCCGGAAGATCATCAAAGATGCGCGCTTCATTGCCGCGTTGCGGCAGCTGGTGGACGAAGCAGACTACGTACTGTGTGTCTGCACGGGGTCGGCTCTGGTGGCGGAAACTGGTGTGCTCAACGGCCGAAAGGCGACTACGAATACGAGAGCCTTCCACTGGGTGGCGGATGGACATCCGGCGGTGGAGTGGGTTCGCGGTGTTCGCTGGGTGGCCGACGGAAAGTACTACACTTCGGCGGGTGTTTCCGCGGGTATTGACATGGCCTTGGGCTTTGTCGGTGATCGTTATGGGCTCGCGGCGGCGCGGGACATCGCTGAGCGAATGGAGTATCGATGGGTCGAGTGATTCATACCGGACAGGTTGTTATTGACTTGACGCTGCGGTTGAAGGCGTTGCCGGAACCGGGCGGTGACGTGTTTGCCGACGACGCCGACATGCACGCCGGAGGAGGCTACAACGTGCTGTACGCCGCACGGCAGCTCAAAGTGGAGACGGTGTTTGCCGGGACTACGGGATCGGGACCGTTCACCGAGGTGGCGGTTGAGGAGCTTTCGGCTATCGGTGTGCGGCATGTGGGTGCGTATGTGCCGGGTGACCTCGGCTATTGCGTGGCAATCACGGATGCGAATGCCGAGCGGACATTCATCTCCATCCGGGGCGCCGAGACCCGCGACCCGCTTGACGCCTTTGACGCCTTGGCGTTCGAAGCGGACGACGTGCTGTATATCAGCGGTTACTCCCTGGAGAACTCCGGGAATCGCAGGTCATTGGAACGTTTGGTGGAACGGTTGACGGGAACTGTGCCCTGCCGCGTGGTTTTCGATGTGTCTCCGGTGGTCGGCGAGGCACCGCTTGAGGCCTTGGAGAAAATCTCCGGACTGCATCCGCTGTGGTCGGTGAACGAACGTGAAGCAGCGATTTTGGCACAGCGCCTGGGGATCGAGGAGGCTGGGGAAGCGGCATCGAGCGGTAGCGATGCAGTGGTGGCACCGGAGGCGACTCGGGCACGGGCGTTATCGTCCCGGTTGGGGGAAGTGCTTGTGCGGGCCGGCTCTTTGGGAGCATGGTACTGCGTCGACGGCGGGGAAGCGGTTCACTTCCCGCCGTTGCCCGTTCAGGCGGTGGATTCGAACGGTGCCGGGGATGCGCACTCGGGAGTGCTGTGCGCGGCTCTGGCACGTGGCATGGACCTGGCGGAGGCCCTGCGCTGGGCGAATGTGGCCGGCGCGCTTTCCACCACCGCCTATGGCCCGGCTACCTGCCCGAGTGAGGCACGCATCCGCGAGGCAGTTGGACTGCTGCGGTGACCGAGACTACTACCCGCTTCGCACGGGTTCTCAATGCGCAGAGTGTGTACGTCGGGAGCACGAAACTCAGGCACCTGCCCAGTGGAAGGGGGATGCGCGAGCGGCATCCCACGGTGCTGCGGTTGCCTCGGGCAGGTCGACGTCGTCGACAATCCAGACTTCGGGGCGTGGGTCGAGTTGGACGCGCACCCGTAGGCCCCCGCTGGTGCCATCGGACGGATGGATCGTGTACTCGATCCACAGGTTATCTTTGCCGACTACCTCAACTCGACCGTTTGCGAGCCAGTGATGGCGCCGCCGTAAGCCGATGAGTTCCTGATAGAGCCGATACATCCACTGGCCGTGTGGGTAGAGCTCGGCGGGCGATGCGGGCAAGGGGGTGCGGATTTCGTCGTCGGCGTGGTAGCTTTCCAACTTGCGGCCTCGGAAACCCTGCTCGTCCCCGTAGTATACGGAGGGCATGCCGGGTAGAGTGAAGAGGATTGCTGCGGCTAATGCCGCTTTCTCCTCTCCTACCTCGGTAGCAATACGTGTGACGTCGTGATTGCCGATGAAGGTTTGCGGGATGAAGGTTTCTAGCAGTTCGTTGTGGCGCCGCAACGTCCATTCCAGTTCCCAGAAGTTGGCCTCTTTGAGTGAACTCCAGATTGCCTTCCACAGTTCGTACTGGGTGAGTGTGTCAAGAGTGCTTTCGCGTATGAACCCTGCGTAGTCACCGTGGATGACTTCCCCGAGGAATAACGCACGGGGGAATTCAGATCGCACTCGCTGCGTAACATCGCGCCAGAAGTCGGTAGGTACGGAATAGGCGACGTCGAGCCGCCAGCCGGCGATTCCGCGGCGAAGCCAGTGAAGCATGACGTCCGTGACCAGTGCGCGGATTGTTTCGCTGGAGTGGTCAAGAGTGACGAGTTCGCTGTGTCCCTCCCAGCCGGAGGAGTCAGAGACCAGTTCGTCCGCGCGTGGATGGGTGGCTGCCACATGGTTGAAAACGCCGTCGAGCATAAGAGATAGCCCCCGTTGCTGGCACGCGCTGACGAAGTGGTCGAAATCGGCGTCATCGCCCAGGCGCGGGTCAATCCGGAAGTGGTCGAGGGTGTCATACCCATGGGATATAGAGTCAAAGATTGGGCCGAGGATGATGCCGGAGCAGCCGAGTTCGATGGCGTAGTCGAGCCACGCCTCCAAGTGTGCAAACCGGTGTGTGACTTCTGGGGCTGCTTCTGCTGGGCGATTCCGAATGGGGGCGCCGAGCGCACCGAGGGGTATACGTGCCACCAGATACCGTCGGTTAGAAGAGTCATGTGACAACCAGCTCCATCCTTATTGACTGCGACTCAATAACACTTCGAGTGTAGCGCACTGTGGGCGAGGAGAAAAGACAAACGTGCGGATAGGGGGAGGAAAGAATGACGTGCGGAACTGGTGGTCGGACGGTCAGGTGTTGGTGGGGTTTGGTTTATAGGATTCCTCTGGTTCGCTGGTGGGGCGGCGAGTGTGCGTCTCATGGTTCTTATGGTTCGTCTGTTGGGTCGGGGCAGCGTGGTTCGTCCGTTGCTGGTGAGGGGATGTTGGGTGGGAGGGTTTGCCGGGTTGATATTTGTTTTAGGAGGCAGGGGTCGATCTCGAATCCGGGTTCGGGTTCGAAACAGAAACCGGCGGAACCGCCAGAGCCGATGAGTTCTGGATCGCGATCATCTTCTTCTGGGTGATGGAGAGGAGAGTGAAGGTACCAACTCCGGGATGGGACACGGACTCCCCCACCTGGAGCGTCTTATTGATGCCGTCGGTCTTGCGGCCTCCGCTGATCGTCGCTTTTCTGATGCCGTTTTCAATACGCACGCCGGAGACCGTGTAGTTGGCGGTGTCAGGGGGCGCCAAGTTGGAAGCGGGTCCGTTCTATCAGGCCGACGGGGATCCCGTTGGTGCAGGCGGCCTTGTCTGGTGGGATGGTGATGGGTGTGCGTGGGGTGGTTGGTGTGTGGTCCGGGGTGGTGGCCGAGCTAGTCGACGTGGTCTCCTGGCTGGCCTGCCAGCCGCAGGCGGCGAGCCCCAATAGGAGCCCGGTCAGGGTGGTAAGTGTCCGTCTGATGGTTCTCATGGTTCTTATGGTTCGTCGGTTGGGTCGGGGCAGCGTGGTTCGTCTGCGGCTGGTGAGGGGATATTCGGCGGGAGGGTCTCTCCGGTGAACATTTCCTTCACGAGGCAAGGGTCGATCTCAAATCCGGGTTCGGGCTCGAAACAGAAACTTGCCGAGCCGCCGAAACCAGTAGGTCGTGGGGTAGTGGTCCAGGGGTTGATGCCGACAAGGGTGAAGGTACCGACGCCGGGCTGGGTGACAGACTCCCCGACCTGAAGGTCTTGATTGATGCCGCTGGCGGTGTTGCCGCCGCTGATATTGGCTCTCCTGATGCCGTTTTCAATACGCACGCCAGAGACGGTGTAGCTCATGTCGTCTGGGGGGACGCTAAGCTGGGAGCGGGTTCCTTCGCTGATGCCGAAAGGTATGCCGTTGGTGCAGGCGGCCTTGTCCGGTGGGATTGTGATCGGTGTGGGTGGGGTGGTTGGTGTGCGGTCCGGGGTAGTGGTTGAGCTGGTGGGTGTGCTCGGGGTGGTCTCCTGGCTGGCCTGCCAGCCGCAGGCGGCTAGGCCCAGCAGGAGCCCGGCCAGGGCGGTCAGTGTGCGTCTCATGATTCGCCTCTTTCTTCAAGATGTGCTCCGCGACTAGTCAGCTGAGAAGTGCAGGGTTGATGGTGAATCCGGGTGCGGGTTCGAAGGCGAAGGTGGCAATCCCACCTCCCCCGGTGCGGCCGGGAGTGCGAATATGCACGCGAATATGCACCAAGGTGAAGGTCCCGACTCTGGGATGGGTAACCGACTCTCCGACCTGCAGGGTCTGGTCGATACGAGCGCGACCGTTCCCGCTCCGAATATGTGCTTGCTGGGTGCCGTGCTCAACCCGCACGCCGGATACGGTGTAGCTGGGCCCGTTCGGGGCAACGCCGAGATGAAGAAGAGTGTTCTCTTGAATGGGGATGAGAATGCCGGTGGGGTGCTTCATGGAATGGTTCCTATGTCGACCTGGCCGTAATACTGTTCAAATTCTGCCCAAGATAGGTGGAAGGTGCCGTCCGCATCGTCGCCGCTTGGAGTTCCATTTCGCCCCCAGGGATTGCGAAGCGTCACACCAGAGGCGTCGGCAGAGACGACGGTGTAGGCGTGCGAGCCGTACAGGTAGATCTCCTGTTGGCTTCCATCCGGTAAAGATGCAGTAACAAGCGCTTTGCCGTCGCTATCGAAAGTGCCGTCTGGAACGACGGTGGTCGAAGCGATGGCGGGACGGTGGCTTCTGCTAGCGTCGATAATCTCGGCGCGCTCGGCGGCCCCATAAGCGTTGCCTGAGCCGAGGATTGATGTAGCCTCCATGCCGGTGATATCTTTCAATACCTCGGGGCCGGAGGTGCCACTCATACCGGCTGGGCCGCCCAGGGTGCCGCCGGGGTGCAGTTGACCGTAGGCGGACTCGAAAATCGATGCAACACTGGTCTGGTAGCTGCGTCCTGTAGCACCCCTGGTGTAGATGTCGGTGACGAGCACTTGCTGCTCGGCGTCGGCGTCCGGGTTCAGGGGGTCGTCATAAATCGTCACCAGGTAGCCGTCCTGCTTTCCACTAGCGTCATAGTGCGGAGTAATGCAGGAGGCGAGCCATTCCCGCCCCTCCGGATACTGCATCACCGAGGCCAAGCTGGCCAGATAGGTGCAGTCTCCGATCATGTGTTGCTCGATTTCTTCCGGATCCATGTGTAGCAACTGGCCGTTGATTCGCTCAATGTCTTCTTGGCTCAAGGGCTCTTGTGAACCGACATCCACACCACTGGCGTTGTAGTTGACCGGCTCAATATCCAGTGAGTTGCGCAACTCGGCACCGCACTGCTCGGCCGCCTCCTCCAGCGAGGTGAGGTACCGATTGTAATCCTCCAGCAGAAAGGTGACTTGCGGAAGCAGCTGAAGGTAGGTGGGAACAAACTCCAATGCCGAGGCGCTGGCGAGCTGCGCATCCAGCGCCTCCAACTCGGCCTGCACATTGGCCGCGAGTCGCTTGTACTCGGCCATGATATAGCCGTAATTCTCCAGGGAGCTCGCCGCCTTCCCCAGGCCTCCTTCTAAGCGTGCAACGGCCGACTTCTGTTCGGACATGGCGGACTGAAAGGCGTCGGCAGATGCGCCGTACCAATCGGGAGTCATCCGTTCGCCGTAGCGCAGATCGCCATGGGCCTGCTCGGCTTCCTCCCCGGCCGTGCGGACTTCTCGCGCATAGCGGGCCACCTCGGCCGGGTCGCCCGGCACATCCCCAATCAAGTTACTGAAATACGACATGAGGCATTCCTAGTGGTCGCGGTGATCGTTGCCGGTGAAGATCTGTGACCAGGGCGATTCCCCGGTGGCGTGTGCCCGTGCAAGCTGCGCCGGAACTGCCAAGACAAGACCGGGGGTGAAGGGCGAGATACCCGGGGGTAGCGTTGAGAGGACGGAATTCCTTTGCGCCCAGTCACGTGCCACATCCTCGTCAGTCTGGCCTACAAACTTCGCCGTGTAGTCCACCGCGTCGGCTGTCTTCTCACACCACGCGGCGGCCTGCGTAACACGTTCCTGGTGTGCTTCGCCAAAAGTGGCCGCAGAATCCTGCAGACTCGGAAAACCCAAACCGGATCCCGGAACCTGAGGAGAAGTCCCCGATCTCAGATCGTCTCCGACAGTGAGCAGATGTGCGCGCAGATTCTCCATCTGGTCCACGTCGAGCCTAATGTCACCCATATGAGTCTCCTATTCCGAAGTGAGAAATGAGCAGTGAGAAAACTAGAACAGGTATTCCGCTGTGAATGAATCATAACAGACGCTGGGTGATTGCGGAATGGATCACCAGACTCCCGGAAGGAAGCCGGATGAAGTGCAACCGATATGAGATGTTGTGCATTGCGATGGTAGCGTTACCGCGTTACTGCAGGTCAGAGGACGAAGTGTGCGATGTATGGCGCCGACGACCATACCGTTGAGGCCTCCGGCTGTACCCAAGGTTAACCTCCAACAGAACTGAGAATGTGATCTAACTCGCAGACTTTTGGGATGCTGCGAACTCGACCAAGGGGCTAGAAGCATGCGCAGGGATATGAGGTTCACGGCGGAAATGTGGAACCATTGCAGGTAGTTGAACGGCGGCGACACGAGGAACCGTGCTCCCAGGAATTATGGCGACACGGAGAATCACGCCACCGTACAGCAAATCGTGCCGCCGCGCAGGAATCCGTGGCGACACGGCGAATTGTGGCGACACGCATGAGCCACATCGGCAGCTGGAAGTAGGCCAACACGCATGGACAAGACCAACGCACGACGAACTGCGCGAGCCGGTCTACCGAACCACCGGTGGGTATGCCGGTCCGGAAGAGAGGAGCTTGCGGTATGAGCCCCAACGATCACGAGGGTCCCGACAACGGCGCTCCCCACCACGTGCGTCGTCGGATGGACGTGGAAGAACGCAAGACGGCGATCCTCAAAGCGGCGCGCGAAGCTTTTGCCAGTGGCTCGTATTCCACGGTCTCCGTGGCGGCCATCGCCCGGCGAGCGGCTACCTCGCAGGCGTTGATATTTCACTACTTCGGTTCCAAAGCCCAGCTATATGCGGCGGTTGTCCGCAGCGAGATTGAACAACTCGCCGCCGCACAGCGCGAGGCGGTTGATCGGCTTGGGAATGTATCTGCCCGCGAGCAGGTGCGAGAAACGCTGCTGATCTATCTGACCTACATCGCTGAGCATCCGCAGGGCTGGGCATCGCCACTTGTCGGAGGAATGGAACCTCCCGAAGCCGTCGCGGTGCGGGGCGAGGCACGCGCGCGCTACGTCGAGGCGTTACGCGAATTACTAGGCGTGGAGGCGTGGCCGCGGCACGAATATGCCCTGTGGGGGTATTTCGGGTTCCTCGATGCGGCGTGTTTGGCCTGGGCCAATGCCGACTGTCCGGACGATGATCGCTATTCGCTCATTGATGCGTGCCTAGGTGCTCTGGAAGGAGCTCTCGGAGACTGGACACGCTGAAGTGGACGACGTCGGCACCGCCCTGGCACTCACGAAATTCATCAGTAGCCGCGGGCTCTCTTCAATGCCCTATGTTCCGGGCAGATTTGACTGCCTAGAAATTCATCAACACTAGTTAGCTCGGCGTGCTCTTCCTATGCTGGTCGCATGGCGAGAGAAGTAGTTACCAGAGCAGTAGAAACAGAAGCAGAGACGACGGCGTCGGTGCGTATCCGGGGCCTGCACGTTCGGAGGGGGCGCACCCTCGTCCTGCCGGGTCTTTCTGCTGATATTGCTCCGGGTAGGATTACGGGCTTGCTCGGCCCTTCCGGCTCAGGAAAATCCACTCTCATTCGGTCTATTGCGGGAGTGCAACGCATCGAGTCGGGAGAAGTCACCGTGTATGGAGTTCCTGCAGGGAGCCGGGACGCCTCCCGGCAGATCGGGTATATGACGCAGGCTTCTTCGATCTATGCCGATCTTACGGTGCGGGAGAATCTAGCGTACTGGAGTCAAATAGCAGGCGCTGATCGGCATGCAATCGACCGCTTAATCGAGACTCTGGATCTGGCAGGCGTCGCCGGACAGTTGGGCGGCGATCTCTCCGGCGGGCAGGCCTCGCGAGTGTCACTGGCCTGTGCACTTATCGGAGACCCGCCTTTGCTCCTTCTGGATGAACCGACAGTTGGGCTTGACCCGGTGTTGCGGGAGGGCATCTGGGACATTCTGCGGGGGCGGGCTGCAACCGGCGTTACAATCCTTGTTTCCTCGCATGTGATGGACGAAGCTGATCGGTGCGACGACCTCATCCTCATCCGGCAGGGGCATATCCTCGCCAGCGGTACTCCGGATGAGATTCGCTCCCGGACGGGTACCAGCACTCTTGACGCGGCATTTCTCGCTCTGATCAAAGGAGAGGCAGCATGAGGCTCACATTTTCCACTGCCAACCGAGTTTTGCATCAGATTCGGCACGATCTAAGAACCCTGGCAATCGTCGCCGTCGTACCCTTGGTTCTCGTCTAGTTGCTGTATGAACTGTTCGACGGCGAAGAGCCGCTGGTCTCCCGTATCGAACTCACAATGCTGGCTGTGTTGCCACTGACCCTTATGTTTCTCCTCACCGCGGTCGCCACTGTGCACGAGCGGTCTTCGGGAACGTTGGAGAGACTCATGGCCTCTCCGATTCGGCGCGGTGACATCGTCCTCGGGTATGCCGCAGCCTTTGGGCTGTTGGCCGTTGTGCAGTCGACGCTTATGACCGGCTTCTGCTACTGGGTGTTGGATATGCAGTTGGTCGGCGGTCTCGCCTTCGTTCTCCTGCTTTCCTTGGTAACCGCCATGGTGGGCATTGCGCTGGGCCTGTTTGCATCAGCCGTCTCCCGCAGTGAGTTCCAGGCGGTCCAGCTTATGCCAGTATTCGTTATCCCGCAGATTCTACTGTGCGGACTGTTTGGGAGTCGGGATGATATGGCCGGTTGGCTGCGTGCGCTGTCCAACTTCATGCCAGCCAGTTGGTCGGTGGAAGCACTTGATGTGGTTGCGTCGTCGGAAACTCTAACCGGTCACTACTGGACAAGCCTCGGCGTTGTGGCGGCATTTGCGGCAATAGCCCTTTTGCTGGCCACCATGACCCTCAAGCGCCGGACTCGATGAGTGGTGGACACGGTAGATTCGCAGCCGTCGGCCCCCGTGGCGGCTGCGGCGCAAGCCGGACTCGATGAGTGGATGCGGCAGATTCACACTAGGACTTTGTAAGAAGACGCAGTAGGTTGGCACTATGACTCGGCGTGGACGAAGGCCTGGATCGCCGGATACGCGCGGTGTAATCGCAACGGCGGCGCACCGGTTGTTCATGGAGCGCGGCTACATCGAAACGTCAATGCGGGCCGTGGCCCGGGAAGCAGGAGTAGATCCTGCCCTGATACACCACTATTTCGGCTCCAAGACGCAGTTGTTCTTCGATGCGATGGGCTTCGATATGGACACCGATGCGATGGCCGCCTTCATTTTGGCCGGTGGTCCCAGGCAAATCGGGCGGCGTCTCGTCACTTTTCTCATTGCGGTGTATGAAGGTGACATCGGACAGCAGATACTCTCCACACTCGTGTCCGGAATAGAAGTCGCGCAACTCTACATGGTGGCGGTGTCACGTCGGTTGGAGGAAGTGGCGGAGAGAATTCTGCCCAGCCACACCACGATTCGCAGGGAGTGTGTGGCACAGATCGAGTCGATTATCGCCGGGCTGGTTTTGCTGCGCTATGTGGCACGCCTTGAGCATGCGGTGGCTCTGTCCCCGCAGAGAGTCGTTGTTCTTTATGGAGATCTTGTGCAGCAGGTCATCGATAGAGGGCTCGCCGGTGCCAGGGAACACAAGTAAGGAGAGAAAAGCCGGAACGGCCCGATTCTCCTTCTGCTCTATGACCAGGAGTTTTCTGCGGCGCGCCACGGATCTAGGAAAGTAATTTCCGTGTTCTGTGTGCCTTTTGTCACTGATACCCGTAATGTAGTGCTACTGGTAGCCGTCACACGCAGACGGATTGAAAGAAGGGACACACACGTGAGACTCAAAAGACTGAGCCGCGCGGCGGTGCTCGCAGTGGCGGGAGCAATGGTTGCCGTACCGCTGGTAACCGTGCCCGCAAGCGCGACCCCCGCTGGCGATGCCATCGTCATCAACGAGGTGTACGCGCGCGGTGGCAGCGCCAACGCCGTTTACAAGAACAAGTTCGTTGAACTGTACAACCCGACGGATGCCGAGATCGATCTGGCGGGTCTTAAACTGCAGCAATTCTCAACGGCGGGCAAGGCCGGCAGTTCAGTGGACCTGGCGGGCACGGTCGCTCCGCAGGGCTACTTCCTCATTCAACTCGGTTCGAACGGAAACACCGGTGGGGAGCTGCCCACACCTGATCTGCAGGCGACCAATGTTCAGCCCGGTGGCACCGCTGGTGGGCTCGGCCTTCTGCAGTCGACTGCCTCCATCACCGTGACCGGAAACGTTGCCGGACAGGAGGGTGTGGTCGACTTTGTTGGTTGGGGTACCTCGCCGTTGTTCGAAGGTGCCGCAGCTACGAGCACTGGCAGTAACACCACCCCGCTGGCCTGGCAACGCAACGAGACCGGCGTCGATACAGACTCGAATCTGAATGACTTCTCCATGGTCTCGCCCAGTCCGCAGAACGCGGCGGGCGAAGGCCCGAGTACAGAGCCGACGGACGAGCCGAGCACCGATCCGACAACGGATCCGGCCAGCGAGATCACCCCAATCGCCGATATTCAAGGTTCGGGAGCACAGTCGCCCTTGGTCGGTAAGACCGTCACGACCCGCGGCGTTGTCACCGCGGTGTACCCGACCGGTGGTTTCAACGGCGCTTATATTCAGACCCCCGGAACCGGAGGTACCAACGACGACGGTATCTCGGACGGCGTCTTCGCCTACGGTTCCGCATTCGCGACCGCAGTGCAGATCGGCGACTACGTTGAGGTGACTGGTTCGGTCACTGAGTACAACGGACTGACCGAGATCAATGTCAACGCATACAGCAAAGTAGACGAGCAGGTCGAGGCGCCGACGCCGGTAACGCTTGAGCGCATCCCCGCCGATGAGCAGGGCAAGGAAGCGCTTGAAGGCATGCTGGTGGAAGTGGCGGGCCCGCTGACTGTTACCGACAACTATTCCACTAATCGTTACGGTCAGATTGGTCTTGCCTTCGGTACGGAACCGTTGCGTCAGCCTTCCGATAAGTACAACCCGAGCGAAAATCCGGATGAAATCGCGGCCCTGACCGCTGAGAACGAGGCGAATAAAATCACCCTCGACGACGGTATCTCCTGGCAGTACACCGGCTCCAACAGTGCACGTACCGATATTCCCGTTCCGTACATCTCCTTGGAGGAGCCGATGCGGGTGGGTGCTGCCGTGACACTCAAGCAGCCGATGATCCTGGACTACCGTTTCCAATGGAACCTGCAACCAACCGGCCCGGTGACCGGCGTCGACGGTGACCGTTCCAGCGATTACGTGAGTTTTTCCAACACCCGCACGGAGAAGCCGTCCGATGTGGGAGGCGACATCACACTGTCATCCTTCAACGTGCTGAACTACTTCACTGACCTTGGTGAGAACGAGGCGGGTTGCAAGGGATATGCAGACCGTGAGGGCAACCTCATCACCACGAATAACTGCGATGTGCGTGGCGCCTACCGGGCCGCAGATTTCGAGCGTCAGCAGGAGAAGATTGTCGCGGCGATCAACTCGCTGGATTCCTCCGTCCTATCTCTGGAAGAGATCGAAACGTCATCCCGTTTCGGTCATGAGCGTGACGAGTCTCTTGCCGCGCTCGTGGATGCGTTGAACGCAGACGCGGGTTATGAGCGGTGGGCCTACGTTCCGTCGGCTGCGAACCTGCCTGCGAACGAGGACGTTATTCGCCTTGCCTTCATTTACCAGAAGGCGCAGGTCAAGCCGGTCGGTGAGTCGCAGGTGTTGGTGGGTGAAGCCGTTTTCACAGGGCTGGCTCGTGAGCCCTTGGCACAGCGGTGGCAGGCTCTGGACGCGGACGGCAACGGATACGGCGAGGAGTTCGTCGTCGTCGTGAACCATTTCAAATCCAAGGGATCACTCTCTTCGTACTACCCGAATGACACGGATACATACCAGGGTAATAACAACAAACTGCGTGTGTCGCAGGCCGAAGCACTGGCCAAGTGGGTGGATTCCGAGTTTACGGATGTCCCAGTTTTCTTAGTGGGCGACTTCAATGCCTACACGGCGGAGGACCCGATGCGGACGCTACAGGCAGCCGGATATACGGATGTTGCGCTCGCGCAGGGAGTAACCGACTACTCGTACCAGTACAGCGGCCTGGTCGGTTCGCTTGATCACGTGATGGCGAACGAGTCCGCCCTCGCAATGGTGACGGGTGCCGATGTGTGGAACATCAATGCGATGGAATCCATTGCCTTGGAGTACTCGCGCTACAACTACAACGTGAAGCAGCTTTACGACGCATCTCCGTATCGCTCTTCGGATCACGATCCGGTGAAGGTGGGACTGAAGATCACCTCGACACCGGAAGATCCGAATGCAGATGCGAAGCCCATTGCCGATGAGTGCATCGCGAACGGAAGCTGCAACCTGTACTTCAGCAACGATTTCGCGACGTCGAAGGCCGAGTTGGGGATGAAGGTGCAGTCCGGCGACGAAGTGCTGGTTGGCGACTGGGATGGTGACGGCATCGATACGCCGGTCGTACGTTCTGGTAACAAGTACATCTTCTATGCAACGAACCGTTCGGATTCGGAGACATGGACCATCAACTACGGTCGTGCCGGTGACCAGGCCCTAGTCGGTGATTTCGATGGCAATGGCAAGGATGAACTCGCGGTGAAGCGCGGTAATACCTTCTACCTTGCCGCAGGAACTGATCAGGGTGGGGCGGCAGCTCGGACCGTGAGCTTCGGGCGTGCCAGCGACGTCGGCATGGTCGGTGATTGGGACGGTGATGGCGTTGACACCGTTGGCGTTCGGCGTGGTGCACTTAATCTGCTGCGTGACGACTTCGCCGGTGGAGCCGCCACCACGGAGTTCGTGTTCGGGCGGGCTACCGATACGCCGCTGGTCGCCGACTTTGACGGCGACGGTAAGGATGGCATCTCCGTTGTTCGGAACAACACGGTGTTGCGAAAGGATGCGTTGACCGGTGGAAACGCCGATGCTGTCTTCGCTTTTGGTAGCGCACGCGATGTCCTACTAGCCGGTGACTGGGACGGTGACGGTTCGGATTCCGTCGCGGCCTATCGGCGGTAGTGCCGGGCTCGCGGTTATCGAAGGCTCGTCGTAGCTTTTGGGAGGCGATGGGTCAGTAACTCAAGGGGTGCGGATCGGGAGACCGGTCCGCACCTCTGTGCTGTTATGTGCGCTGCCTGGACTGAGTGCTCGTCCGAGTATCACGTCACACCGATGCCCGGGTAGCATGGGACAGGTTGAAAAGGAGGACACATGACAGATGAATCGTTGAGCCCAGACATGCTCAGCACATTCGCCCAAGAATTTGATGCCGATACCGCGGCACGTATTGTTCAAAACGCTGTCACAGAAACGCCGGTCACCAAGGTCGCAATGGACCGTCGCATTGTCACATCAATCGATCCGTCCATGTCGGTCAAGGTGGACACCTGGGCAACAACCAACCAAAAGAAATCCGGGCGTTGCTGGTTGTTCTCCGGCCTGAATGCTTTCAAACCGGCGGTCAATGAGGCGACCGGGCTGAAGTCCTTCGAGTTCTCCCAGAACTACCAGCACTTCTGGGACAAACTGGAGAAGGCCAACTACTTCCTAACCTCCATGATCGAGCTCGCGGATCGCGATATTGACGACCGTACCGTTCACTACCTGCTGTCGGATCCAATTGGCGACGGAGGCCAGTGGAACATGTTCGTTGCATTGGTGAAGAAGTACGGGGTCGTGCCAAAGTATGCGATGCCGGAGACCGAGTCATCGTCGAATACGCACAACATGAACCGAACGTTGGAGATGTTGCTACGGCGCGGTGCGCGTGACGTGCGGAAAGCCGTGGCCGACGGCAATGATGCACATGCTGTAAAGACCTCAGTTATGCAACAGGTGTACCGGGTGCTTGCCATTCACTTGGGGACGCCGCCGACGTCGTTCATCTGGCAGTGGGAGGATAAGGACGGCAAGTTCCATCGCCACGGTGAAGTGACACCACAGGAGTTTGCACAGTTGTATGTGCCGGACTTGGATGAATACGTCTGTTTAGTCAATGATCCTCGTGAGACCTCTCCGATGAACCGCCTCTTCACGGTTGATCGCCTCGGCAACGTGGTGGGGGCGAGGCCAGTGACATACCTGAACGTGCCAGTCGAGGTTATCCGCTCTGCGACAGTTGCAACCTTGCAGGATGGTCAGCCGGTGTGGATGGGATGTGATACCTCGAAGCAGTGTGACCGCGAGCGTGGCATCTGGGATGGCAACCTGTACGACTACGAGGGTACCTATGGCATCGACCTGGAGATGACGAAAGCGGAAGAGTTGGAATTCGGCGAGGCCATGATGACCCATGCCATGGTGTTCACCGGCGTTGACCTGGTGAATGGCGAACCGCGACGGTGGCGAGTGGAGAACTCGTGGGGCAAGGATATTGCAGATAAGGGGTTTTTCACCATGAATGACTCCTGGTTTGACCAACACGTATTCGAGGTTGCGGTGCATCGCTCCCGGCTTTCCGCTGAGTTACTGGCGGTTCTAGACGAGGAGCCGATCATGCTGCCCGCGTGGGATCCGATGGGGTCGCTTGCCTGAGTGCGTGCGCATACCGGACATGGTCTTGCTCTGGGAGTGGAGTGCGATGCACGCAGCCTGCGCGTGGCAGCATGGCGCGGTTGATGGTTCGCGGCAGCGTGGGCCGGGCAAGTGCCGCTCGGGATCGGGCGGGCACTAAGCGTGGCCGGGCGTTTTGCGCCGTCGCCCACCGGCGACTTTCATCTGGGTAACCTGCGTACCGCTCTTCTGGCATGGGCGTGTGCTCGGAGTTCCGGGCGGCAGTTCCTTCTGCGGATGGAGGATCTCGACGAACGTTCTCGCCCGGAATTCGCCGCCCGGCAGCTCGCCGATCTGGAGGATCTGGGTATTGGCTGGGACGGTCCGGTGATCTACCAGTCGCAACGCCAAGCGGAATATACGGCCGCCTATCGCGACTTGGACGATGCAGGCCTACTGTACGAGTGTTATTGCACCCGTAAGGAGCTAGCGCAGGTTGCCTCCGCTCCGCACCGCCCGCCGGGATCCTATCCGGGAACCTGTCGCAATCTGACGGACGCAGAGCGCGAGGTGGGCCGCGCAAAGCTATCCGGAATGCAACGCGGCCCGGCTATGCGACTGCGCTGTGATGTGAGTGCCCTGACTGTGCATGACGCCGTCGTCGGCGACTATACGGGAGCAGTTGACGATCTCGTGATCCGTCGGGGCGACGGTGTGTATAGTTACAACTTTGTTTCGGTGCTCGACGACGGTGCCGATGGGATCACGCAGATTGTTCGCGGCGATGATCTATTGGCATCGACACCGCGGCAAGTGTATCTGCAACGACTTCTTGATTTGCCGACACCCGAATATGTGCACGTGCCGATGGTATACAACGCTGACGGTGTACGGTTGGCGAAACGTGACGGAGCGGTGACTCTGAGGCAGTTAGCGGGCTTCGGATGGGCTCCGGCAGACGTCATACAACTGTTGGCTCAGTCGTTGGGGATGCTCGGTGTGCGCAGCGCAGAGGAGTTCTGTGAGAATTTGGTACCGGATGAGAAGGCCGTACCGGGAGGGTTGCGGGTCGAACCCTGGTTGCTGGATCCGGTAGTGTTGGAGGAGGGGCCGCAGAGTAACCTCATACAGAGCAGTGGAAGAACGCGTTAAGTGCGTTGGAGTGTCTTCTATGTGAGGTGTCGGCATCATGTCGCCTGACGCGTCAAATTAGGAGATTGCCGGTAAAGCACAAGCGGGTACTTTACCTGTGGTAAAACGGTGTTACTGCAGGTAGGGCGGTCATGCAGGTGAGGTTCGCTTGGAGCCGCTGGCACGTGCGGTGCCGCCGTTCAGTGAAGGGAGTGTAACCAGTGAGAGCAGAACCGGGAACAGGGCAGCACGACGACGAGACCACTGGTGAGACTTCCGCACGTCAGCATTCGGGCGGCTATGACTTCGGTGGATATGTGCCCGGGGCGGACTATTTCCCGCCACGCAAGCGGCGAATCATGCCGGTCCTCGCTGGTATTGTGCTGGTCGCGGTTGTGGTTGCCGTGATTATTGCGGTGCGATGAACGCGACCACTCTAGCGCAGCGAACGCGACCGCTGCGCTGCGACGAGAGAGGGTGCCGACTGTCTCCAATCGGCACCCTCCGGCCAAGGGATGACCTTGGCGATACAGGCAGGCGGGGCTAGTTGCCCTCGTTGCCAATCTTTTCGTCGATGGCGTTGCGAACCTTCTTGACGGTGTCAGCTTTATCCTTACCGAGCTTGCTCGAAGCAAGGGCTTCGGCCTTATCAAGAATTTGGTCGCTCTTTTCCTCCACCTGCTCGCTCTTCAGAACACCCTTGGCCTTGTCTAATATGTCCATAAACGACCTCCTTCTCTCGGCCTACCGCCAGTCGGTTGACTAGCTTGACATTAAAGATAGCCGAATTCGGCGGTAATGGGAACGTGGGGCGGTGGGTGTCGGCGGAGGTATTGAGATCGTCGCGGCTGTGAGTGTTGGGCGGCGTGTGTACGGCCGCTGGTCCGTCGTGTGGGCTGTGCTGCACGAGGAGAGGAGTGGAAGATGAGAGGAGTGGGAGGGGACTCGAAGCGGCGCCGAAAGAAGAGCAAACGCTGTATCTTTGGGGGTGGAGGTCTCCATGTAGGCAGGAGAACAAAGCAAGGCAGGCAGCAGAACAGGCCAGCATTCGGCGCTCGTCGGTAAAGCAAGTCGGCAGAAGGGCAAACGCTGCTAGAAATGGCGTGATTGATCGGCAATCTCGGCGAACGTCGCGTGAGTGAGTGTCGCCAAATCGGTGGGCGCAAGGCGCACTGAGAGGGAGCGTTTCCCGCCGGAGACATACATGTGGGGGAGCTCCCGTGCAGAAACGTCAATGTATACCGGCGATGAGGTCTTTTGACCAAGAGGCGAGATGCCACCGGTGACGTATCCGGTGAGACGTTCAGCCTTTGCTGATTCCAGCATGGCCGCGTGCTTTCCGGAGGCTGCCTTGGCAAGTGACTTGAGGTTGAGGGTTGCATTTGCGGGGACGACGGCGCAAACCGGATTGCCATCGACCTGTGCCATGAGAGTTTTGAAGATGCACGCCGGGTCTTCACCGAGGACTTGAGCGGTGTCCAAGGCATAGCCTGCTTTCTGGTGCAGGGAATGCTGGACAGTGATCGTCTCATGCGGAGTGCCGGTGACCCTGAGCAGTTCCAGCGCTGCGGTTCCTGTTGCCATGCTCCCGTTTTGCGATCCACGACGTTTCTTTGCCATGGCCCCAGGATAGTGGCCCTGGTTTTGGTTTTGGGTGAGTTGTTTTCGGCCTTGTGTGGTTGTTTAGTCGTCGGTGTAGTTGGTGATGTCTGGGATGGGGGTGTAGGTTCCGCCTGCTCGGACGCCTTGTTCCATTCGGGTGAGGCATTCGTCGAGGTAGGCTTGGAGTGCTTCGGGGGTGAGGTTGAGGGTGGTGGCGGTGTCCTCGTCGATGGCGTTGAGTGCGTTGACGGCGATGTGGAGAGCGTCGAGTGCGTTGGTCAGGTCACGTTCGGTGTCGCGGATGGCCGTGGCGGTCTCGCCGTTAGTCTCGCCGTAATTTGGCGGGTAGAAGGCGATGACCTCGTTCTCGGTCCAATCCTCAGCTTGTGATTTCTCGTAAGATGCGCGTAGGTCGTTGAATTCGTGGACGACACCGTCGAGCCAGTCCATGGTGTCGGTGAGTTTTTCGGGGTCGAGTTCGAGGTCTGCCATTACTGGTCTCGTTTCTTGCTGGTTGTGGTGATTCGCGATGTCTGGATATGTGGGCAAGTCGGTGGCCGGTAGTCTCTGGAGTGCCGGGCCTCGGGGGAGTGCCCAGCGGTGGTGCCGAGCGTACGGCTGAGCAGTGGTCCCGCGGAAGGAACGTGGACTACGGGATACCTCTCAACCCGCCGATAAGCGCTAACGCAGGCCACCGGTATGTGCCTATGCCACTGGTAGGCGTCTATGCGCGTCACTGACTGGTGCCAATGCGTGAACTCGCACCACGACCGCAAGCGGACGTGGTCTTGTGTGGTTGTGGGGTGGTGTGTGGCCCCGGGGGTGGGGCCACACGGGGTGTTTAGCGGAAGCGGTTGGCTGCGCTTTGGTCGGTTTGGAGGTAGTTTTGGCCGGATGTGGCCACGCGTTGTGAGGCGGCGCGGAGGAGTTCGTTGAGTTCTTGGGCGAGTTTGTCCCATTGGGCTTGGGCTTCGGAGTAGGCGGCTTGGGCATGGCCGTCCCAGCGTTCCCGGATACCGTTGAGTTTGGACTCGAGGTTGTTCAAGATATCATCGATACGCGAGTACGAGCTGGACATGCCCGAAGAGCCGGACTGTAGTCCCTCAAAATTGACTTGAATCATGGGTTCGTTGTTCTTTCCTTACTCTCCCACCACCGGTAGTGGTGGGCCCACTGGTAACCCTGATCAGTTCGCTGTCATCTGCCACGGGCCCAAGACCCGATGGTCTGACTTGATCGGCCTGCCAACCACGACCACTTCCGTCGTCCAGGGTGCTGGACTATACAAGTGATAGTCCATGCCCGGCATGCCGCGAGGCTAAGCGGACGGTATGGGTTACGAGTGAGTATCTGTCATATTGGTGTGTGTTTGCCTGTCCGGCTGTCCTGGTGCAGGTGAGCTGTGTGTGATGTGCAGGCTACCTGTGCGAAGACACCGACCGGGCCACTGCGGGGTTAGCCGCCCAGGAGGCCTTGCATTTCTCCCCAGGAGGAGGACACGTCGGCTTCGGTGTCTTCAACTTGGGCGGCGGTGCCGGTCAGGTTGGCGGAGAACTCGTCGAGCACGGCGTAGAGTTTGCTCACTCGCGTGTTCCAGTTTTGTTGGAAGTTCATGAACGCGGCAGCACCCGAGCCTTTCCAGGCGCTGGCCCAGCCAGCGATTTCGTTTTCTAGGCGGGAGATTTCACCGGTGAGTTCTTCTTTAGCTGAGGCCACGAGTTGGGCGCCTTCCCGGATCGCACCATCATCGCGTAGCTGGTTAGTGTTGATAGACAACGGCCACACACTCCTTCACATAGTTGTCGCATTCGTGTTTGTTCTTTTGTGTAGTGTGACCACCGGTGTGCTCACACTAAGTGAGGCGAGCGCAATGGTGTCACGTGCTCCTCACCCTAACCAGCCCCCGCCCGGCCCGCTAGCCAACCCAATGGGTATCAATACCCATTGACAACACACACCACCCCATGCTAGCCACCCCACACAACACGACGTGTGGGGTGGTGGGCAGGATACCATCGGGCTACTAGCACCACGCCCTGAATCGTTGTGAACACGCCAAAAACCCGACACGCCCGTCCCGTTCCTGGACGCGGAGCATCATCGCGTACATGCCACGCCCAGCCGACCGGCATGACAGCCGACGAGTTACCCACACCACACCCAAACCTTCCACAATATGAGACGATCTATGAGGCGGCATGTCAACCACCACACAAGACAACCACCCAGACAACACCGCGAGACACCCAACCCGGCGAGTCACGCGATGAACGATCATGACCGTACCCGTCTCATCCCCGCCCACCCGCAACCGACCTGTCTAGGGCAGACCAGAGCGCATCACCCCACTCGCGCATGCAGACAGACCAACGGCTCGCCTACCACCACCAGTGACCCACCGGCCCACCCACCCACCGAAACAAACACCGCTGCGGTGCAACGGCCCGCCTCCTGCCTGTACTCGCTCGCCAACGCATCGAAACAGACACCACCCACAACACGCCAACCCCTCAACCACCAACACCAACGAACGGCATGGTGGTCACGGGGTCGGTGTGGTTACGGGGTTTCCGCTCTACTCGAGTGCCGTAGTCGTGGGTTGTTGTGTGTTTGTGGTTGTGGCAGGTGGGGATGCTCGTGGCTGGTTGGGGTTATGGGGTGGTGGTTGGTGTTGAGGTCGTCTCTGTTGGTGCGGGGTAGGGAACGCTGGTCCAGGGTGTCTTGTTGTTCGGGTCGCGCATGTCTTGCATTTCGATGGTGGTCAGTTCGAAGTCGCCGCGGACTTGGTAGAACAGCCAGCCTTCCCCAGACTCGCCGGGCTCCAACAGTGGAAGATTGAGAAGGTAATCGTCGCCTCTGTAGCGAGTACTGACATCGAAGTAGTACGGTTCGTGTAGTTTGTGTCCGTTGGTGTAGCCGTCGAGGCGTTCTCCAAGATCTCCGTAGGCGTCGGCCCGTTTGTTGCCGGTGTTGGTGACGCGGAGTTTGACGCCCAGGAACCGGTGACCCTCGATGACGATGTCGACGGGCGGGTCGTAGGTGGTCAAATACTCGGTGACATCAGGCTTGTACTCTAAGACTTCCACGCTCCACTCCCCGATTTGCGTCGCCCCGGAGGTGGGCGAGACCGTGGTGGGGCTCCGGGGTGGTCGGCGTGGGAGCGGGGCCGGTTGTACTGCTAGTGGCTGGTGGTGTCGGCGCAGTGTGGCTGCGTCCAGCGATCGTGATCCCGGTGACCACCACCGCGATCACGATGAGGGCGCCGACGAGTGCCCACGCCCATCCAGGCAGACTCCGCCTGGCGGCATGTGAAGTCGCTGTGTTCGGTAGGCCGTTCGTACCCGGCGTGACGGTTGTGTGCAACTGGTGGTCCGTACCGTTGGGTTGTGGTCCGGCCGCTGGTGGTGTGGTCATGGGGTCTCCGCTCTGATCGGTGTTGTCGGTCGTTATCGTTCTTCGGTTGTGACTGGTTGGGTGCTGCAGGGTGTGAGAAGCTAGCGTCCCTTTTCAGTAGTAGCGTGCACGTCTGATCGTGGTGTGGCTGCGGGGTCACGGGAGGTCGAGCTGGGGTTATGGGGTGGTGGTCGGTGTTGACGTCGTCTCTGTTGGGGCGGGGAAGGGGACACTGGTCCAGGGTGTCTCGTTGTTCGGGTCGCGCATGTCTTGCATTTCGATGGTGGTCAGGTCGAAGTCGCCACGGACTTGGTAGAACAGCCAGCCTTCCCCGGACTCGCCTGGTTCTAGGTAGCGGACATCTGAAAGGTAGTCGTCGCCTTCGTAGCGAGTACCAACATCGAAGTAGTACGGTTCGAAGGCTGGTCTCCCGCTCTCGATGCCGTCGAGGCGTTCTCCGAGATCTCCGTAGGCGTGGGCTCGTTCGTTGCCGGTGTTGGTGACGCGGAGTTTGATGCCCAGGAACCGGTGGCCCTCGATCGTGATCTTTACGGATGGGTCGTAGGTGGTCAAATACTCGGTGACATCGGGTTTGTATTCGAGGACTTCAACGCTCCAGTCCCCGATCTGGGTCACCCCAGACGTCGGCGAGGGCGTCGGTTCCGGCGTGGCCGTGCTTGGCGTAGGTACTGGGCTTGTCGTGTGGTCACTGATCGCCGGTGTGGGTGCGGCGTGGTCCCTGTCGGCGATCATGATCCCGGCGATGACGACGGCGATGACGATCAGGCCACCAATGAGCGCCCAGGCCCAACCTGCCAGACCCCGCCGAGTGGTTGTCGCAGCGGTAGCGCCCCCGGTGGGGTCGGGCGCGTTACTGTGTAGGGCTGGTGGTGTGGGCATGGGGTCTCCGCTCTGCTCCGTGTTGTCGGTCGTTATCGTTCTTCGTTTGTGGCTGGCTGGTTGGGTCCTGCAGGGTGCGGGAGGCTATCGTTCCTCTTCACTAGTAGCGGGCACTTCTGATCGTGGTGCCGCCGTGAGGCCAGGTCGTGGTGTGGCAGTGAGGTCATGGTGGGTCGGGTTGGGGTTATGGGGTGGTGGTTGGTGTTGATGTCGTCTCTGTTGGTGCGGGGAAGGGGACACTGGTCCATGGTGTCTTGTTGTTCGGGTCGCGGCGGTCTTGCATTTCGATGTCGGTCAGTTCGAAGTCGCCGCGAACTTCGTAGAACAGCCAGCCTTCCCCAGACTCACCAGGTTCCAGGTAGCGGACATCTGAAAGGTAGTCGTCTCCGCGGTAACTGACTCCAACATCAAGATAGTACGGTTCGTATAGTTTATGTCCGTTGGTGTATCCGTCGAGGCGTTCTCCGAGCTCAGTGAAGGCGTTGGCCCTGTCTCCGGTGTTGGTGACGCGGAGTTTGATGCCCAGGAACCGGTGGCCCTCGATCGTGATCTTTACGGGTGGGTCGTAAGTGGTCAAATACTCGGTGACATCTGGCTTGTACTCTACAACTTCCACGCTCCAGTCCCCGATCTGCGTAGCCCCGGAGGTGGGCGAGACCGTGGTGGGTTCCGGGGTGGTCGGCGTGGGAGCGGGGCCGGTTGAACTGTTACTGGTGGCTGGTGGTGTGGGCGCGGAGTGCTGTCTGCCGGTGATCATGACGCCGGCGATGACGACGGCTATGACGATCAGGGCGCCGACGAGTGCCCACGCCCAGCCAGGCAGACCCTGCCGAGCAGCCGACGCAGTGACAGCGCCTCGAGTTGGGGCGGGGGTGTGGCTGGTTGTGGCTGGTGTTCGCGTATCGTACGACTGGCGACCCGGAGTGGTGGGATCCGGTGTGTTCGTGTGCGGTGGTGTGGTCATGGGGGCTCTCCTGTCTGATCTGCTGGTCGTGGTATTGATTGTTGCAGGTTTGTCCGCATCGTGCAGGTCTCGAGCGTGAGCAGGCCAGGGACGTTTCTACTCTACCGGTTGTCGTTGAGATCAGGGGAGGGTGGGTTTGTCAAGTTTATCGTGTGGGTATTGATACCCATAGCGGACGGGTAGGAATGGGCTGTAGGGTCGCGAATAGAAGTTGTCACCGGCTGCGGTCATCGGTGGCGGCCAAGCCAAATGAACCAAGCATCGTCGGCGAGGAGATTGGAGACGATTATGGCGAGCAGGGAACAGCGCAGGCGTCTGGAGGATATTGCTGCTTTCGACCCGGACCAAGCGTATGAATTGTCGCGAAAGCTTGGCGACATCAGTGAGGGTTTTGAGCAGTTGCGGGGCACGATTGCTCAGCGGATGAATCCGGATGATTTAGGGATTCGTGGCGCGGCGGGTGAAGCGTTTCTGAGCTCAATGGACGGTATCCGGCAAAGAATGGCACGACACGCGGATGATACGCAGGCGATGAGTGACTCGTGCAAAGTTGTTGGTGACGCCGTCGTGGAGGCCCGTGAGGCGCATGAGGAGATTAGTGCGGATACGACGTCCTCTGATGCGACGTATGCGGCGCAGTCGGGGATGCTTAATGGTGTTGCGACGGTGAATCCGGATGTGGATGTGACGGGGCAGTTGGAGCATGCTCACCAGGCGTATGAGGCCCGGGACGCGGGGTATGAGGAGAAAGCTGCGCGGATGGTGGATTATGTGAGTGAGGAAGTGGACCGTGCGATCCGTATGCTGCCCCGGTCGGAGAAGTCAGCCCCGCGTTCGTATGTGACCTACATGCCGCCGTCGTCGTCTGGTGTGGATTCGTCGGTGACGGGCCTGCCGTCCGATGGTGGCGCGTCGTATGCTGCGGCGTTGGCGGAGGGCCGCCCGGCCGACACGGACATGGATGTGGATGTGTCGGATGGTGGTGGGTCTGTTGTTCCGTCGGTGGGTGCGATTGCTGCTGGTGTGGGTGTTCCTGGGAGTGCGGCGTGGATGTTTTCCTGGTATGCGGGTGAGCGTGTGGAAGGCATGGTGGGCACTCCACAAGGGCGGATGATCCGAGCAGATTCCGCAGAAGCACGCTACCTGTATGGTCCGGGTGAAGGTAATCTGATGGACCGGGTCCGGGAAGCCGGACGCCTCTCGTTCCAGGACAACAACAACCCCACAGGCAGTGCTGCTGGTGCGGCCGGGGCCGCCGCGGGTGCTGCTGGTGTGGCCGGGTTGGCCCGTGGAGCGGCATCTGGCATGCGGTGGAGTAATGCGCAGCAGATGGGCATGCGCCCCACCCGTATCCCCTTATCAGGCCAACCCCAACAAGGCACCGGGACCCGGGGAACCGGGACCGGGACACGAGGCACGGGTGTGCGTGGTGGTCAGGCCCAGCAGACTGGCGCCCGCAGCACCGGCGTCCGCGGGACGGGCGTCCGGGGTGGCCAGACACAGCAGTCCGGTCGTGGAACCGGCGTAAGGGGCGGACAGGCCGCTGGTGGCCGTGGGACGGGTGTTCGTGGTGGGCAGGCCCAGCAGACTGGAGCCCGTGGCTCAGGTGTTCGCGGGACAGGTGTGCGTGGCGGCCAGGCCCAGCAGGCTGGTGCCCGCGGCACGGGCGGTGTTCGTGGAGCGCAAGGACAGCAGTCTGGTGTGCGTGGTGTCGGGGGCATGCGTGGTGCTGGTCGTAAGAAGGATGAGCGGGAGCGGAAGTGGAGTCCGGAGGTGTGGTGTGCTTTGCGTGGTCGGGAGGTTCCGGATCCGCAGGAAGAGGAACGTCGCAAGGAGGAAGCGCTCAAGCGGTTGGATGCGGTGTGGTTGAGCCGGCATGGTGCGGAGAGTGTGCGCGAGCGTGAGCGGCGTGAGGCTGAGGAGGCTACCCGTCGTGAAATGTTCTCCCGCCCCCTCCTGTACTGGCGGCCGCCCCGCGAAAACGGACAACAACAATGACACCGGCATGTAGCAGTCACGGCTCCCGGTGCCCGCGGGCATGTGTGCCCGTCGGCCCGGTTAGGCGGTTGGTTGATCCGGTGGTGCGGGGGCGGGTGCCATGAGTATGTGGGTCTGTGGCCTGTGGCGTGCTGGCCGGGGCGTGGAAACAGGTGCCAGTCGGGGTGCGTGCGGGAATTGTCCCTGGGGTGTGCCTCGCGTTCCTTGGTGTGGGCGTGTGGACCGTCGGGGTGAGCGGGTTGGTTGGAACGTGGGACGAAGGACCGCTGAGCGGGTTGGTTCGGTCTCTATATAGTTGTGGAATACTCTAGAAAGCTGTGGCGAGGGAGACATAGCGATGAGTATCGAGTTTGATCGTGAAGCGGTGGGGGTTGCCGCGAACGAGAACTGGCATGATGCGGATACGTTTGGTGCGATTTCTGCGTTGATTGAGGCCACGGATGTTGATGAGTGCGTGTCTGACACGCCTTCTGGTGTGGGTCCGAAGACGAAACAGATGCCTGGCAGGGTTGTGGCGTTTAAGCGGATGATGCGTGATGTGGTGGCTGAGTTTTCTGATGCGTGTGCGATTTTGGGGTCGGGCACGGATGGTGCGGTAGCGAATTTTGATGAGACGGAGTCTACGGAGTCGCAGTCGTATTTGGATCTTGAAGCGCGTATGAGTGGCGAGGAGAACGAGTGATGGCCGGGTTTACCTTTGAAGTGCCGCAGGATACGTCAGGGGCGTGCTATCTTGCGGCGAATCGGTTTGGGCGGGCTGGTAACGAGGTTAATGCGACGCAGGTCGGAGCAGCGTCGTCGTCTGGTGTTGCGGGCTGGGCCGGTGAGGCTGCCGATGCGTATATGGATCAGATTGAGGGATTGCATTCTAAGACGATGGCCTTGTATGACGTGTTGCTTGATGCGGCGACGGCGTTGCGGTCGTATGGGGATGCGGTGTTGGAGGCGATTGCGGATGTTGGCCGGGTGCAGAGTGACTATGACGCGGCAAAGGAGACGTATGAGCGTGGGTTGGACGTGGTCGATGGGTTAGAAGCCGATCTGGCTGCGAATCCGCATGTGGGTTACACCCAGTCGTATGTGGATACGCGTCGTGAGCGGTGTGAGTCGGAGTGGGAGGCGGAACAGTCGAGGTTGCAGGATAGGTATCGGGGTGTGTTGGAGGTTTTGGATGAGGCGGCGTCTACGGCGATGACGGCGTTGGCGGCGGCGCAGGACAAGATTGTGGATCCGAAAATGCCGTCCGGTTCGCGTGATGAGGTGGCGTTGAATGTGTTCGGTGATCTGCCCTATGTCTCGGGTGAGGCGGCCTGGGACCTTGCGCAAACCGATGCGCATAGGATGTCGAAGTACATCTTGGATGAGAAGGTGACGGCGGAGGAGGTTGCCGAGTTCAACGAGAAGTATGGCGATAAGCTCTCCGATCCCTTCGTCGCCAACGCGTTGATGCAGTACGTCACCCCGGAGGACCTAGTGAAGTTCTCGGTGCGTGCGGGTGTCGTGCGCGATGTTGATGATGAGGTCCTCGACGATGTGTTGCGGGGGACCGGTGCCGCGGTGGTGTTGGGTAGTGGTGGGATGAACCTGGAAGGTGGCAATGCTGAGCGGCAGGCGTTATTGGAGATCGTGCGGCCCGGGCTGAAGAACTATTCCGGCCAAACGCTGGACGAACAGACCGATGCTTTCCTTCAGGCAATGGAGAAAACGGGGCGGACGGCGTTTAACACGCAGGATATTAGCAGTCGGAGTCTGTTCACCAAGCCGGTAGATGGGTACACCGTCATGTCACAGTTGATGGGAGAGGCAGGGCGCGATAATCCGAATTTGGCGTTGGGTCCGGCCTTCTTCGAGGCGACTTCTGGTGAGGGCCTGTCTGTTGCTGAGGATATAGTTCTCTGGGACTCACAGACGTTGACGTGGGCGACGCACAGTGGCTACAGCGATACGGTGTCCTTGTTCGGCCTGGACAAGTCTATGTGTGACCCGTTGCATGCCTTGTATACGTTGATGGACCGCCCGGAGGCTTTCGATGCCGATAGTGCGACTCCTGTACTAGCGGACTTGGAGGAGGGCCGGTTACGCGTGGTGCAGAGTTTCCTTGTCTCAGACACCCCTGAGGGTATGGATGTCAACCATGACGGAGTAGTGGATGCCAAGGACGAGCCGAAGAATATGACTCGGTATCTCACTGGCGGACGAGTGAGTGGCGAATATTGCGGTTTCCAAGACGAAGGCGAACAGTTTGGCCAGGTCATTCAGCAGGCGACCTTTAAGGAGCCGGGTCTGGATCGGGATGTAGTTGGCGACGAAGCCTGGGAAGCGCGCCGTCAGCTTAATCGGGATGCGACAGAGATCGCGACGCAGTTCATGTGCGGCTATCAGGATGGAATGGATGCTCATGCGGGTGACTATGTTGATGGGCAGAATGAGTTTGGCCACAACAACTCGGCATTGCGCTCTTGGTCAGGGGTGATTCTAGCGCCACACGTTCAGGGTATTGCCTTGGCGCTTAAGTTCCCTGGGGGAGAACTCAATGGGGCTCAGGTTTTTGGTGACGATTTTGTTGTAGCTTTCGATGAGAAAACACTCACTAAGCTGCACGGTGCAAATGGAATGCTGCGTGATCTGGGTTTTGATACTCCGGTGCGTAACGATAACGGGACGCCCAATGATCTTACGGACGATTATTGGGAAGGTGGCAGGGCACCAGCAATTGACAATCTAATCGTTGCTTCCGGCATGTGCTACGACGAACAGTTGGACGCGGCCTTCTCTGGAGAAGGTAATAACTTGCCGTCAGCCGTTGTTGATCGGTGGACTCCCATGTTCGAGACCTTGTTTACGGCGCCGGAAGATGCCAATGACCAGCAGGAGGCGGTCTACAAAGAACTCAACGCCCGATGGAACGGACTTCTCGAGAAAGGGTTGGGTGCTATCCCGTTCGGCCCGCTCATCAAGAGTGAGTGGGTGGAGTACTTCATTGACCAGGGTAAGGCGAATGGTGTGGCACCCGTTCTGGACTCATTCTTGTCCGATGATAAAGGAGAGGACGGTGAAAAGGCGGAGGCGGTTAGCGGCGCACAGGGATTCATGCGTGAGAGGCTGTATCGGTCGATGATCGCGCACGGGTCGTTTGACGATGTGGCGAAGACTCCTGCGGAGTACCACACCGACAATCCGTTAGAGGAGGAAGAGATTTTCTTTAACCTCGAGGACGGGTCAATCCTGTCGTTCGACGAGATGGAGCCTGAACAAAGGGAGGCGTTTAGAGCCTATTTCCGGTGGCTAGGCACCGAAACGGGGGACTACTACGCCGCTGTGGATTCGATCCAGTCTTCAATGGCAACAGCTGACTATCAACACGACAATAACTATGCCAAGACGGGAGAGGATCGGGATAACTAATGCTTGGGAGACCGAGGATCTTCTGCAGGAATGTGATCGCGTTTGTGGGCGCGGCGACCTTGGCTGTGTTGTTGGCGGCGTGTGGGGTGTATCGTCCGGAGGTTGCGGATGTGACGCCGTTGGTGCCGTCGACGTTTGTGGCGGTGGAGGAAGAGGTGGCGGATATTGTGGAGATGGATGTGCCGGAGGGGTGGGTGTTGCAGCGGAAGGGAAACGATATGTTTCCGGTTGTGATTGTTTCGCCGGATGGGTCGACGGATCAGCAGGTTGCGACGATTCATATTAGTCTCAAACTGCCGAGTGTTATGTGGCCGTATTATGCGGTGGATGAGGATACGTTTGATTTGGACAAGGTTGTCCTGCCGACGATTCGTGAACGTATGAGAGATCACGCGTATACAGATGTTCAGCTATTGCCCGCGCGGTTTGTTGATGGGAATCCGGCTCGCGGCTACACCTACGTTCAGACGGATGAGGCGACGGGGTCGGCGCAGCGTTGGGAGTATTGGGTTGTTGGTCGGCATGATGGGTTGTGGTCGATTGCCTTGTATTCGGAGCCTGGTCAGACGGAGTTGCCGCCGGAGTTGGATGGGGTTTTGGATACCGTCACGTGGAGGGGGCCGTAGATGCTCTGGTTGGGTGTATCAGTGGAGTGTAGGTGCGTGATGCCGCAGCGAGCGAAGGGATGGTGGTCGTGATGGGGGGTGTGTGTTCGCGTCGCGTGGCGGCCGTGGTTCTGGCGGTGTGTGGGTTGGCCGTGTCACTGGTTGGGTGTGCGCCGAGTGTGCCCGGGGGCGGGCAGACTCCGACGGTTGTGAGTACTGCGACGTTTACACCGACGGAGCGAGACGCTGATGTGATGGATGCGGATGCGCCGCGGGGGTGGACGGTGATTCCGCGCGATCCGGATCCGGGGATGGATTATTTGGCGTCGGAGGATGGGAGCCGGGGTTTTACTGCGGCGTCGATCAGGGCGACGCGTATTCCGCCAAATGTGTTGTTTGAGGCCGTGGGGTCTTCTGATGAACCGGGCATGTATAACCTGGATCAGTTTGCGATGGGGTGGCGGCGTGAGATTGAGTACCATGGCGATCGGCGTGAGATTTCTGAGGTTCAGAAGCGTGTGATTGGTGGGAGTGAGGCGCGGGGGTATTCGTATGTGGAGACTGCCGGCAAGAATGGTTACATGTATTACGAGGTGTGGTTGGTGGGGCGGCATGATGGGTTGTGGCGGATCACGTTGACGTCGGCTCCGGGGCAGACCAGCCTGCCGGACGGCCTCGCCGACGAGTTCCTGGACTCGATCACCTGGACCACGCCCGCGACCGCGCCGACGGCATCCGCAAGCTCATCATAATGAACGCCTGAGCGCCTTGTAATGCGGCGGCAAGCCTGCTAAAGCGGAGGCGCCAAGCTCTGCTTTTATGTGCATGCGCGGGCGAGTCGCTGGTCTGCCCTGCCAGGAGGCGAGAGCTTGTCGAGTTTTTTGTGTAAGCGGGTTGTTGTTTACAGGTAGGGGGGATTGTTGGGGGTTTGGTTGGTGTCTGGGTTGCTTCGCGGGTGTGGGGCTGGGAAGGGTGTTGGTTATGGCAAGGTTATAGTGAGCAGTTCATGGCTGATGCGGTTGTGCTGGTTGAGTCAGGGATCAGTCGGGGTATGTGTGCGTTGATCTGGGGATCTCTCGGTCCTTGCTGCAAGAATGGATCACGGAGGCTTGCTTGGATGTTCATGGGATGAGCTCGTCAAGCGATCTGGCGGTTGTTAAAGAGATGTGTGCTGCACTCAAGCGGATCCGGGAGCTGGAGATGGAAAATGTGGTGCTGCGTGTCGTGGCGGCATATTTGTCTCAGGAGGCGATCCGCCCAAAAGGATGTTCCTGACCGTGGAAGCGCTAATTGCTGAGGGAAAGGCGACCTTGATGATCGCGGCTTGGGTACTGAAGTTTTTTCGCCAAGCTTTTTGTAAGTGGCTACATGACAAGGTTAGTGCCCGGGAAAGGGAAAGATGCTGAGATCTGCGAGGTGATTCGTGAGGTCTACAGTGATGATCCCGGATTTGGCTACCGGTTCATTGCCGACGAGTTTGCGGATCGTGGCTATCGGCTTTCAGAGCGACGCGTATGGCGGTTGTGCTCGAAGATTCAGGTGTTCTCGGTGATTACCAGGTGTAGGCCGCGTGGGAAGAAGTCGGGTGCTCCGGTCCATGATGACCTGTTTGAGTGGCACTTTGATGCTGATGCTCCAAATACTGCGTGGGTCACGGATATTACTGAGCAGTGGACTGTCCAGGGAAGGCTCTGCCTGTGTGTGATCAAGGACCTGTGCTCGCGCGGAATCGTGGGCTATGCGACCAGTTCGCGGGTGAAGGCGTCCCTGGCGGTGGCAGCGCTTGATGATGTGATGAGGAAACGAGGTTACCCACAGGGAGTGATCGTCCACTCGGATCGGGGCTGGCAATTCGGTTCGAGGAAGTTCCGCGCTGCCTTGAGGGCCTACGAAGCTGTTGGGTCGATGGGCAGGGTTGGGGCGTGTGGGGATAACGTTGCGATGGAATCGTTCTTCGCCCTCGTGCAAAAGAATGTTCTCGACCGCAGGTCCTGGGCCAGCCGCCGCGAGCTCTCGGCCGCGATCACCCACTGGATCAAACGGACATGTCACAGGAAAAGACGTCAACGAGCGCTGGGCAAGTGAAACAACACTGGAACCAGCCGCGTCCCACGCGGCCTAACAATCAGAAGGAAAACTGCCAACCAAACCCTCAACAGCCCCCGTAGTGGGTTGTCGTGATTCTTGTGGTTGCAGCGGGTGGGGATGCTGATGGTGTGGGCCGGTTTCTGCCCTGCTTGGTAGGCGGTCCTCGCTTCTTTTGGTACCAGTTTGGCCGCCAGGTTTCGTCGGCCCGGGTTATGGGGTGGTGGTTGGTGTTGATGTCGTCTCTGTTGGTGCGGGGTAGGGGACTTCGGTCCAGGGTGTCTTGTTGTTCGGGTCGCGTGTGTCTTGCATTTCGATGGTGGTCAGTTCGAAGTCGCCGCGGACTTGGTAGAACAGCCAGCCTTCCCCGGACTCGCCGGGCTCCAACGGCGGAAGCTTGAGAAGGTAATCGTCGCCTCTGTAGCGAGTACCAACCTCGAAATAGTACGGCTCGTGTAGTTTGTGTCCGTTGGTGTATCCGTCGAGGCGTACGCCAACATCTACATAGGGATCGGCCCTGTCTCCGGTGTTGGTGACGCGGAGTTTGATGCCGAGGTACCGGTGGCCCTCGATGGTGATCTCTACGGGTGGGTCGTAGGTGGTCAAATGCTCGGTGACATCGGGCTTGTACTCTAAGACTTCCACGCTCCAGTCCCCGATCTGGGTGGGCCCAGACGTCGGTGAAACGGTTGGTTCCGGTGTGGTCGTGGTCGGCGTGGGGGCGGGGCCGACTGTGTTACCACTGGGGACCGGTGTGGGTGTGGCGTGGTTGCGTCCAGCGATCGTGACCCCTGCGACCACGACGGCGATCACGATCAAGCCACCAAGGAACGCCCAGGCCCAGCCGGGTAGGCCCTGCCGAGCGGAATCCGGTCCCGTCGCATTTGGTGGGGCGGCGGCTCGTTGTGTTTGCGCATCGTGCGAGTAGTGACTGGGGTTCGGGGGTTGTGGTCCGGCCGGTGGCGTGGTCATGTCGGGTCTCCTGTCGGGTCTGCTGGTCGTTGTATTGATTGTTGCAGGTTTATCCGCATCGTGCAGGTCTCGAGTGTGAGCAGGCGCGGGACGTCTCACTCTACTGGTTGTTGTTGAGATCATGGGAGGGTGGGTTTGTCAAGTCTATGGTGTGGGTATTGATACCCATAGCGGACGGGTAGGGATGGGTTGTAGGGTCGCGAATAGAAGTTGTCACCGGCTGCGGTCATCGGTGGCAGTCAAGCCAAATGAACCAAGCATCGTCGGCGAGGAGATTGGAGAGGATTATGGCGAGCAGGGAACAGCGCAGGCGCCTGGAGGATATTGCCGCATTCGACCCGAACCAAGCGTATGACTTGTCGAAACGGCTTGGCAAGATCAGTGAGGGTTTTGAGGGGTTGCGGGGCACGATTGGTCGGCGGATGAATCCGGATGATTTGGGGATTCGTGGCGCGGCGGGTGAGGCGTTCCGGGAGTCGATGGAGGGTATCCGGCGCCGGATTGGACGGCATGCCGACGACACCAAGGCGATGAGTGACTCGTGCAAAGTTGTTGGTGATGCTGTGGTTGAAGCGCAGAAGGCGCATAACGAGATTAGTGCGGACACGCAGGCCTCGGATGGGGCGTATGCGCAGGAATCACGGGCGATGCATCAGGTGCAGTCTGCGGATCCGACGGGGTTGACAACACCGGTGATTGACGCACGTATGAGTCATGTCACTGCCGCCTACGAGGCTCGGGATAGTGGGTTTGAGGAGAAAGCTGGGCGGATGGTGGATTATGTGGGTGAGGAGGTGGATCGCGCGATTCGTATGCTGCCCCGCTCGGAGAAGGCGGCTCCGCGGTCCTATGTGACCTACATGCCGCCATCGTCGTCTGGTGTGGATTCGTCGGTGACGGGCCTGCCCTCTGATGGTGGGGCGTCGTATGCGGCGGCGTTGGCGGAGGGCCGCCCGACAGACACGGACCCAGACCTAGACGTGTCGGATGGTGGTGGGTCTGTTGTTCCGTCGGTGGGTGCGGTTGCGGCGGGTGTGGGTGTTTCTGGGAGTTTGGCGTGGATGTTTTCGTGGTATGCGGGTGAGCGTGTGGAGGGCATGGTGGGTACTCCACAAGGACGGATGATCAGGGCTGATTCGGCGGAGGCTCGGTATTTGTATGGTCCGGGTGAGGGGATTTGATGGACCGGGTCCGGGAAGCCGGACGCCTCTCCTTCCAAGACAACAACAACCCCACGGGTGGTGCTGGTGTTGCTGGGGCGGCCGGGGCTGCTGCTGGTGCGGCTGGGCTGGCCCGTGGTGCGGGTGTGCGGTGGAGTAATGCGCAGCAGATGGGGATGCGTCCCACCCGTATCCCCTTATCAGGCCAACCCCAACAAGCCACCGCCACCAGAGAAACCGGGACCGGGGCACGTGGTGCTGGTGGTGTGCGTGGCGGCCAAGCACAACAGGCCGGTATGCGTGGCACGGGTGGCGTTCGTGGCGGGCAGGCCCAGCAGACCGGTGCCCGTGGCGGCCAAGCAGCTGGTGGCCGTGGCACGGGCCGCGCCGGGATGGGTGTGCGTGGTGGCCAGCAAGGACAGCAGTCCGGTCGTGGTGCGGGTCGTGCTGGAACGGGTGTGCGTGGCGGGCAGGCCCAGCAGGCTGGTGCCCGTGGGTTTGGTGTGCGTGGTGTGAATCAGCAGTCTGGCCGTGGTATGGGCGGCGTCCGGGGTGGTCAGGCACAGCAGTTTGGTGTGCGTGGCACTGGTGTGCGTGGTGCTGGTCGGAAGAAGGATGAGCGGGAGCGGAAGTGGAGTCCGGAGGTGCGTTTTGCTATGCGTGGTCGGGAGGTTCCGGATCCGCAGGAAGAGGAACGCCGCAAAGAGGAAGCGCTCAAGCGTTTGGATGCGGTGTGGTTGAGCCGCCATGGTGCCGAGAGCATCCGTGAGCGTGAGCGGCGTGAGGCCGAGGAAGCCACCCGCCGTGAAATGTTCTCCCGCCCCCTACTGTACTGGCGAGAGCCCCGCGAAAACGGACAAAACCAATAAACCCAACCCGGCTGCGGCGTTTGCTCAAGGGCTTATTCTGAGCCAAGGGAAGGTAATCCTGGGTAGGTCTGTTGTCTAGCCGTACTTCTTTCTTCTGAGTCTGACGGCGACGAGAACGTGAGTGTGTGCGTCACGATTGGCCGTCGGCCAGCGGCTCATGTGGGGAATCCTGTGATTGCGCGGCCAACGGCCTACGCGGCAGATTTCGCAGCATGATCGATGCGAATGCAACGAGTCCGGCCAGAGCGAGGCATGCACGCGAATATCCAAGCGTTTCTGTTAGCACTCCAGCAAGAATCGGCCCCTATACCAGGCCTGCAGCATAGGCGAGATTGTATAGGCTGTACGCCCCACCGAGCGCCGGCGGGCTGGTCCGTGCTCCGACGACGCCGATGAGCGTGCTAGCAGGGGCGACGAGGAAGGCAATAGCGGCCCCAAGAATTACAACTCCCGCGATCACGGGTGCGTGCCGAGCTCCGCCGCCGAGCAACAGCAAGCCAGCCATCGCGAGGAGGACGCCGCAGAACACCAAGAAGCGTGGCGAACAGCGGCCAAGCGCCGCTCCGACCAGTGGATTCAGTGTTGCGGCCACGATGACTAGCAGCCCGAACAAGAGGCCGATTTGAACGCTATCGAGGCCCAGAGCTTCATGCAACTGCACGGGAAGAATTGGTTCAATCATGCTTGTTACACCGGATCCCACCGCAATCAGAATCACGACGGGCCATGCGCCTTTGACTCGGAGAACATCAAGCGCAGTTGCCGGATCGTCGGCCTGCGGAGGAACCGGTCTCACAAAAGCTATCCGCAGTGCACCGTCGATCAACAAAACAACTGTGGCGAACACAAATGGTGCGGCATGCCCGTACTCGCGCGCCAGCCACCCTGCGAGTGGGGGACCGGCGAGAGTTCCCAGAGAGACCATGCTCATGGCTATTCCAAGGTAGGTGCCCCGTTTGGGCAGTGGTATCGCGGCCGCAATCAACGCCAGGCTCGCCACCCAGCCAAGTCCGGCAGCGGCTCCCTGCAGGAGCCGGGAGACGAGCAACAACCAGTAGGGCCCACCGACAGCAAAGAGTAAACACGCCATGCCTAAACCAAGGAGTGCAGCAAGAAGTGGACCGCGTGGACCTCTGCGGTCCACAAATCGGCCCGCGAGCGGCGTCACGATAATCATCATTCCCGCATAGGCGGCAAATAATAGCCCGGTGGCAGCCGGGCCGGAACGTGAAACAGCGGGCATAAGTGGCAGGAGCGGGATGAGGATGCCGTAGACGAGCATATCGGTGAACAGCGCTATACAGGCGACGACGACTGCCGCAAGTTGGGGAGCCTGTATTCGGTTTTGATGTGAGTGAGGCATGGTATTGATCAATTCTGTTGAAGCTGTGGTTAACATGTGGAGGCCAAATGGTCACGGGTGAAGGCCAAACGATTGATGGTATGCGTCAGCGAGGCGAGCCGATACCGTGAACGTTCAGTCGGCGCTTATCAGCCCGTGGACAATCGCCTCTGCGATGCCTCGTGTGTCCAGTGGCTCGGCGAGGTCATTGGGCTGAAGAGCTGCGGTAACTGTGACGCCGTGGATAAAGGACATGATGGTGAAGCGGCTTGCCTCCAGGGGCAGGCGCAATGCATCGCCACAGTCTTGCAACGCTGCGTCGATGTACTCACCCCATAGCGCTATGCCGCTGCGTTTTTCATCCATGCCACGATCTGCCTGCAGTGCCCGTGGGGCGACCAGTGTGCTGACCACTGCAAGCTCCCGAAACCCTGTGTCTGTTACCAGGTGTTCCAGGTAGGTGGCGAGGAAATCGGTGAGGCGATCGGCGCCATTGCTCTTTACAACGGTATATCTTTGTGCGCCGCCAGCTTCTGGCGCACTGGCATTGCCCGCTGAGTTGCCGTCCACGGTTTCGGCATCGTGTTGTTGCGCGCAAGTGCCCGCCTCCGGCTCACCGTCGCCGTTCCTCTCCGCGTGCGCCTTAGCAAGCCCCGCTGCATCACGGGGTGCGAAGAGTTCGCGGGTATAGAACTCCCACCGGTCGGCGAGGACGGCGAGGAGAAGATCAAACTTCCCGGCGAAATGGTGGTAAATGGCTCCGCGCGTCACTTCGGCGTCGCGCGCGACGTCGCCCAGGGAGCAATTCTCCCATCCGTCATGGGCAAAACGGTGAAGTGCCGCGCAAATAATGGCTTGCCGGGTCAGTGCGGCTTCGGCCGCTGTGCGTTTCATGCGATACATACAAGCCTGTATGTAAAACTCTGTCAAGCGTTGTATGAATCTCCACCATCGCCTACTCGTCTTCTTCTTGGCGTTTCCCCCGAGCGCGCCCCGCCGCGAAGATCAGTAGCACCAGTACGGCCCCAACACCACCGGCAACCCACAATGCGCCGACAAAACGCGACTGTGCGGTCATGTCGTGCGGCGGATCTGGAACGGCCCGCCCACTTGTGGCGTAGGCGCTGGGAGACTCTCGCTCAGGAGAGCCCGGTCCAGGAAGTGCGCCGTCGTCGATCAAAGTCATGGCGGCATACGGGTTCACGATCCCCCAACCGAGTTCGTCAGTGCGTGAGGAGGGGTCACCGCGGCGTGCCGACTGTTTGAGGCGAAAAGCTGTCATTTCCGGGCTTTCGGAGGGGTTGTTGTACGACATGGTAAGCGCGGCGGCGCCGACGACAAATCCCGTCGCATACCCGGTTGAGACCGCATTCGTGGCTGCCAGGCAGGTCCCGGCATCACCGTTGGCCACCAGTACGTTCGTGCCCGGTCCGGCCAGATCCACGGCTTCCGAATGCATGAGATCATCGGACACATCCGATGTTGCCGTGACCGCAGTAACTCCAATAACGCCATCGTAGGCAGCGGGATAACGTAGGTTCGCATGCGTACCCTCGGTGGCACTCTCGGTGGCCGACGGAGTCGCATACGCTGAGACCAATTCGTCGGATGTGGCATCTCCGGCAGCGGCGATAATGAGCTTACCCTGGCCGACTGCGTGTGCGATGGCTTCT